>CAMHTW010000012.1 GCA_946188165.1 uncultured Prevotella sp.
GTTGGGGTACAGTTGGGGTATAGTTTTCAGCAACTGTACCCTGAACTAATTACCTGTCAACAAGCAAGTTAGGGAGGAAAGCGGTATAGAGGGTATAGTTTGATTAAATTTCAGTATATAACGTCAGTTCGGGATAAAAAAATTACAGAAATTTTCTGTGCTACGGATGAATTTAGTAAGAAATTTGATGAAGAGATTGAAAATATGCCTCTTCTGACCTCCGACGGTTCTTCCTGAACCTCCACTCCTTCGGGCGGTGCTCAAGGACAAAGGAAATCTCGTACACTCCAGACATAGGTCTGTCAACAATTTCCTGATGAACCTTATCGCTGCACTTGGAGCATATTGTTTCTTCGACAACAAACCTGAGGCTATTCAGGGGTATTGTATTGAGGAAACTAATCAACTCTCATTGTTCTAATCTTATCCCGAACTGGCGTAGGATAATAAAATCATTATAATAGGAGGAAAAAACGATGAAGATGAAAGGCAATCCGGGATTTCTATGGGATGTTTATGGTTGTCACTATCGAGAAAAAAGCAAAAAAGTTTGGCTTGTTCCTTCTTTATTTGTATCTTTGCGGGCGAAAGCAAACTACAACGACAGTCATTCTGCTTGATGTCTGCCAATTGTGATGAATAAAGAACAACTACAAATTAATGAACAAACTATGATGAAAAGAATCTTGTTTTTTATGACTGGCATGTTGCTGTTGTGTGCCACGGCTCATGCTGTTGAACGAACAAAGCTGAACTTCAATGCTGAATGGCGCTTGGAAATTGGCGACTTTCAGGAGGCTGCCAAGGCTGACTTCGACGATAGCCGCTGGCTGCCTGTGACGCTTCCCTATGCCTTTAACGGGCAGGAAGCATTCAAGAAAGACATTGTAGACCTGACCGATACCATCTGCTGGTATCGTAAGCGCTTTACGCTTCCTGCTAACATCACTTCGCAGACGTCTAAGATATTCATCGAGTTCGAGGGTGTCCGTCAGGGGGCAGACTTCTACCTGAACGGTCAGCGCCTCGGCATGAGCGAGAACGGCGTGATGGCCTGTGGCTTCGACTTGACGCCATTTGTCAAGGAGGGCGAGAACGTGTTGGCCGTGCGCTGCGACAACAGTTGGAACTACCGTTCGCGCAAGCACGACAGTCGCTACCAGTGGAACGACCGTAACTTTAACGCCAACTATGGTGGCATTCCTAAGAACGTGTATCTGCACGTGACGGGGAAACTGTATCAGACCCTGCCCCTGTATTCTGACCTGGGCACAACGGGTACCTACGTCTATGCTACAGACTACGACGTCCCCAACCATCGGGCAACGGTCCATGCAGAGTCGCAGGTGAAGAACGAGGAGGCTACGGCACGTACCTTCGCCCTGCAAGTACGCGTGAAGGACATGGACGGCAGAGAGGTGGCATCGTTTAAGGGAGCCAACGTGACGGCAGCACCGGGTGCTACGGTCGTGGCAGCAGCCCAGCAAGCCGTTGGCGGCCTGCACTTCTGGTCGTGGGGCTACGGCTATCTCTATACTGTTGAAACGGCTCTTGTGGTCGATGGTTCTGCCGTCGACAAGGTCATTACACGGACGGGCTTCCGCAAGACGCGCTTTGGCGAGGGCAAGATATGGCTCAACGACCGTGTACTCATGGTGCACGGCTATGCCCAGCGAACCAGCAACGAATGGCCCGGCGTGGGTATCTCCGTGCCTGCATGGCTGAGCGACTACAGCAACCAGCTGATGGTGGAGTCGGGTGGTAACATGGTGCGCTGGATGCACGTCACCCCCTGGAAGCAGGACATAGAGTCGTGCGACCGAGTGGGACTGCCCCAGGCCATGCCTGCCGGTGATGCCGAGAAGGATGTGACCGGTCCGCGCTGGAACCAGCGTACCGAGCTGATGCGCGACGCCATCATCTACAACCGCAACAATCCCAGCATCCTGTTCTATGAGGGCGGCAACGAGAGCATCTCGCGCGAACACATGCTGGAGTTGAAGCAGATTCGCGACCAGTACGACCCTCATGGAGGACGTGCCATCGGTAGCCGTGAGATGCTGGATATTGACGAGGCAGAATATGGCGGTGAGATGCTGTACATCAACAAGTCGCACAAGCACCCCATGTGGGCCATGGAGTATTGCCGCGACGAGGGCCTGCGCAAATACTGGGACGCCTACAGCTATCCGTTCCACAAGGAAGGGGAGGGCCCGCTCTATCGTGGTCAGCCGGCCCGTGAGTATAACCATAACATGGACGAGTTTGCCATTGAGATGGTGCGCCGCTGGTATGACTACTGGGTGGAGCGCCCCGGCACGGGTACCCGTGTCAGCAGCGGTGGCGTGAAGATAGTCTTCTCTGACACCAACACCCACCATCGTGGCGAGTCGAACTACCGCACCAGCGGTGTCACCGATGCTATGCGCATTGCCAAGGATGCCTTCTTCGTCCATCAGGCGATGTGGACCGGCTGGGTTGATGACGAAATGGCGAAGACCTACATCATCGGACACTGGAACTATCCCGCCCAGACCGTCAAGCCCGTCTATGTCGTATCTACTGCTGACGAGGTTGAGCTGTTCCTGAACGGAAAGAGCCTGGGCAAGGGCCGTCGGGAGTATAACTACCTGCATACCTTCGACAATGTCAGCTATGAACCTGGAAAGTTGGAGGCCGTTGGTTCTGATGGCAGCCGCTATCAGGTGGAGACGGCCGGTGAGCCTTATCAGCTGAAGCTGACCACCATTGAGAATCCCGAGGGCATGAAGGCTGACGGTGCTGACATGGCGATGATACAGGTAGAGGTGGTGGACCGCCAGGGACGCCGCTGTCCGTTGGACGACCGCCTCATCAACTTCACGCTGATGGGCGAAGGCCGTTGGATTGGCGGTATCGGTACACGCCAGAATCAGAAGTTCCTCGTAGAAGACAAGCAGCGCGACAAGAGCCTGTTGGATGCAGCGAACAAAAAGAATCTCTCTGACAATTACGTCGGTGCCATGGTGCTGCCCGTCGAGTGTGGCGTCAATCGCGTCTTGGTGCGCAGCACCGTCAATGCCGGCACGATGACCGTCTATGCCAGTGCTGACGGTCTGAAGGACGTGAAGCAGGTGGTGATCAAGACGAACGCCGTCGATAAAGAACAGCAGATGCCCGCCCTGACCCTCAGGGGACAGCTGACGCGCGGCGAGACCCCGCAGACACCGTCATATCAGGACCGTGCCGTAGGCATAGGCATCAAGGCTGCCAAGGCAGGCTATGACTCTGAGCATGCCGCACGCAGCTTTGACGACAACGAACTGTCAGAGTGGAAGAATGACGGCAAGCTGTCGACAGCCTGGGTGACATACCAGCTGGAGCGCAAAGCCGTCGTCAATGATATCTGCATGAAACTGACCGGCTGGCGCCTGCGCAGCTATCCGTTGGAAATCTATGCCGGCAAGAAACTCATCTGGAGCGGTGAGACGCCACGCAGTCTGGGTTACATTCATCTGAAGCCTACCCAGGACGTGAAGACCAACGAGATTACCATCCGCCTGAAGGGAGCCGGCAAGGATAAGGATGCCTTTGGCGGTATTGTCGAGGTGGCTGAACCTGCTGCCGGAGAACTCGACCTGTTTAAGGCCAAGAAGGGTGGCGAGACCAAAAACGAGCTTCGCATCGTGGAAATAGAATTCTTGGAACACAATAATAAATGTAGACTATGAAACCGAACAAAAAGCTATTAATGGTTCTGGGCTTGTTGGCAACGAGTACGCTGGTGACGGTTGCACAGACAGACCATTCGAAAAATCGTCAGCTGTGGGGCTCTATAGCCACGGTGCCCAGTTCCGGTGCTATCAACTATGGCGACTATACGGCAGCGAACAATAAGGTGCTGCTGACATGGCGCATGCTGCCGGAAGATACGGAGGACACCGCCTTCAACCTGTGGCGTAAAATGGGAGAAAACGGCACCTGGAGCTGCGTGAACGACTACTTCAAGTCGGGCACCAAAGGCATCAAGGGGACGAACTACCAGCACGACCCGATAGCCACCGTCACGGGCGACATCTACTATCGACTGACCATAGCGGATGGTGTCAAGGCCAACATGACCCCCGACAATTTTATTGCAGAATATAAGATGACCAGGGCACAGGCTACCGCCAAGGAGCCCTACATTACCATTCCCCTGAAGTCTACTGAGGACGTCTCGGGCGAACAATATGCCGACATCTTTAAATACCAGGCTAACGACTGCTCAGTGGGCGACCTCGATGGTGACGGTGTGATGGAAGTGGTGGTCAAGCGCCTGTTGACCTACTACGATGCCTCGGGTAATGTTACCGGTACCAGTGAAGGCGCAGGCGACAGTGACAAACGTGCCAAGCACATTGCCATCTTCGACGCCTATAAGCTGGATGGTACGTTTATGTGGCGTGTCATGTCAGGTCCCAATATCATTGCCGGCAACTCCATCAACTTTGCCGTGGCTGACCTTGATGGGGACGGTTGCTGTGAGGTGGTGACCAAGACCGGTGAAGGTACCGTCTTTGGTGACGGCCAGGAAATTGGCGACACTGACGGCGACGGTAAGACAGACTACCGCGACGTGTGGCCCGCCGGTCACTATACAGGCGACGGTCCTAAAGGCTATGGCGGTCCGGAGTTCTTCTCTGTCATTGACGGTAAGACAGGACGCGAACTGGCACGCAACAACTTCATAGCCCGTGGCCCGGAGGGACAGACACCGGCCCAGTGGGCAGCCAACTGGGAGGCGAACGACTGGAAATGGGATCCACGTGACAAAAAATACCAATGGAAACTGGCTAACTCGTTACGTCTGGGTGTCGCTGAGTTCACAGGACGCGGCATGCAGGTGTTCCTGGGACGTGGCGTCTACGGACGTACCATCGTCGAGGGCTGGGACTATCTGCCTGGTACCCCCGACACAGAGCGTAACCTTGAAGGTTCGCTGACACGTCTGTGGAAATTCGATACCGATACGCCGGGCGGTGCTGACACCAACAAGGACGGCAAGCCCAATAGTGCCTATGCTGGACAAGGTAACCATGCCTTTAATGTGGCTGACCTTGACGGTGACGGCTTTGACGAGGTGATGTACGGCTCATGCGCCTGGGACAACGACGGTACAGGCCTGTGGACTACAGGGCTGGGCCATGGCGATGCCAATCATGTGGGTGTATTCCAGAAAGGCTACAACGGCCTGCAAGTCTACCACTGCCTGGAAAACGGCAAGACAGAGGTTGCCCTGCATGACGGCAAGACCGGTTCGACCATCTGGTCTGTTGTTGCCGCAGCGGATAACGACCAGGGACGTTGCATGGTGGCTGATGTCACCCCGAGTTCGCCTGGCTGTGAGTTCTGGAAGTATGGCAATGAACTCTATACGCAGGATGGAAAACCGCTGACCAACGGTGAAGGCACGCGTCTCAAGGAGAGTTCTGCCAATGCCGGCATCTGGTTCGATGGAACGCTAAACCGCCAAATGATTAACGAAGGTATCATTAACAGTTTTGCCAAAGGGCGTACCTTTACGATGTACCGTTACGATATATCGTTCAACAACTCCACGAAGTCCAATCCCGGTTGGTATGGCGACTTCCTGGGCGACTGGCGTGAGGAGGTTATTGTTCCCGATGCTTCAAAGTTGAAGAATCTGAAGATTTTCTCAACATGGTATCCTAGTGATTTACGTATTCCCTACCTGATGAGTGACCACACCTACAAGATGCAGACCATTCACGAGCAGGTGGGCTACAACCAACCCACGAATGTCGGTTACTATTTAGGCAGCGACCAGACGATGGCAGAGATATGGGCAGCCGCCCAGAAGGCTGATGAAGCCATTCACAACCGTATACCTACAGGTATTCAGGAAATCAGCACTGTTCAGCCTGCCAAACGTGAAAGCACCTACGACCTGCAGGGACGTCGTGTGACATCGCCCAGGGGTGGACTCTATATTTGTAATGGAAAGAAAGTAATGGTTAAATAAGTAACTTAGAAAATAACGATAACTATGAGGAAATTGTTTTTATTTACTTTGATGGCTTTTACCGCCATAGGCATGCAGGCACAGCGCGTCACCGACAAGCTGACACGTGGTCTCATTGCCATACCGCAAGGTGACAAGACTGGTCAGGATGCCACTTACGGAATGCCAGGCACGGGTGTCTTTGTCAGTTGGCGCATACTCCCCACAGAGTACTACGACACCAAGTACAACGTCTATCGTGACGGCACAAAGGTTGCTGAAGGTCTGACGGCATCCAACTATCAGGACGACAGCGGCAGTAAGACGTCCACCTATCGTGTCGTACCCGTTGTCCTGGGTACGGAGCGGACTGACTTAGCTGCTGAGTGTAAACCATGGGACCACCAGTATTGGGAAATACCCGTCAAACCCGTTGTCAACCGCAACGGAGCCACGCTGAGCGGCTATAGCCTGAACGATTGCTCTGTGGCTGATGTCGACGGCGACGGACAGTTTGAATTTGTGGTCAAGCGCCGTAACGACAGTGGCAACCTGAATACATCGGGCAACACCACCGACTTCAACCTGCACGAGTGCTACAAGATGGACGGCACCCGTCTGTGGTGGATTGACATGGGTCCGAACTTGATGGCCGGTCCTGACGAGCAGTTCGACCTCATCTTGTACGACTGGGATCAGGACGGCAAGGCTGAGGCCCTGATGCGTGGTGCCGACAACATGATTATCCACACTGCTACGGGCAAGACAATCAAGATAGGTAACATGAACTACTATGCGCCACGCGACGAATACACCAAGGCAGGCAATGAGTACCTGCTCTACATCAATGGTGAGACTGGCGAGCCCTACGGTTGGGACGGTTCGGAGAACTGGACCCCAATGGCCTATCCCTTGCCCCGCTTCGAGAGCGGCGAGAGCGACTACGCTTCAGTCTGGGGCGCCTCTGACACGGGCCACCGTGCCACGAAGCACTATTTTGGTGCGCCCTATCTGGATGGTCGTAATGCCAGCATCTTCTTAGGCCGTGGCTGCTATACGCGCCACAAATTCTGCGCATTAGACGTCAACAAAGAGACGCACGAACTGACACAGCGCTGGCGCTGGAACTGCTACGACTCCAGGTCGCCTTGGTTCGGTAACGGCTTCCACAATTTTGCCATTGCTGACGTAGACTGCGACGGACGCGACGAGATAGTGTTCGGGTCGATGATGATCGACGATACCGGCTATGGCCTTGCCACTACTGGCTTTGGTCACGGCGATGCCCAGCACTGTGGCGACCTCGACCCCTATCGCTGGGGCTTGGAGCAGTTCGTCTGTCTGGAGAACGCCTCATCACCTGGCGTAGCCTATACCGCTGCTACCACACAGACATTGCGCTATACGACTGGCGGCGGTTCTGACAACGGCCGCTGCATGGCCGGCAATTTCCAGAACAGCTATCCCGGTGCTATCGGCATCTCTGGTAACGGTATCAGTCTGGTGGCAGATAAGGTCATCGACGGCTTTGGCGGTTATGGCGACGACTATGTCAACATGCGCGTATACTGGGATGGTGACCTGCTGGACGAATTTATGGATTCTCCAGGCGTAGAGCGTAATCCTACCGTCTATAAGTTCCCCGGACAGAAAGAGGTAGGCACAGACCGCAGCTTTACAAACGGCCGCTGCTGGATGGGACAGGGTAACCTGAACAATTCGTCGAAGAACAACCCCTGCTTCCTGGGCGACATTCTGGGCGACTGGCGTGAAGAGATTGTATCGCGCACCAGCGACAAGCTGATAATCCAGACTACCAGCTATCCAACAACATGGGGTATCACCTCGCTGTGGTACGACCACGAATACCGTAACGGCATGACCTGGCAGTCGGTAGGCTACAACCAGCCCCCTCATGTCAGCTTCTTCTTAGGCGAACTGGAAGGCATCACCAAGGAGCCTCCTGCAGTGACGCTCGAAGGACGTACGGAGGTGACGGGAAGCATCCAGACGACCAAGGACCACCTGCTGATTTCCGGCTACGAGAACAAAACCATCAACGTACAGGATGGTGCCTCTCCCTATATATTAACAGTGAACGCGCCCGCGTGGGTAAAAGGCAGTGGCGACCAACAGGCTGTCGCTTCGACACCCAAGGTGCCTCAGCAGACCATCGAGACCTTTACCACCACCCTGACGGGCGGTGCCTTCAGCGGCACCACGCGACTCGTCAAGCAGGGTGAAGGTGTGCTCATCCTTCCGAACGTCGTCGAGAAGCATTCCGGTGCTACTGACGTCTGGCAGGGCACGCTTCAGTTTGACGGCACTTTTGAGAGCAGTCCTCTGTGGCTGAATCGTCATACCACGCTAATCTCCAACGGTGGTAAGTTCCTTGGCGGACTGAAGGCAGACTATAACGCCACCATCTATCCTGGCGGCCAGGGCACTGTCGGCAGCATCACAGCCTCGACACTTGACCTGGGCTTTGGATCGCGCCTCGTCATTGACGGCAGCAATGGCCAGTTTGACCAGGTGAACGTTACAAGCCTGAAAATTGATGCCAAGACCGACCCGGCATGGGTGAACTACGGTCCACGCTACAAGACCCCAGTCATACAGATTCAATACGACGGCGTCATAGAGGCGGGTACATACCAGATAGGTACCGTCGGTGCTGTTGACGGAAATGTTTCCGACCTGCTCGTAGAAGGCTTGGGCGACAATGTCAAGACTTCGCTTGCCCTTCAGGACGGCAAACTGCTGCTCGTGGTCGAGAACATGCGTGATGCCGGACTGGTAGCATGGAACGGCACGACGGACAACAGCACATGGCTGCAAGGCGTCAGCGAGAACTTCCTCTATGGCGACAAGGCCAGCTATATGGCTTCGGGTGACGATGTTGTATTCGACGACAATGCTGCTTCTACCGATGTGGTCATCAGTGGTTCAGTGAGCCCCAAGTCTGTGACTTTCAATAATGAGACCAAGAATTACACCTTCTCTGGCGACAGCATCGTCGGTGGAGGTCCCGTCACGAAGAACGGACAGGGTACCGTGACCTTCAACAACTGGAACCACATCGGGTCGACAACCATCAATGGCGGTATCGTCAACGTAGCAATGCTGGCTAACAACAGTGGTCAGGCATGGGGTTCTTTAGGCGGTGTGTCGTCACCCATCATCATGAATGACGGTACGACACTGGTCACCAATGGTGTCATCATCACCGACCAGGTACTGACTGTCAGCGGCGACGTGACCGTCGAGGTACCTTCCGGCGAGAGCGTCATCTTCAATAAGGCCATCAGGGGCACTGGTGCTACCGTTAATAAGACTGGTGCAGGTTCCATGGAAATTGGTAAGGTGACTAATACCTTCGCAAAGATGGTTATCAAGGTCGGTACAGTCGTATCGAACTTCAATACCTCTGGTGCTGAGACACTGCCAAAGACTGTTGAGTTCCAGGGCGGTACACTGTGGGGTGCCAATATGGAAGACGGTGGCGGTGTCACAAATTCGACAGCCTTCATCGTGCCGGAAGGCAAGACAGGCACGTTCTACTCATCGTTCCGTGGTACCTATACAGGTACGCTGACAGGTGCAGGTACGTTCAATGTTTACACTGGCGGTGTCCGTGCCTACTTCAATGGTAACTGGAGCAACTTTGAAGGTACAGTCAACATTGGCAAGAACAACCGTCAGAACAAGAAGTCGTACGACCCGGCATTCTTGATAAACAACTCATACGGTATGCCCAAGGCTACGGTCAACGTCAATGCCAAGGCTCGTCTGGACAACCAGGGCAAAAGCTACCGCGTGAAGAAGTTTGGCGGTACGGGAGCCCTTGTCGGTTCAGGACAGTGGATTGTCGATTGCGATGAGAATTTTACGCTGACCACTGAAGTCGGCATTACCTCTGAGCGTAAGGACGACTATGGCGGTACCATTGGCGTCAGTGCTTCACCATTGACTAAGCGAGGCACTGGAAAAATGATCATGACTGCTGGTAAGATGTATGGCGTCCTGACCGTCGAGGGAGGAACGGTTTCGTTCAACAACATTCTGATGAACACGCTGCTGAACGGTGCTAATGGTGTTAATGTGAAGGATGAAGGACGTATAGTCGGACAGGGACTGGTACACAAGATGACCCTGACGGCAGGTGCAGAACTGATACCTTGTGCATCGACGGCCAATGAGACCAGTCCAGGTACCATCAAGTGCAATAACGAGATAAGCGTCAGCGAGGGAGCAACGGTTACCTTCCTGAAGAATAGCAGCAAGAATTCGCTGCTTAACACCAAGAACCTCGTGATGAACGGAACTGTCAAGGTGGTGTTGAACAGCAACTATACCCCTGCTATTGGCGATGCACTGACGCTCTGGACACTCAGCGGCACCTTCAGCGGTACTCCGAAGTTTGACTTGCCCGAGCTGCCTGCAGGCATGGCTTGGGACACCACCCAGCTGACTGACGGTACCGGAATTCTGCGTATCGTCGAGGCGACAGCTGTCCATCAGATAGCCGTAGATGCTGATCCGAAGAATGTCTATGACCTGCAGGGACGTCTGGTTCGCCGTCAGTTGACAGCTACCGACACGCGAGGACTGCCAGCAGGTGTCTACATCCGTGGTGGTAAGAAGGTTGTGATAAAGTAAGCGGAAATGCTTCTCACTTCTATAAGAAATGCGGCGCTACAAATGAGTAGTGCCGCATTTCTTATCTGTCGTATGGTCATCTTACGACAACCTTCTTGCCTTGGTGGATGTAAACACCCTTCTTGGGACTGTTCACCCTGATGCCTTGAAGCGTGTAGTAGCTGTCCGTAGTATCATCAGACGCAGTGGTCACCGTCTTGATGGCCGTTGTTCCCGACATCGGACGATAGACGACAGCCTTTCTGTAGAGGTAATAGCTGTTGCGTCCGTAAAGCTCTGCACAAAGGCCTTTCTCCTTGTCCTCGCAAAGGATGAAAATGCTGGCAGAATCTGCAGGCTGGTAGACTGTCTCGCCTTCGCCCTTCATATAGCTCACATGCAGCAGGTCGCCTGCTTCTGGCTGGTCCACGGCCAGCGTGAAGTCGTTGAAACCGAATAATCCATAGTCAGGGAATACGCCATAGTACGTATTCTTCTCGCTGCTGAATGTCAGCCCGATAAAGAGCGTGGCATTCGATGTGACATTCTTGTTGGAACGATACCATGCCTGCTTGCCGCTGCCCGTAAAGCCCATGATATCCATCGTACTGCCCATTTTGCTCCATTCTCCTGTCAGTGCTGCCTCGTTGGTGAAGTCGTAGCCATTCAGCAGCGTGTATGCGCCATGGGCTTGCAGGTAGCCGTAGTGTGACACACCATCGGTATCTGTCACTGTGACGATGACTGGTTTGTCAGTCTTACCCTTCATGGTTATCAACATGGCATTGTCAGCCGTTGGCAAACTTTCATAACCGCTGAAGGCTGTGCCGTCTGTGTCGGTCATTGCCATGCTGGCTATCCGGCAACCGTCTGGCAGCGTGAGAGAATATTGTGCATAGTAGGCACCGTCAGTGTCAGCCACCATTTGCTTCAGTTGCAGCGTCATAGCCGTCTCCTTGGTAGCTAAGGGAATGAGCCTTACCTTGGAATTAAGTCCTGATGGGACAGGTGTCCATGCAGCATAGCTGTCAGAACTGATATTCGACATGTTGATGTCTTCAAAGATGCGCCATACGGTTCCCTGCCTGTCCATTTCGCTAATGCGGTTTGCCGGCAGGTTGGTGACATCAATGCGCAGCGTGTTGCTGCCTTCGCGGATGCGGTTGCTGCAATCCAGCATAAATGGGGCAGCCCATGCACATCCAAGGTATTCGCCGTTCAGCCAGACGTCAGCACTCTCTCGCACGTCGCCCAAGTCCAATATGAAGCCGCCTGTCGCCGTTTTCATCTGGCTGGCTGAGACGGAAAAATCTATATTATATGTTCCCGTACCTATATAAGATTTCATCTGATCGTCCAGTTTCTCCCAGCCCGACAGTCCTTCCAGTTTGTAGGTTTGTCCGTCAGGAATGCTGAGTGTCCATTGCCCGTCAATATCCAAGGCAGACAGTTCCTGTACGGGCGTTGCCGTGGCGGGCAATTCTATCTCGCTGTCATAGGTTTGCAGTATCATGGACTGGCCAGACTTCAGACTCACCCACAGCTTACCGTCCTTGACAACAGCCTTCTTGATGTCGCCCGTCATGGGGTCGAACAGGGCAGCACTCTGATAGGGAACGGCCAGTGATACGTAGCCCTCCACGTCGTCTGCTGTCAGATTGGCTACAAAATAGTGATAACCAGTTGTATTGCTCCTGCGGATGACGCTGAGCCCCAGTGCCGTGCGCATCTCCTCGCCCTTTATCGTCAGCACCTTCAGCTGGTCAGCCTTATAGCCTTCAACGATGGTGGCTCCCTGCTGACGTAGGGCCTCTATGTGTGTCTTGATGCTGTCAGGCATATTGGCTGTTGTCGGAATGACCAGTGCCTGATAGCGCGTACCGGCTTTTGTCCTCAGCACACCGTTCTCGCAGGTCGTTCCCATCAGGAATTGCTCGCTGGTATAGTCGCAGTCCAATCCCATCACTTCCAGTTCCTTGACACACTGTTCTATCTCAGGCATCTTCTGTGTGAGTTTGTTGATGTCAAACATCACCATCATGTTCTGGTATTCGCCGGTCGTCTTATGCATGGCATTGACAAAAGGCGCATATACCAGTACTTCGTTGTCGGGTTGTCCCATCTGCATGAAGCTCTGCACACGCTCAATGTATTTCATCATGGCAGGCGCATCGTGCCAGATGGTATTGGTGGGACTCATGTCTATCGCGGCATAGAATTTCCATCCTGGCCAGGCAGCCTCACGCGGCGAATAGGCTGTGCCGTGAAACATGACATGGTTGACACCCGAGGTGAACAGCAGGTCCAGTTCGGGCTTTATCTGGGATAGGGAAGTGCGGAAGTGCTCTGTCAGCCATGTCATCGACTCGCTGGAAGTCAGTGGTTTCCCAGTGATGTGAGCCGCACTTGAAGCGTATTTCAAGGTGGCCTTGGAACTGAGTGCGCTCAAATAGAAGCCTTTGTCGTTGCGCAGTCCTTTGATGCCAAAGTCGTTCAAGTAGAAATTCTCTGTTTCCGGTATGTCAGCTTCTGCATACAGGTCTATCAGGTTGCCAGGCGATCCGTGCGCTTGGTTACGCGTGGTGACACCGTGACTATGAGCCCAGGCAGTCCACTGGCGGGTGAAGTTGTCCCTCAGCATGTCCGACAGTGTCAGCCTGTAGTCTGCATACACCTGACTGTCCCTGTTGAGCAGCTTGTCCAGGTTCTCGTCCAGTTTGTAGCCCCGTCTGCTTTCGAACTCCTCAAACATCTGCGGGGTCCAGTTGGCTGCGTTAATCTCATACGAGTCGTTGAAGAAGCTGTGTGGCCACTGGGCATTGGCAGCTTCGAACTTGCTGTCGAAGTACTTCAGGTAGTTGGCAACTGCCGTGGCACTGAAGTAGTCTACCACGTAGCCACCACTGCCTGGCGAAGGGCGCTTCACCTGCATCACGCCATACTGATTGTAGGCTGCTATCACCTTCCAGTTGCCTTGGGGTGCCGTCCATTTCAGGCTTTTACCATTTACCAAAGCTGTCAGGTTGGTGACGCTGCCCTCGTTGCCGCTTTGGGGAAAAGCCATCACGCGCTGCAACGCACCGTTCGACGTGTTGAGTGTCAGTGTTTTCTCCGCGTTACCGTCACCGGTCACATCGAAGGTTTCTGTCACCAGTTTACTGGCTGATTCGTTGTTTTTCACCATTGGTCCGCCAAAAGGCCATCCTGTGCCAGTGGTCATGTCAATGTCTATTCCCAATTGCTGGCCTACCTGCTGTGTGTAGTTCATCATTTCCAGCCAGGCCGGTGTCAGAAAGGCGATGTTCTTGGCAGTATTGCCCTGTACGCCATAGATGGGCGTAATCTCCAGGGTACCGATGCCAGCCGCAGCCAGTTGCTCCATTTGCCACTTCAGGTTGTCTTTGTCAACGGCAGACCCCAGCCACCACCAGCGGCTGCCTGCCTTTGCCTCTTTACGGACTTCTGGCCATGAGGGTGCCGGTTGGGCCTGCACACCACTCCATGCCGCCATCATCCAGGCACATGTCATTAATAGTTGTTTCATTTCTATAATTATTGATAGTTGTTTGCAAAGATAAGCAATAAAGTATAAAAAAACTTAAAAACATGCGTTAAAGTGCTTCCCTTTTGGAAATATTCCAGAAAATTAACCTACCTTTGCACCAAATGCGAACTTAGAATTCTTTTATAACTTTATTTACTAATTAAAATTTATCATTATGAAAAAACGACTACTAATGATTGCTGCTTTTGCGCTGACGATGGTAGGCACTTCATTTGCACAGAAAGTGAATGATTATGTCTATACGGCTACGCAAAGAGTGAAGATTACGGGTGAAAACCTTGTTGTCAATGGTACGTTTACTACCAAGGATGGCTGGACCAATGCCCTTGGTGAAGAGACGAATGCCGAGGTATGGGACTTTGCCCTGAACCAGGGTGCCGGTCCTAATGGCGAGAATGTGCTGACCAGCGTTTCTGGTGGAACAGCTGATGCAGCCATCTGTAATTCATGGGCACTTGAAAGTGGTTCCTACATCGTGATGTACGACATCAAGGGCGATGCCTACACTCCTACAGGTATTATTAATGGCGGTTCCAGCTGTGCTGACTTCTTCCTGACTAACAGCGGTACGCTTACCAAGGGAACCTTGGCTACAGCTGATGCTGATGGTGACATCCAGGTGGCTACTGTTGAGGGCTTCCGTCCTGAGTGGAAAACTGTTTCTTACTATTTCGAGGCTGACGGTTCGAAGAAACTTGTCATGCACTTCGAGAAGTTGGCTGCCAATACCATGGTTACCAACGTTCGCATTTTCCCTGCTGTGCTGACGTATGACGACCGTATTCTGAAGAACAAACTGGAGTATGTTGACAAACTGATTGCTACAGGTAAGTTTACTAAGGATACTGAGAACGGCTTCATCGAGAACGTGATTGGTGCCATTCGTCCTATGCTGACCGAAGAAGGTGCCTTGGATGACATCTCTGGCGTTACTGAATTGATGGCTGCCTATGAACAAGAACTTCAGGCTTGGTATGACCTGAATGCTGCCGACCTGCTGAAGGACGAGAAGCGCTGGTCAACACTTGGCGATACCCGTAAGCAGAATGGTATGAATGAAGGCAAGGCAGGATATAACTGGAAGGGTACTGGTGGCCGCTGGTTCCACAAGAACAATGGTGGTAGTAACGAGATTACCGACGATGGTGATGAAATCGGTCACCGTTTCCAGGGCGGTGTAGAAGGTAATGCTTCACAGTATTATACCATCACTCCTGCTAATGCCGGTACTTATATGTTCTCTTTGGATATCGTAGGTCACTATATGGCTGGCGGTAAGTCTGCCAAAAACTTGGATCCCGGTGTTGGTGACAACTATGTAACAGACTGGAACCGTCCATTTACTGGTGTAACGATGTTTGCCGGTAAGGATATTCTGGGTGACAATGCCGAGACTAATGCCACTCTGGATAATGAGCAGGAGGGTCAGAAGATTGATTGTGGCAACATCGCCAACCCCAATGCAAAGCAGAACTGCCAGAAGTTTGTTGTATTCTATGAGGTGTCTCAGGAAATGGTTGATGCCAAGACTCCTATTAGCTTTGGTATTACCTATATCATGGATCCCGAGCGTACTCCTACGAAGATGGGTTCGAATGTGAATATTGCCAATCCTCAGATTCGTCTGATTGGTATCACTCAGGATGTCATTGACTTCCAGAACGAGGTGGCTAAGATTATTACTCAGCAGGGCCCGCTGAAGGAGCGTCTGGATTGGGCTGCTGACGATTTGGCTAAGACTGCTGAGTCTGGCTATCCTTATGGTAAGGCTGCCCTGAAGGAGGCAGCCGATGCTGCTCAGCTGGTGTATGATGCTTCTCTGACTGTCATCGATGCTGAGGGTAACGTTAAGAATGAGGAATTCATTAAGTCTCAGATGGAAGCTGCCCTGCTTGGCACAGGTATTGTCTACAGCGATAGCTTGTTGCACACAGTCACAGCTATAAACAGCGCACGTTCTGCTTATAACAATGCAAATAAGCTGACCTCAACAACATATCCTCAGAAGATAGCTGATGCTGAGGCTGTGCTTGCTGACCCATTCTATGGTGCTGGCGACAAGGCTACCTTCACCGCTGCTATCGACGCTGCTAAGGCTAAGCTCGTTGAAATCCTGGCTATTGCTAACGACGAGAATAAGGTAGCGAGTGATTCTACGCTGAATTCTCATATTGCCATTCTGGCTGAAGCTGTTGAGGCTTACAAGGTCAGTGCCAACAATCTGCCAATCATTGACATTGACTTCTCGACCGGTTTCGTGGCAACAGAAGATGGTCATAAGATTGTAGGTAACAAGGGTGAGATGTTCTTCACCAATGCTAACCCCGAAGCCAACAATGTTGACAAGGAAATGTCCTATGCACTGGGTTGCGGTGAGGAGCTGCTTGACGTGCTTCGTATCGGTAGTGCTGATTCTTGGGTGAACGTTGCTGAAGCTGACCAGGCTGGCGCAGAAGATATCATCCGCTTCGAATTCGATATCTGGGGCAACCGTCTCAGTGGTAAGAGTATCTGGGTTGACCTCCGTAATGCTTCCGATCAGCGTGTAGCTGGTTTCAAGTTCAACCCCTATGACAGTGCTACAGGCTATAATGACTTTGACAATGAAGCTAATGAGGGTATGTATCTGCAGCTTAATAAGTCATTCAACGCTGGTACCGCTGGTGATGTTGCCTCTGTGGTAGATGCTTATAAGACCCACTTCACACTGATGGTTGACTATAAGGCTCAGGCTGTTCAGGGTATTACTGTTACTACTAATGGTACATTCACCGGTGCTCTTATTCCTCTCCGCAAGGATTTGGGCGATGGCAGCGACACTCAGGAGGCCACTCCTCTGGAGGATAACAAGGTTGCCAAGTTTGTGCTGGGTTCTGACTATGCTACTTATCAGGGCCGTCGTTGCTGGTTCGACAACCTGAAGGCATACAAGTATGCTTCTCAGGCTGATGGCCCAATTTCTGGCATCACAGGTGTGAAGGCTGCTGTCAAGGCTGACGGTGCTATCTACAACCTCGCCGGTCAGAAGGTCGACAAGAGCTACAAGGGTCTTGTGATTATGAATGGCAAGAAGGTCGTTCTGAAGTAATATTCATAATATTATAATACTATCAAAATCCCCTGCGGCACAACTGCCGCAGAGGATTTTTTTTTTGAATCATTGGAAAGTCATGATTAACATATAGTTTTTATTATTTAAAAAAAAAGACGTTTTTTTTCTTGTTTTAATTTTTTTTGTGTACTTTTGCAGATTGAAAGTTACAAATAACTGCTGAACCATCCTTTTCAAACAAAGGTAAATGGTGTGTTACATTATAATGAAACAAATCAATTTATTAATAAATAGCTATTTATGAAAAGATTCTTTTTCTGTGTCTCTCTCGTTTTGACGGGATTGATGACTTCTTGTGTTGACAAATACGAGGAGGTGGATGCTGACTCAAAGCCGTCGTGGCTTGGAGGCAGTATTTATTCGGAACTGAAGAATCCCAATCCTGATCGTCTGACAGGAACATTTGTCAATTACCTGCGCTTGATTGACGACCTCGGTTATGCTGAGACGTTGAATAGGACAGGTTCGAAGACGGTGTTCCCTGCCAATGATGAGGCCTTTGAACGATTCTTCAACAGTAATGAATGGGGAGTGAGCAGCTATGAGCAGTTGACCATTTCGCAAAAGAAACTGTTGCTCTATTCCTCAATGCTTGACAATGCCCTGTTACTCGGTATGCTGCCTACAGCCAGCAACGGAACTGCAGAGCCTGCGCTCGGAGAAGCATTGAAACATGCAACCAATGTGAGCGTTATCGACACCATCCAGTTCTTGAGCCGTCTGGAGGATATGCCTCAGGGCAATCCTTATTGGACGCGCTTCGCTGAGGCCAACAAGGGTATTCATGTGGTCAGCGATAATACGCGTCCCATGATGATCCACCTGACTCGTGAGTACATGCTTCACAACGACATTCAGGTTGCCGGTGAAGAAAGTGACTTTGCTGTGCTGACCGGTTCACCCTATACGGAGGGTACCGCTTATGTGTTCAACAACCGTGTCATCAATGGCGATGTAACCTGTCAGAACGGTTATATCCATCAGATGGAGAACGTGCTGGTGCCCCCAGGAAATATGGCGCAAGTGTTGCGCAAGCATGAAAATACGCGCTACTTCAGCCGTATTCTCGACCACTATGCTGCTCCTTACTACGATGCTACAACTACCCGTCTGTATAATGACTGGGCCAAGACACAGGCAGGGGTCGCTCAGGTTGACTCTATTTTCCAGGTTCGTTATCTGAGTGCCCGTTCGCAGGGCGGTGCTTCACTGACCAAGGACCCCAATGGTTCAGAGCGTGCATCTTCATTCGTCCTCAACCTCGATCCGGGATGGAACCAGTATTATCCCGCTACGACAGGCCAGAGCAAGGTGGACAATACGATTACGGACATCGCTGCCTTCTTTGTTCCTAACGATGAGGCTGTGAAGCAGTTCTTCCTGCCTGGTGGCGGTGGTGCCTACCTGATAGACCTCTATGGCAGTATGCGTGAACAGGGCACTTCGGTGATTAATGACGAAGCGCACCTGATGGAAAACCTCGACTCGCTGCATGCCAAGAAACCCGAAGTGCTGGCAGCGTTTACGCGCAACCTGCTGAAGCCTCGCTTCACCCAGACCGTCCCCTCCAAATTCGGAACGGTCACTAACGATGCTCAGGAAAGTATGGGCCTGACTTTGGATGTGATTGACAAGAAGGCTGACGGCAAGTATGACATCACTATTGCCAACAATGGTGTGGTTTACGTCATTAAAGACATGTTTGTGCCTGCTGAGTTCAACTCCGTCATGGCACCGGCAAGTGTCTATCCCGACATGAGCGTGATTGGTTGGGCCATCAAGGACTGGAAGGGTAACGACCCCTTGGGACTGGACTTCCACTACTATTTGCTGGCCATGAGTGCTAACTATGCGTTCTTCATTCCTGAGAATGATGCTTTTAACTATTACTATGTTGACCCAGCATCTTTAGGCCATAAAACCGATGGTGGCGATCAGCTTCCTCCCGATGTCCTCCACTTCTATTACGATAGCGAAACCAGCCAAGTAAAGTGTTACCGTTATTATTTTGATACGACAACGGGACAGCCCTATGGCAATCCTCGTGAGGCATCGATTTCGCAGGTGAAGTCACAGTTCCAGGATATTCTGAATTACCACACCCTGGTGCTGAAGAGTGGGGAGCGTATTGGCGAGAACAAGTATTACAAGACCAAGCATGGTGGTGAGATTAAAGTGGAGCCTGTCGGCAACAACCCAGATAATCAAGTAGGCTGGCGCATCCTGTCGGGTGCCCAGATTGAAGACCCCAATTTGTATCCCGCACCGGTGGTCAAGGAGGTCTTCGATGAGAAGAACGGTTATGCTTATCGTATGAGCCGTCTTATCCAGCCCCCACACAAAAGTGTGTATGCTGTGCTGAAGGAGAATGAACAGTTCAGTGAGTTCCTGGATGTCTGTACCGGTTTCCAGAGCACGGAGATTATGTCGTGGGCTGGCATTTCAGACAAGGTGAACCCAACGACCGGCTCTTCTGAACAGGATGTGTACACCATCTTCACGAACCAATATAAGATAGGTACCGACACCGAAACCAAGATGCCTGTCTATGCACAGGCAGCTATCGACTATAACGTCAAGATGTTCAATACCTATAACTACACGCTCTTTGCACCCGATAACACGGCCATGGCTAAGGCCTATGCAGACGGTCTGCCTAAATGGAGCACCATCAACGGCATGTACCAGAAGTTTATTGGCAAGATGGAAGCCTATAATGAAAGCAAAGCTGCTGACGATCCTGATTATGAGCCGGATGCCGAGGACAAGAAGGACATGGCTGCAGCAAAGAAAATGATGACGCAGTTGCGTGACTTTGTCCGCTACCATTTCCTGACTAATTCCGTGTATGCTGACAAGACCATTGAAACCGGACGCTATCAGTCTCTGTATGCCGGTAGCACTGGCGTGTCGGAGGAGGCCGTCATCAGTGGTGGTAATGACCGTATCACGGTAACAGATCTCAAGGGTCATAGTGTGACGGTAGATGCTAATGATTCGGGTCGCATTGTCAACAAGATGACACGTGATTACTGGATGGGTAATGGCATATCAGCTGCTGACGCCAAGAATGCCACAGCTATCTACACGTCGTCGTTCTGTGCCGTCCATCAGATTTCGGAGCCCCTGTATAATAACAAGTCGGGTCGCTTCGACCAATAACCCTATATTACGAACACTAAAGTATAACATACAATGAATATCAAGAAAGTCATATTTGCCACTCTGCTTGCTATAGTCAGCCAACTGGCGATGGCTCAGGGAGTGCGTATATCGGGAACGGTGACCGATGACGACGGACCTATCATGATGGGTAACGTCGTAGAGCGTGACGCCAACAATCGTATCGTCAATGCCACACAGACTGACTTCAACGGTAACTTCTCGCTGCAGGTGAAGAGCACACAGAACAAGCTTGTGTTCTCGTACGTAGGCGATAAGACCAAAGTGTTGCCTATTGGCTCGAAAACCGTATTCAACGTAAAACTTGAAGCGGAAGGCAAGGCACTGCAGGAAGTCGTCGTTAAGGGACGTCGTGGCAGTTCAGGAGGTCTGATGATCCAAAAGAAAGAGATTTCTGTATCACAGCAGACCATGAACATGGAACAGGTGGAAGGTCTGGCCTTCACCTCTGCCGACGAGGCTCTGCAGGGTGAGATTGCCGGTCTGGATGTCGTCTCGAACTCAGGTAACCTCGGTGCCGGTTCGCAGATGCGCCTGCGTGGTGTCACAACGCTCTCTGCCAATTCTAACCCGCTGATTGTTGTGGACGACAAGATTTTTGATAACCCTGACGAAGACTTTGACTTTGCCAATGCTGATGAGGAGCAATACTCATCACTGCTGTCGGTCAACGTGGAGGATATTGCCTCGATTACCGTCTTGAAGGACGCTGCTGCTACAGCCGTCTGGGGTTCGCGTGGCTCGAACGGTGTGATTATGATTACCACCAAGCGTGGCTCACGCGGAAAACCTCGTCTCAACTTCTCTTACAAGTTTACTGGTACCTGGCAGCCTAAGGGTTATAACCTGCTCAATGGTGATGACTACACGATGCTGATGAAGGAAGAGTTCTACAATCCCAAGCAGGAGGCTACAGCCACCCTGAATATGGCTGAGTTGAACTATGACAAGAGCGGCTATGCTGATTGGGAGAACTGGAACAACAACACCGACTGGGTGGACGCTGTGTCGCAGTTCGGTGCCATGCACGATATGAGTGTCAACCTGACGGGTGGTGGCCAGAAGGCGCAGTTCCGTATCTCGGCAGGTTACAAGCACCAGACTGGTTCTATCATCAAACAGAAGTTCCAGCAGTTTACTACGCGTATGGCCTTGGATTACAACGTGTCTGACCGCATACGCTTCATCACCAACTTTGCGCTGACCTATACGGATAATTATAAGAATTACGAAGGCAAGATCAATGGCGTGAACCATCAGAGCCTGTTGGCTATTGCCCAGCAGCAGGCGCCAAACATGAGCATCTATCGTCAGGATGGCAACGGTAATGATACCGACGAATATTTCCTGATGAATCCGACTGCCCCCAATCGTAATACAACGCCATACGACGGTGCATACTCCAGCTACGACCTGTCAGGCATCTACGGACTGGGTAACCCCGTGGCCATCGCTAACATGGCTTGGGTGAAAGACCAGACATACCGCTTGACACCTGACTTTACCATCAAGTATGAGATTCTGGGTACGGAGGCTGATAAGAGTCGACTGACATTCAATGGTCGTGTGGACTTCGATATCTTCGCTGAATCGAAACCCACTTACTGGCCTGCTGCCCTGTCGAACGCCCTTTGGACTTCCAATGAGTACAACCTGACGACAAACTATGAATTCAACCGTATGAAGATTGGTGGTCGTGCCGAGTTTGTATTTACGCCCTATTTCCGTAATAAGGATTTCTCTGCCACCATGTTGTTGCGCTACGAGATGAATACACAGAGGAGCAACAACCAGACGGTTATCATGAATCACCTTCCTAATGGTATCACCTCGTCGACCGTCAATGCGGCTCCGGGCACACCGAGCAGCGGCAACAGTAAGTCGAACGATCAGAACTTGCTTTATAATGCTCACTTCAGCTATAAGGATGGTCGTTACTCACTTGGCTTCTCACTGCGTGCTGACGGTAACTCGAAGTTCGGACCCAAGAACAAGTGGGCTTACTTCCCTGGTGTATCGCTGCGTTACAATATCAGTGAGGAACCATTTATGAAGTGGAGTACCAAGGTGGTATCCATATTAGGTCTGCGTGCTTCTTGGGGTATTGTGGGTAAGGCTCCAGACAGTGACTATCTGTTCTATAATACCTATAATACGTCGGCAGGTAGCTATGGTAAGGGTAATACCAATTTGGCCAACTATACATCGTTGGATGGCCTGAAACTCGATAACCTGCGCTGGGAGAAGACAACCAGCTACAACTTAGGTTTCAATTTGGGCCTGCTGAATGACAAGATTGAGATAGACTTCGACTTCTATCATAAGGACACCAAAGACCTGCTGATGAGCAATGTCACTATTCCGAGCTTTACGGGATATAGCTTAGTCAAATACGCTAATGTTGGCCGTATGACCAACAGAGGTTGGGAACTGAATCTGACAGCTAAGAAAATTGTGAAGTTTGGCAAATTCTCTATGGATTTTGGTTTCAACATCTCACAAAACGAAAACTTGCTGAAGGAAATGGATGAGAGCGTCCTGCAGGGCATCAATGGCACCACATGGGGCTATGGCGACCGCGGTACGTATCCTATCCGTGTGCAGTTGAACAATTCACTGGGTTCTATTTATGGCTTCCGCTATCAGGGAACCTACCAGTACTCTTATGACTATCTGCAGAACTACCAGAAGGAGCATAACTTGACGCCTGCTGAATACGAGAATTGGATTAACGATTTCCTGGCCAGTGGCAAGAGCGCTCCTGTGGCTGTGGGTTCTGACGGCAAGGTCATCATGGACAACACCACAGGTACACCGCAGCGTATGAAGTATGCTTACAGCCAGATTACTGAGAATGGACATCAGGGCTATAACTTCCAGGGTGGTGATGCCAAGTATGAGGACATCAACCACGATGGCGAAATCAATGCACTTGACATCGTGTACTTAGGCAATTCGTTGCCTAAGGTGCAGGGTGGTTTCAATTTCTCGTTCAATTATGGCAAATGGTTCTTGAAAGCCCGTTTCAACTATCGTTTTGGCAACAAGATTGTCAACATTGCCCGTATGAATTTGGAGAACATGTATAGCACCAGTAACCAGAGCACAACGGTGAACTATCGCTGGCGTAAGGATGGTGACGACACGCCCATGCCGCGTGCCCTCTACCAGACGGGCTATAACTGGCAGAACTCCAGCCGTTATGTGGAAGACGGTGGATTCGTTCGCTTCCAGAACTTGCAGATTGGCTATAAGTTTGACAACAAGACCATCAAGAAGTGGGGTCTGAATCAGTTGCAGATTTATGCTTCGATGAACAACCTCTATGTCTGGACGAAGTACAGTGGCGTCGATCCTGAGGTGTCGGCACGTGGCTACAGCCCTGCCCTCGACACTTCAAAGACACCGAGGTCCAGACAGTTTACGATGACATTAAATGTTGGATTCTAAAGTAAATAATGATTGTTATGAAGAAATATATATCAATGTTCGTCGCCAGTTTGATGCTTGTGTCTTGTGTGGACACCATCATCCTGCCTGACGACAAGACGGTAGACGAGGACTTCTGGCAGACCAAGGGTGATGTGGCATCCATGGTTAGCGGTGCCTATGCGGTGATGGCTTCCAACGATGTGCTGACGCGTCTCATCATCTGGGGCGACTTCCGCACCGACGAGGTGCTTCGCAACTCAGGCGTTACTGATGTGAGTGCCACCACGCAGGCTCTCGATGAAATTGCAGCCGTCAATATTCAAACCACCAATATGTTTGCAACGTGGTCACAGCTCTACGATGTCATCAATCGGTGTAACATCGTGTTGGAGCGCGCTGAGGGTGTGATGATGATTGACCCGAACTACACTTTGGGCGACTATCAGGTGGACCGCTCACAAATGTTGGCATTACGTGCCTTGTGCTATTTCTATCTGGTACGTAATTTCCGTGACGTGCCCTTTATTACTGAGGCTTACATGAACAGTAGCCAGAGTTTTTTACGCGAACAGACCGCACCGGCTACCATTATCGACCAGTGCATTGCCGACCTTGAGGGATGTGTCTCGACGGCTATGTCGCCACGCAGCTATGGCACCGGTGAATGGCGCCGTGTAGGCTGGCTGACCAGCGATGGCATCAACGCCCTGCTGGCAGACCTCTACTTGTGGCGTGCCTCGGTGACGCACAGTGCTGCAGACTACCGGCAGTGTGTTGCTATCTGTGACCGTGTCATTGCCTCTAAGAAAGCACAGCATATCCGCGGCCGTAATGAACTGACCGAAAAGGAATATCCATTGGCTGATGCTGAGGACATGTATTATGACCTCTTTGTGTCGCAGAATGCAGAGGAGAGCATCTTTGAACTGCAAAACCGCAGTAATCTGCCCCTTTGCCAGTTCTATTACAAATATAAGAGTGCTTCTGCCACCGCTGGTATGGGCTGGCTGAAGGCAACGCCGATTTTTGCTGCCGCAGCTCCCCATAGTGTCTATAATGCCACGACCATTCTGAGCAATTCAGCACTGTTCAGTTCGAGCGATATGCGGTATTATGCAGCTTGTTTCATTCCTGGTACGGGCGAGGATTCCTATGACATTCGCAAGATGATTTGCGAGGTTGATGTTCCCGCCAAGGTGACGCAGAAAACCCGTGAGGCTTACGACTATGGTGGCCGTGACCATAATTTCAACATCTATCGTCTGAGCGATGTCATGCTTATGAAAGCAGAAGCAATGGTGCAGTTGGCAGAGGAAACTCCCGAAACGGCCACCGACGAAGAAAAGGCAGAGATCAGTGCACGTAACGAGGCCTTGCTGCGTCCGGCATTCAACATGGTTCAGGCAGTGAACACACGTGCGCTTCATGCAGAGAATCAGGCAGACTCGCTGAAGTGGAACACCTTTAAGGATTTCTCGAAGGATCAGTTCGAGCAGTTGGTGATGCAGGAGCGAATGCGTGAATTCTGCTTCGAAGGCCGTCGCTGGTATGACCTGTTGCGCTACAACTATCGTCACGTGCAAGGTGTAGACTACGGTACTATTCTCGCAGACCAGAGCACACTGGTTCGTAACTACGACGAAATGCTGACGCTGATGACGCGCCAGCGTGGAACCGATGCCAGTGGCGTGAAGGCGAAGATGGCCAACGAGGCTTATCTGTATATGCCTATACCTAATAGCGATATTCTTGTTTGTCCGGCGTTGAAGCAAAACCCGGTCTACAAGAGTTCTAACGATTTCGAAAAGTCATACTAAAGCAAAGGAGGAACTATTATGAATAAAGAATTGATTAAACTGAGCAGAAGGGTTTTGGCCTTCGGTCTGGCAGGCATGGCATTGCTCACTGCCTGTAACCCGGAGCCCGATGAGTCCGATTTGTTTACTGCTACTGGTGAGACGGCTGCCGACTATATTAAGCGTAAGCCGGAATTGGTAGCGTTCAACCGCATCCTCAACAAGGTGGGCATGGATCGCAACTTGTCTGCATACGGTCTTTACACTTGTTTCATTCCTACGAACGATGCCGTAGATGCCTATATTCAGAAACTCTATAATGACGGCGATGCGAAGATTCCCCACAACGGTCTGTCAGGTACAGCACTTGACAACCTGCTTGAGAATGACAGTCTGTGTCGTGACATCGTTTTCTATCACTTGCATGCCAATGAGGCTATGACCACCATTGACATGGGTAGCGGTAGCGGCTCCATCAGCACGATGCTCCGTATCCCCATGACCAGCGATGGCTCGACGGGTAAAATAGTTCTTAATCAGAGTGCTACAATTATCCAGCCCGACTCTTTGGTTACTAATGGTGTGGTGCATGTCATTGATTCGGTCGTACCGCGTAATACGCGTTTGCTGCCTGAAGAGTTGGACCGTATCTCGGAATTCAGCATATTTGCAGAAGCCTTGCGCATGACGGGACTTGCTGAAGCTGTTTCCGTATCGAGCAAGAACAAGGAGTACACTATTAGCGACAGCAAGGACACAAATGGCGACTTGCTGTACCATCCAGAAGACTGCAAAGTCATGTTTACTATCTTTGCTGAACCAAACAGCGTGATGGCTAAGAATGGCATTCACAATATAAATGACCTTATCGAGTATGCCAACAAGCAGTATGGCGAAGCCGCTAACTGGTATGACTATGTGAGTGAAAAAGGCATCACCGTCAGTACGGGTGACGACTATACCAACCGCTTCAATGCGCTCAACATGTTCGTGGCCTACCACATCTTGTATGCTGGTATGCCTGAGGATGAACTGGTGTATGAACGCAGTTCGAAGTGGCAGCGTGCCCAGACATGGAACTATACGAACGGTGCAATGCCCTTCGACTACTATGAGACCATGTTGCCCAATACCATCTTGAAGATCTGGCAGCCTGAACCCATGTTGGCCCGCAAGTCACTCTACATCAACCGTTGTGTTGAGCTGAACACGCTGACTGATGAGCTTGGTACTATGGGTTCTGACGGTATTCACCCACTGGTAGAGGGTGTGGGCTTGAATGTCAAGATTAACCGTACGACGGACAAGGTTGACAACACCCCTTGGAACATACAGACCTATAACGGCTACATTCATAGTATTCAGGATATGCTGGTGTATTCTGCTCTGGTACCGCAGAAGGTGCTTCACGAGCGTATGCGTTTCGACAGTACCACTTTCCTGGTTGAGTTCATCAACAATGGTATACGTATGTCGACCAGTGGCGAGATTTCAGCTCTTAATGGCGGTGGAAGTGGTGCCCGTGTGGCCTTCCCGCTGGATTACTTTGACAATGTGGTCAGCTATAATTCTGGCAATAAGTTCCGCTATAACGTGAAAGGCGCCTATAATGCCTGGCAGGCTGACACCTTCCAAGGCTGGGGTGAATATGACTTGGCTATCAAGCTGCCCCCCATACCGACCGGCATCTATGAGCTCCGCATTTTCTATACGCCTATGTCGCATGGCGGCATGATGCAGTTCTATTTGGGTGAGAACAAGAGTGTGCAGTCTATGATGGCACTTGACATTCCGCTGGATGTCCGTGTGCCTATTGACGACCCGCGTATTGGCTGGACGAATTTTGCCGAGGAGGACGACTACGGTATCGCCACCGATGCAGCCTTGCGTAATCACGGCTATATGCGTGGTATCTACTCTTATGCCGACCATGCAGAGCGTGGTGACCTGAATACGAACAAGGGCAAGATTGACGATCAGCGTAACATGCGCTATACGACGACCGGTAACCAGAGCCTGCGTAAGCTCTTCACGCCCCGTAAATATAATCAGAGCGAGGAGTACTGGTTCCGTATTAAGAATGTTATCAGCGACCAGCAGGACTTGAAGTGGCAGTTTGACTATATCGAGTTTGTGCCGCTGGATGTGGTGAACAATCCTTCGTATGCAGAGGACTGGTTCTAAGACAATTGATAATTTTAAATTGACAATTGATAATTATGAAGAATAACAAATATATAGGAATCATGATGCTGGCAGCCACGATGCTGACTGCCGCATCGTGCTCCGATTTCAATGACTATAACGAGACCCCTGCTGATGCACTGCCTGCGGGTAATCAGTCGCTTTGGCAGAATATCTCGCAGAATCAAGATTTGTCAGACTTTGCTGCACTGGTTGAGAAGTCTGGTTTTAGCACAGAATTGGACAAGTCTAAATCGTTCACTATCTGGGCACCAAAGAATGGCAGCTTTGACCCCGCCGTATTTGCAGGGTTGTCGAAGGAGGACTTGCTGCAGCAGTTCGTCAAGAACCACATTGCAGAATATGGCCATGTGGCGTCTGGTGCTCTTAGCAAGCGCATCCACACGCTCAATGAGAAGTCGTACATCTTTGAAGGCAATGGCCAGTACACCTTCGGTGGTGTGACCATTAGCAAGCCTAATCAGCCCAGCAATAATGGCGTGATGCACATCATGGACAACTATGCGCCATTCTATCACAATTTGTATGAGTATCTGAAGGTAGCCCCAGACATCGATTCGTTGCGTAACCACTTTATGCGCTATGAGTTGAACATGCTCGACGAGTCTGCCAGCGTAAAGGGACCGATGGTCAATGGCATGCAGACATACATTGACTCTGTGATGGTTACAACCAACCAACTGACAAACCAGCTTGGAGCCCGCATCAGCAATGAGGACAGCTCGTATACATTTATCATGCCCACGTCTGAGGCTTTCATGAAAATGTATGACAAGGTGAAGTCTTATTACAATTTCGTTGATGAGACCATTGTTCAGGATGTGGCTAACTACACCAGTGCCACCGACACGAAGACGGTGACGGCTAAGGTGAACGCTGCCTATTTGAGCGATTCTCTTGTCCGTCAGTCTATTGTAAGAAACCTGATATACAGTAATCACGATGCCTATAACCAGTGGATTGTAGATGAGGGGCAGAATACAGACTCTATCCGTTCTACGGTACGTAACAAGTTCTCTAATCCTGACGACTTGCTTAACAAGTATCTGGTAGGTGAGCCTGTTACCATGAGTAATGGATATGCCCGAATTGTCGACAGCTTGGCATTCCTCCCTTGGGAACTCTATTCTCCCGAGTTGGAAGTCAACCCGCGCTATTGGCTGGCAAACCTCTTCCCAGCCAGCGCTGTGGCTAATAGGAATCAGTCGGTACCTGACTCGCTGGTTAAAAAGGTGTTCGGTCCGGACTGTGATGAAACGAATTTCCGCTATATGTGGATAACGCCTGGCGGTGACCGTGCTAAGCCCGACTTTGCCATTCAGTTGCCTGGTGTACGCTCGACGACTTATAATTTCTATGTCGTGTTTATGCCGTCAGCTTGGAAGCAGTTTGGTAATGATCCGCGTCCCAACTGGCTGAACTTCGAATTGAACTATGCCAATGACAAGGGAGCAACGGCCAAATATTACTTCAGCAAGGCCTATGCCGACAGCTTACTCACAGGCGGAACGCTTCCGAAGGTACCGACATCCGTTGGAACCGCTACGGCATTCACCAACAATCCCGAGAAGGCTGACACCGTGTTTATAGGCCGTTTCACCTTCCCTGTGGCCTATAATGGCCTTGGCGAGTACTATCCAAGCATCCGTGTCACTTCTCCTATCAGTGTGTTCAATGCAACACAGTTGAATAGCTATAGCCGTGACGTACGTATTGCAGCTATCCTGCTGCGCCCTGTTGAACTGGACGAATATGAAGCTAAACAAAAATGAAAATGAAACACGCCATATATTATCTTTTGCAGAACGCAGGTCAGAGACTTGCCTTCTGCCTGCTGGCTGTCACGATGTGCACCATTCCTGCCTTGGCACAGGACGATTTCGAAGAAGTGGAGACAACGATTAAGCAGCCCAAGCGTACAGAGAAAGTGGTGCAGTATGAAACGATAACCATCAAAGGTACTGTTACAGACTTGGCCACAAAGAAACCTCTGGCAGGTGTGCAATTACAAGCACTCGGTTATATCCGTTACACGGCTATGACGGGCGAAGACGGTACTTTCAGCATTAAGGTGCCAACCTTTGCCACGGCTCTCTATGTGCACTCTCCGCAGTATATTCCCCAGCAGGTGGCCATTGTTGCCGGTGACGCATCGCAGCAGTTAGACATCCGCATGCTGAGCGACAAGTTCCAGAGTATGTACGGAACAGGTACCGACTATACTGCCAAGGCAGAGGCCCGTATCAATCGCTTTGGTGTGTCGGTGGACAACGAGATTACCAGCAAGCTGGGCGGCGACGTGCACAGCGTGATGCGCTCGGGTGCGCTTGACGGTGGTGCGTCGATGTTTATCCGCGGCCTGAACAGTATCACCAGCGATGCCCAGCCGTTGGTAGTTGTCGACGGCATTGAACTTGACATGCAGCGTGACCGCTACTCTCTGCACAGCGGACAGTATAACAATCTGTTGGCAAACATTGCCCCCGACGATGTCGAGAAGGTGACGGTGCTGAAGAATGCCACCGCACTGTATGGCGCTCGTGGTGCCAATGGTGTCATTCTGATTGAGACCAAGCGCGGTCACTCGATGGCTACACGTATTGATGCCAACATCTCGGTCGGTGCCATCTTTGTGCCGCGAAAGCTGACGATGATGAATGCTTCCCAGTACCGTACCTATGCTACTGAGATGCTAGGCACCGTAGACGGCATTACCGACAGAGTCATTGTTTTTCGTTTCCTGAACGACGATCCTGACGGCTATTACTACCACATGTACCACAACGATACTGACTGGAGCGACTATGTGTATAAGACCGCTATGACGCAGAACTATAGTATCAACGTACAGGGTGGTGACGATATCGGTATGTATAACCTCTCTGTGGGTTATGTCGATGCCAAGTATGCTGCCAAGAAGAATAGTTTCGACCGCATGAATGTTCGTTTCAATACCGATATCAACATTTTGTGGAACCTGAAGACCAAGTTCGATATTTCAATATCGCGTACTAATAATGAAGTCCTTGATAATGGCATGCCGGCAGACTTTAGCCAGGGTACGGTCGTATCGCCCACGGCACTGGCACTCATCAAGTCGCCGTTGGTGGCCCCCTACCAGTACAACAAGCTGCTCAACAACGGACAGGGAGCTTTCTCCTCATTGTTTGCCGGTGCTGACGACTTGTTCTATCAGCTCTATTACAATCATGCCTACGACTTGGCCAATCCTGTGTCGATTCTGGACAGGGCTGTCGGTGACAACAAGAACAAGGCAGAGAACACCTACTTCAACGTGCGTGTTGAACCTGTTTACAACATCACCAACAGCTTGAAGCTGACTGCAATGGTCAGCTATACCCTGAACCGTAATTCCCAGCGTTATTTCCGTCCGTACAACGATGTTCCTTCGTTCAACATTGCCGGTGTAGGCCGTGTCTATGCCAAGACGCAGTCGATGTTTGCCAAGGAGAACAACATTGTCGGTAAATTGCAGTTGGACTGGAACAAGCAGTTCGGACAGCATACCATTGCTGCCTATGCCGGTGCACGCTATAACGCATTTACCTACGACAATAATGACGTGAGTGTGGATGCTACGGGTGAGACCAGCGACAAAAACCCCTCGTTAGGATGGAATGGATTCCGCAATATTCAGGGTGCTAACGACGAGTGGAAGCAGATTCAGTGGTATGGTAATGTAGACTATAACTACATGAACCGCTATTTTGCTACCGTATCGTTGATGGGCGAGGCAAACAGCCGTTTCGGTAAGAATGCCGACGGATTGAAACTGTTTGGCGTAAAATGGGCTTTGTTCCCCAGCATTCAGTTGGGCTGGGTGATGACCAACGAAAGCTGGTTCCCCAAGACACGCCTTGTCAACTATCTTCGCCTGAATGCTGGCTTCGACGTGAGCGGTAACGACGGTATCAGCAATTATGCAGCGCGTACCAGCTATACCACGGTCCGCTATAATGCCGCTGCCATCGGTACACAGCTCACCAATGTGGGTAATGACGAGATTCAGTGGGAAAGCACCAAGAAGTTCAACATCGGTCTGCAAAGCTATCTGCTGGACAACCGTCTGGGTGTGAAGTTCGACTACTTCTTCCACAAGACCGACAACCTGCTGACGCTGAAGTCGTTCTCGAATCCTATTGGCGGTATCAACCGCTATTGGAGCAATGGCGGCGCATTGGAGAACAGTGGTTTTGAGGCTGCTGTTACCGGAAAGCCTATTGTGTCGAAAGACTGGAACTTGGAGGTAGGCGTCTCTTTAGGTCACTACAAAAACAAGGTGACATCGTTGCCAGACGGTGACTTCACAACATCGGTATATGGCGACCAAAACATCCTGACGTCGGTCGGTAATCCCGTGGCTATGTTCTATGGCTACAAGACCAGTGGCGTCTTTGCTGACGATGCTTCCGCACGTGTAGGCAAGGTGTCAGCAGACAATCCGGAAGGCTACCTCTATATGACCGATGCTGCTGGCAACAAGAACTTCTTCAAGGCTGGCGACATGCGTTTCGTAGACCTGAATGACGACGGTAAAATCAACGACAAGGACAAAACCATTATCGGTAATCCTAATCCCGACCTCTATGGTAACATCTTCGCTACACTCAGCTGGAAAGACCTGACATTGTCCGTAGGCTTCAACTATTCGTTGGGTAACGACGTCTATAACTATCAGCGTTCTATTTTGAATGCCGGTTCTAATTTCTACAATCAGCAGGTTGCAGAAGTCGGTCGTTGGCGCTACGAGGGACAACAGGCAGACCTGCCACGTGCAACCTTCGGAGACCCCATGGGCAACAACCGTTTCAGCGACCGCTGGATAGAGGACGGCTCGTATCTCCGTCTGAAGACCGTGCATCTGAGCTACAAGATCCCCGTCCCTGGCTCATGGACCTGGCTGCAGGGTGTCACCGTCTGGGTAGAAGGACAGAACCTGCTGACCTTCAGCAAGTATAAGGGCAGCGACCCCGAATTTTCTATCGGCACCAGTCCTTTCTATCAGGGCATCGACTGCGGCAACATCCCGCAGAGCCGTATGCTTACCGGTGGTGTGAAGATTAACTTGTAATTGAACATTTTGAAAAATATTTTGACTATTATGATTACCAAAGTAAAACATATCATCTGTGCCCTCTGCGTTGTCTGTGGCTCGATGTCCTGCTCAGATATGCTGGATGCAGAGAGTACACGTCAGAACATAGAACCCTCGATAAGCTCCAAGACCGACTCTGTGTTCTATGCTTTCGGCATCCTGCAGGCTATGCAACAGGTTGCTGACCAATACGTCTTCCAAGGAGAGATGCGTGGCGAACTGGTCAAGACGACCCCGTATACCGACAACAACCTGCGCCAGCTGGCCAATTTCACCGCCGACACAAGCAACAAGTACGACTCGGCATACGTTTACTATCGCCTGATTAACAACTGTAACTATTATATTGCCTATTGCGATACGGCACAGTATAACGGTTCAACAAATGTGGTCATCGACAAGTATATTGCAACCCACGCCATACGTGCCTGGGCCTATCTGCAGCTGACACGCAACTATGGCAAGGTACCGTTCTTTACCGAGCCTTTGACCGAAATCTCGCAGATTAACCGAGACTATCCCGAGCTGACACTTGAAGAAATCGTCGCACAGCTTTCGCCCGAATTGGAAAAGTATGCCGCACGCCGCTATCCTGTTCCCTCATTAGGTCCTGTAAATTCTGTTCTGACAGTTGGCTCCCCCAACTGGGAAAGCCAGAATAAGGCAATTTCGATAAGCCGTTGTTTCATTCCACTCGACGTGGTGCTGGGCGACATGTATCTGGAAACGGGACAATACGACGCTGCCGCACGCCATTTCGTCACCTACCTGAGCCGTCTCGCTGATCAGACCACCACCAACTATCTGGCACCATTGGCATCGAAGAACCTCAGCACAGGGCGTTTCGGACAGCAGGACGACGATGATCTGCCCGACAGAAACCTGATCAGTCGCGGATCGGTTCGCGGCAACGAATGGTCCATCATCTTCGGTCGTAACAATATTAACGACATCATTAGCTACATCCCGATGGCCTCTACCTCACAGAATGGTCAGACCACTGAGGTGCCCCTTGTCTTCGGTTTTGACTATTATGCCACCCCCGAGGAAAAGTCGCGCAGCGGAGCCCCCTACATCGACCAAATCCAGCTGCTCCCGTCCGATGCACTTAACCTGCTGTCTGACTCCACAGAGTACTATTATTACGTCAGTCATGGCACCAGCCAAATCGACCTCTACGACAGTATCAACATAGCCAAGTGCGGCGACATGCGTCTGCGTAGCATCCTTCATCAGGAGGCCAGTGGCGACTCCACATTGCAGTGGATTGACAAGTACAAGTTCGCCAATATCGTTCTATATCGCGTCAGCACCATTTGGCTGCGCCTGGCAGAATGCTTCAACCGTTTGGAAATGCCCGATGTCGCCTTTGCCATTCTGAAGGACGGTATCAACGAGCTGATGACCATGACGTATGCTGACGGCAGCTATGTTATGGACTATGTCAGCAACGCCAGCCGCGAACAGCTGCGTACCACCTATCCGCTGCTGTCCGACGAGTTCTCTGACCGTTTCAATTATCAAATGATATCAGGTATCCATACTCATGGTGCAGGTCGCGCTGCCAGCGATTTTGCTAACGGAACGGGCACTGGTGGTAATGTTTATCATTATGGCAGTTCTCCCTATCAGTACGATCGTATCATCGGTATGAAATTGAAGGAAATACCCGAGTTCAAAGCCGACAATGCCACAAAACAGGATACCATCAATGCCGTTGAGGACCTGATTTGCGACGAGTATGCATTGGAATTTGCCTTCGAAGGTTGCCGCTATTACGACCTAATGCGCATTGCCGGACACAAGAACCGTCAGAGCCCCTATGGTGCAAACTATGGCGATACATGGTTAACCCGTAAGCTGGGCTACAAGGGTTGGACCCCTGCAAACAAGTATTTGCCATTTAAGTAATGGCGTAAACGCAAGCAACGGGGCGGGTGTGTCACACGACATGCCCGCCTTTTGGTTTTGTTTCCTGACTTCGGCGATGCATCACCATCAGTCATAGCGACTGCCAATTCAGAAAGGTGTAGTACGAAATGCGCATTTTTCGCAATGCCATTCCGTTAGCGGTCTTGTTGATGAGGCCTTTGCGGTTGAAAGTTGTCTTTTTCGTTTAGTTTTTATGAGGTTCAACATCATTTTTGCGAATGGGGGCGCCGTTCATCTGAACGGAGGCTGACCACCATCCGCTGATCGGGATTTACCACTACATCTTTCTGCCCGATAATGAGTTTGCCTGGACCGCAGCCCTTAGAATCTATGGTTATTTGCTTGCTGGTCATCTCAATATGTATATTCCCACGAGGAGTAGGAACATCGCCTTTCATCCATTTCAGATCACCAAGACAGGGACGGCACTCCCATTCGGCATAGCCAGGCTTTGTAGGACGTACACCAAGATAGTATTTGCCTAACAGATAGACTGGCGATGCTCCCCAAGCATGACAGAGCGACTTACCGTAGCGGTTGCCGTACATGGCAAGACGCTGCGGATAGCCCTCCTTTGGGTCGAACGTTTCCCAGAACGTAGTAGCACCTTGTGCCAACATACCTCCCCAGTAGCTGCGCATCTCGTCCATCACCTGCTTCTGCTGGCCCAACGCACAGAGGGCCTCCAGTTCGTAGAAGCGCATGTAGGGAGTGCTTATTTTCATAACTGAGTCGTTTTGCAGCACGTTCTTCAACACACTCTGGCGTTGCGACTCATCGAGCATATCGTACAGTACAGCAAACATATTGGCATAACGGGTGACCTCATCCTGCAACTGGCCGTCCTTCGTGTGATGCATCACCGCCCCCCTTTCTGCATTCCAGAACGTAGGAATAATCAGCTTCGAAAGTTGCTTTGCCTGTTCACCGTAACGCTCTGCATCACCTGTATTTTCTACCAACTCAGCACACTGTTGCATTGTCTGGAGCGAGCGCAGATACACCAGTTGTTCAAAAGCCAATTCGCCATCCTTCGACATTTTGCGTGGCGACCAATCGACAAACACCCAGTCGCCATGCCTGCCTTCCACCATCCCTCGCGAATTGAGTCGTCCCTGCACATATTCCATCAGGGAAACCATCCGGGGGTAAATCTGACGCACGAAATACTTGTCGCCCGTATATAGATAATAATCATAAATGGAGTTGAACCAGAAGAACGTGTAGTCGAGAATAGTATTTATATGTTGCCTCACAGGATCTTTGCCTCGCAGAGCCCAGATTGTACGCTTCACTACAGGCGTATCGAAGAAAGCATAGTAATTCATCAGATACGACTGGATGGCATCACCGCTCCACATCCAGCGGTCGCGCTTTATCCCCTCAATCATCACCTCGCGGTCTGTCAGGTGCAATGTATAGGCACCGACTTGCCAGATGCGGTTAAGCAGCGTATCACTGCACTCGAAGGAGCCACGCCATGCTACATCCTTCATCTCCGACTGCATCGTAACACTCTCCACCGAAACGTCACCCTTGCATTCCACCAGCGCATAGCGCATGGCACGGCTGCAGGCAAGACGATAGTCATCTGTCCGCCGGGATACAGTTAAAGTAGAAAGGTCTGTAATACTATCTGTTGTAAACGCCACTTCATCTGTAAGGTATGAATATTTCTTATCGCGTGCCTCATCTGGACTTTCTCCATAATAGACGCAGACGCGTCCATTGCCCTTCACTCCGTTCAGTTGCAGATACCCGATTCTCTCACGCTGCCATTCGGCGAAGAGTTCCTTTCCTTCCTTACTTTCGCGTATTGGCTCTACTGGAGTTACGGAAAGATGATAGGCAGAAGGCAATTGTTGAGATGTAGCAAAAGTAGCATTTCCGTCAGCCTCTGTCCACGTATCCGCCTTTACAGGAACTGCATAGTTTGTCACGGTCCAAGTGGTGTCGCTCACTACCGTCTTTCCTCTCAGCCACAGGGCCGGCACCTTCTCCTTGTTGTGTACGGCAATATGCAGTGTGTGCTTGCCTTTCGGAACACGAAACTTCTCGGGCATGCCGAACACATAGCCATGATTATCTATTTTGATGCCGTACTGTCCATCGGTCCTGATTTCCATATCCTCAGCCTCGGCGAGTTCCACCGTCTTCACATACTCCACGGTCTGTTCATGGCTGTCGGCACGCCAGAAGGCCGGATAGAACGAACCACGCTCGGTGCGCAGATTGTTGATTTTGTTACCCATCCAAATATCCAAATCGCCAGGATACCATATCCACGACTGGGCTGCCACCTGCATAGTCATTGCAACGACAGTAAATAGGAGAAGAATCTTAGTTTTCATGAAAGTATGTTTTATTTGGTTTCTACTGACATGTAATCCACATCGGGCATTCGTTCATGGTCATTGTGCACTCTCACCGTGTTTCGTCCTTTCTTCAGCTCTGCCACGACCGTCTGTTGACCGTTGGTGTCGTAGCTGAGCGAACCGACAGTCCGCCCGTTCACATCCACATGCAACGTGCGAGGCTCATCGGTCAGAGCGGCGATGTGTAGGGCATAGTAACCGTCTTTTTCTACATACACGTCATGCCAGATTAAATCGTTTGTTGCCCGTCCGCCAAGCCATGACGCCTTTACGCCTCCACTGCAAAGGCTATCCTGTTCATAGATTGCAGTCATATAAGCCCGGTTGTTGTTCAACTCGTGATAATCTGTAAGAAATGCCGTCTCGGCCTCATACAGTCTGCGTTGCAGGCGACGACCTTTGGCGATAAACACCCGAGTAGCGTGCGCCGGAAGCGTAATGGTCCTGCTACCACCTTCAAGATCTAAAATTCTGTAGTCTATCGTCATCGTCTGCTCCTTGTCGGAGAGATTAACAAGTGCCACTGCCCGTTCCTTGCCATGCAGTCGTTTCATGTCTTTCACCAACACGTAGCAGTCGCCTTGTCGCTTGGCAACGTAGGCTTGCAAGTGAAGCGGATCCTGGTTTATTGCGATGAGTTGTTTGTCGGTGAGCAGACGCAGGGTCTCGGGTTTTATCTTCGTCAAGTCGCAACCGATGAGCAGAGGCGAAGACATCATGCACCATACGGCGAAGTGGGTGTGGTCCTCCTCTTCACTCATACCACGCCCCACTTCGAGCATGTCCATGTCGTTGTAGTGACCGTCGCGACAATAGGCTGAGAGATAGAGGTTCTGCTCGATGATGTCCTTCACAGATGACCAGCGCGGACGGATATCCTGTGACATACGCCAAGATGAAGCAACTTTGGCAGCCCAAGTACCAGGGAAATTCCAACGACAGATGTTCAGCCGTACATCCTTACGCCCTGTATGCCGAATAGCCTCGGCAATCTCCGTATAGCGCTGCTGTTCGTCGAGTGAGAGTGTGTCGCCTTTAGGATGCGGTCTGCCGCCGCAATAATCTACTTTGATGAAGTCGAAGCCCAGTTCGCGGAAGAAGTAGTTGCAGTCCTGTTGGTCATGCCCGTATAGCCCCACCCCGACACCGATGGTGTCGGCATCGTAGATGCTACCGCAGGTATTTCGTCCTGCATCACTATAGATACCAGCTTTCAGCCCCAGTTTGTGTATATGCTCCACTACAGGTCTCAGTCCATGTGGGAAACGTGTAGGGTGAATCAGCAGATGTCCCGTCTGTTGGTCACGTCCTCCGAAGTAACCGTCATCGATGTTTACGTATTTGTAGCCCACCTTCTTAAGACCCATCGCTTCCATTGCGTCGGCTTGCCGGATAATGAGTGAGTCGCTGATATCCACACGATAGGTGTTCCATGAGCTCCAGCCCATCGTGGGCCGCTCGGTCGGGGATGCTGCCACCTTTAACAAGATTGTTCCATCAGTTGGCTGGAAGTCCACCATCTGTAAACCATTCTTCTGATATACGTGCAGTTTATGACCATTCTGCTTAGCCAATCGGACGGAAGAGCCAGTGATAATCAACGTCAGAGGTTGGTGATAGGTGTTAGGGCAAAGAGTGCTCACGGGGCATATTTCCACATGGTCGTCCTTTTGATTAACTCGCAACTCAATGTTGTCGCGTTCACAGATGTATGCCGCCACCTCGCTGAACGGAGCCACCCACAAGTTGTTCTGACAAGCTACCACATAGTCCAGAAAGCTCCAAAGAATTTGAGGGTCAGTGAAGTGGTCATAACCTGTGGTGATTCCATGAGTCATGCCTATACCCCATTTCCGTTTTTCAACTAATCCGTCAACCCATTGACGGAGCCACAGTGTGTCGCGCTTTGAACCAATACTGGTCTGAAACGTACGGCTGCCTACTCTGTTACGTTCACAAAAGGCAATAGTGACACTGTCTTTCTGATTGCCAGGATAGAAATAACTCATCGGAAAACGACCTGTATGCATCATAATGATGCTATCGTTGTGTTGCACCTCATAGCGCAGTTGTTCAGCAGGAAGTTTCGTTACGTTTTTGTGTTCCCATCCATGACTGCCTATCTCATGGCCATCTGCAGCTAATTGCTGTATCATCTGCCATGTCATACAGGGAGTGCCGCTGATGCCCATCGCCTTATCCTGTGACGAACGCATCATACTGCCCACCTTAGAACCGATAATGGCAAAGGTTGCACGTAGTCCACGGCTGTTCAACTCTTGCCGAAGCAGAGTGTAATGTTCTTGCAGTCCATCGTCGAAGGTAAGGCTCAGTGCAGCCTTTCGTCCCTGATAATAGGGAGCTACCCGAACTGTCAATGGTTGAGCTGAAATACTCAGTTCAACTATTGCAAAAATGATGATGAGGAAAATCTTAACCTTCATTCTATGGAATATGCTGTTTACAACCACAAAGGTACGATTTTATTTTATAAGAAATTTCTTTCCTTCGCAGATATATAATCCAGGAGTTTCAGGATAAAGAACAGGAGTCCCAGACAAAGTGTAGTAGATTCGCTGTGATTCTTGAGCATTGATATTTTGAATGTCATTTACAGCAATAGGTGAAGCATCACTTACCATTATCTTATATATGAATATTCCACCATTAATAGCACAGAACGTCATATCTTGCGGTTCTGTAAACGTATCGCGATACCACCACACATTCTTTTGGCTGGTATAGCTGGCTGTACCGCCCTGAATGCAGTCGAGAAACTGTTCACACATCGTATCGTAGGTGATGCCGCGCTCCTTCGATGCATTGGCCGTAACACTCTCAATAGTTACGTACTGACCAGGTTTTACCTTAGGAATGATAAGATATATACCCGTTGAATATAAACCAATATTCTTTCCAGGGTCAATAGTGGCACGATTAGCGTTTGCCCTGAAGAAAAGTCCCTCTGTCTCAGGAAACTTATATCCTGTAGAAGTCTGCAGTTCGGTAGCCGTCGTCCACGAACCGCTATAACGATAGCCCCACGACTTCAGCTCTGCCCACTGCGTATCAGTCTTCAACTGATTCACCGACTCTGTGCTCCATGGCTTTGTGAAGTCCCATTCACGCTCAGCCTCCACCTCTATGTCTGTATTGGTGTCAGCCTTTGGCTTAACAGCCTCCACAGGATCGCCGTCAACGAGCTTCAGTTCCACCAGTTTGTTGTACATCTGCTTACCAAGATACTCAGTAGAGGGACCGTCGAAATGAAGATTATCGCTGCGCAGTGTTACATCGCTCATATCTATATAATATACATTTGGCACATCGGCAGCTACCTGTAACTGTGCCTTTTCTACCTGAGCATTATATTGGGTGGAACTGTGACAAATAGTGCCGAAAATAAACGGCAGAGTCTTGTCAGCTTCATCGCCGGTTATCTCATAGATTGCCTGACGCATATATTCTATCATCGTCTTGAAATTCACGTAATAGCTGCTGGCAGCATTGCGGTCGCTCTCCCCCTGATGCCACATGATAGCCTTCACGTCGTAACCTCCTTCAACGGCAGCGAGAGTACCCTCAACCAGTGATGCCAACCCCTCCGTCAGATTCTTTGTCAGAGAATTATTATTCTTATATGCCTCTTGAGTAATATCATCACCCTTATAGGCATTGTGGGTCTTTATCCATGTTGCTTCAGCATACCAGACGGGCAACTTGTCAGCAGTCACACCCGTAGCTATTGCCGTGCCGCCATAAGCACACTTGACGGCATAGAAATTGTCTTTTGAGGCCTTGTCAATCCAATAATTAGTTACATCGCAAAAAGCATAGCGACTACCAATTGCCAAAGTGCGGCTACCGAAAGTCCTTGTCGAAGGTGCACCACATATATTGGCATATTTTAAATGCGCATAAGGAGCGTATGGAGCTGTCCCCACCTTCATATACTCCGGCAGATAAACCTGGACATACTCGCGGCCGTCGGCATTCGACTGACCTGCGTAGAGAAATACTGGGGCCTTGGCCGTCTGTGCCTGCAGTGGCATTCCTACTGTGAGGCAAAGCAGGGTGAAGATACTGAATAATTGTTTCATACTTGCAATAGTTTTTGTTTTACGGTGCAAAGATAACCACTTCGTATGGGACGGCAGCCCGAAATCGTTGTGGATGCTCCCGAATGGGTTGTAAAATAGGATTTTGCAACATTTTCGTCCTTTTTGTGCAACATTTTCAGCATTTTTTTGTATCTTTGCATCCGTGGAACAGGTACTGACCATACTCTTTACGCTGCTGCTTGCCCTTCCCAGTGCCGTGCAAGCACAGTCCGACTTTGACATACTCGACATGCGTAGCGGACTACCAGAGAGTCGTATAAGAGCGCTCTGCCAGATGCCAGACGGGCGTATGGCCATTGCCACAGCAGGCACCATCACCATCTACGACGGTACGCGCTTCGCCGCTTATCACCTCCGCCCAGAACAGGAATACTCACTGAGCGATTACCATGGACTGCGCCAGCTGACCTGCGACAGCACCGGTTTGGTGTGGTTGCGGAACGATGGTCATCTATATGTGGTGGATGCCCGACACCAACATGTCATAGCCAATGTGGACAGTTTGCTGAAGGAACGCCGCCTGACAGCCCGTCAGGTGAGTGCATGGCCTGACAGCAAAGACTGGAAGGAAACTGAATACTTTCAAACCGTGAGCCGTCTCACCAGTGATGAGATCAGTGCATTGGTACGCGACAGTTACGGCGGCTTGTGGGTGGGCCTGAAAGAGAGCGGTATCATGTATAGCAATCCTGCCCGTAAGCGGCAGTTCCAGACAACTTCTGATGCCTTCCCTTATGAAGCCCTTTATCCGTTCTGCTCGCCACGTGCCAGCCAGTTGTCGTCCAAGTATGCTGCTTCTGCCACCAACTGCACCCTTGACGGGCGTACGTTGACATACACCTATTTAGGTACCCGCAATGGTGTGATGATCATCGACCGCAAAGACCGCCTTGTGGCAACCATTGATGAGCGTGACGGACTAAGCACCAACAATGTGGTGGCAATGCTCAGCGACCACCGAGGTGGCGTTTGGGCTGCCACTGCCAACGGCCTGACGCACATCTTCCAGACGGGACGCGACTCGTTCGACATCGTTAATTACGGCCTGCTTGACGGTATCGACACTCAGGGACGCGAGTTCCGCACCTGTCAGATGCACATTGATGCGTCGGGGCTTATCACTGTGGGCTTTGCTGGCGGCACTGTCGTGTTCCATCCTGATTCGGTCACGGCACCGCGCTACACGTTTCATTTTCCCAGAGTAACTGCTTTAGATAAACCTCAAGAACTTTCTATATCAAAACATCAAAACCTCGGTTGGTTGACAGCTGTCTTGATTCTTATACTATGTAGTATCGTATTTGTCGTTTGGTACCGAAAGAAGCGGGTGGTTGTACAACCGTCTGGCGGCGAAAAACCTTCAAACTCCAAAAACGATATAACTCAAAACCTGACAGCCATGGCACAAGACATTGCTCAACAGGTGGCAGAGGAGCACATCTCTTCGTCCGACTTAGAATTTCTTGAGCGTCTGAAGGCAGCTGTCGAACAGCATGTGAGCGATGAGGACTTCTCCGTGCAGAGCTTGAGCGAGATGATGGCCATGGACCGCACTGTGCTATATCGCCGCATGCAGGCGCTGACAGGCATGCCACCGTCGGTCTACGTCAAGAACATCCGTCTGAACGTTGCCCGCAGGCTACTGAGCAACACCGACCTGCCTGTCAGCGACATTGCCGCCAAGACGGGTTTCGCCACTACAAAGTATTTCTCTGCCGCCTTCAAGGATGCTTTCGGCATGACTCCTAACGAGTTCCGGAGGTGAGAGGTGAGTGGCGAAACCTGCGAAACTTGAATTACCTTATAATTTTTCGTGTCACGACGCTGCCGTCTGGCTGTGTTTCTCGTACGATGACGATGCCGCGCTGCTGACGGCTGACAGGACGGCCACTCAGGTCATAGCGTTGAATGGGTCCAACGGCTGTATGGCGGCTGATGGGCTGAATGCCCGTACCAAGCTTGCCATTGACGTAATCGGGCAGATAATAGCCCAGATGGGGCGGCTGGTTGTAGGCGGTGTTCTGCCAGGCTATGCCCATACGGTAGACGTGGTCGTGCATCAGTGTGGGTATGGCATACGACGTAGGTGTGCTGGTGGAGAATATCATCAGCTCGGAGGAATCGGCCTTGTTCCACATGACCAGTTCTTCGCGCCAGTCTCCAAAAATGTCTGCCTGCAGACAGGGTGTCGCCTTGGTGTAGTTGGCTGTCTGGGCGTTGTTGTAGGTGGCGGAGTAGAACGAGACGACATTGGCAAAGCTTGACCCGTTCCACTTGGTGATGACGGGTTCGGCATGGGCCGTCGGTGCCCAAGAATTGCTGTTGCTGTATTTATAGGAGCCGTCGAAGAGTTGGTCTTGACACGAGCCGTCCCAATAGATGCGGAAGTTGACGGAACAGTTCTTGATGCCGGTGGCCTTGCCCGTGGCGGCTGAGTAGGGCGTGCGCACATCGCCCGACCAGAACTCGTAGCCGTCCTTGCCGGTGAGGTCGGCTGCCATGCCGCGGCCGTTGTCGGCATTGGCAGACCCGCCATGCCACAAAATCTCGCCGGTACGTGCATCGTGCAGGTCCCACGAACCGAAGGCTGCCGACAGTTTCTCCTCGTGCACGTCGAACACCTGAAGTCCTTCGCGGTCGGGTATCATCTTGCCCACATGCATGGCGTCGCCGTGTCCGTAGCCTGTAGCATATAGCAGGGTGCCGTCGTTGTCGAGTGCTGCGGCGCCCCAGAGAATCTCGTCGCAGCCGTCGCCGTCGACATCGGCTATTGACAGGTTGTGGTTTCCGTTGCCATAAAGGGTGTTGCTGCCCGCAATGCCGCCATCGGAATCGGTACTCTTGATACCGCCAGTGTTGGCAGGAGCCGTCTTCATGCCGTTACGGACAAGCACCTGGCCATCGACCTCCACCCGAATGGCCGTTGTGCCCGTCTGGTTGAATACGAGCCACTGGGTGGCATTGGGTGAACAGTGAAGCCACTCTGTATGCAGGCGAGTGCCGTCGAAACTGACTGCCCATACGTATGCCTGCGTATAATACCCGCGGCAGAAGATGCCACAAGGATGCTTGTCGGCACCGTTGACGTATGCAACGGCAGCAAGGAATCGTTCTGAGCGTCCGCCATAGTTGTCGCCCCAGAAGCCGGAAGGGAAGGCGCTGACCTTTCCAAGCTCGGTGCCGCCCTCGGTCAGAGCTGCACCGCTGTTGGGATTCTTGTTGCCACTGCCGGCACGTCCGGGAAGGTACCATGTGGTGTGCAGGGCACGGCCTGTCAGCCCTTCGAACACGGTCAGGTATTCCGGACCGCTGAGAATATGTCCGCCAGAATTGCGATAGTCTTTTGTGTTGTCGTGTCCCTTAATAGTGGCATCGGTGGCTGCCTGATTAACGAAATTGCCCTGGCCGTCCTTTGAGCCGGTAGCCGTCTTACACATCATTTCGGCCCTGCCGTCGCCGTCGAAGTCGTAAACCATGAACTGGGTATAGTGAGCGCCGTCGCGAATGTTGCACCCTAAGTCGATGCGCCACAAGCGCGTTCCGTCCAGCCTGTAACAGTCAATGAAGGTGTTGCCAGTGGCGCCCAGGCTGCGGGAATTGTCCTGGGCGTGGGTCGACTCCCATTTCAGGAATAGTTCGTATTGTCCGTCGCCGTCAACGTCACCCACACTCATGTCGTTAGGATAATAGGCATAGGCGGGTGAGGTGGGTCCGACAGAAGTGTCGGTATTTGTCCATTTAGAATCGACGCCTCCCTGAGGACGGTCGAGTTTCAGGGTCATGAATTTCTTGGCTTTCCCCCATGAGACAACCTCGGCAGAGGTGTCTTGCAGGGTGCCATTGACTTTGGTTACTACCTGATACTTGGCATCATCGGAGCCTTGTTTGTCTTCGTAGTTGGTAACTTTCAGGTCGGTGGCTATCACTTCGCCATTGCGCAGCAGGTCGAAAGTGGTGGCAGTCTTATCGTCGGTGCCTAAGAGACGCCAGCTGAGGAAAACCTTTTTGCCAAAATAGTCGGTGTGAATGGCAACAAGTCCACGGTCGAGTTTCTCCATTTGGCTGATGGGGGTTACTTGGGCGTTTGCAATTGCAAACAGCATGGCAACCATTGTCATGATGTACAGTCTTGATTTGTTCATATTGAGTTTGTTTTAGTAATGACAAATAATGTTATCTGGTTGCAAAGATACAAAAAAAAGTCGGATTCGTCGTTAACGAACCCGACTTTTTTAATATTGGTGCAGTAATTGCTTACTTGACAACAACTTTTTTCACACTGCCATTGTCCATGACGACAATGTTCAAACCGCGTTTCAGCGACTGCTGGCGGATGCCGTTCAGGTTGTAGATGCCTGACATGGCCTTTGTCTTTTGGACATTAACAGTCTGGATACCAGAAAACTCTTCGTTGAGTGCGTCGAGCAAGGCCTTTGACTTCTCGCCTGCATTGGCAACATAGATGTCGAATACCTTTGCACCGGCAGAAATGACCTCCTGGGTCAAGCGTACATAAACCTCGTCGCTACCGTCATAGCTGGCTGTCGTCTTGCCCCACATGCGGGAATAGCCGGTCTTGGCAATCTCGCCAATGGTGGTCCATTCGTTGCCGTCAGCAGAAACCTGTATCAGCAGAGGACCGCCTGCAGAATTTGCCAGTACGACAACATCTAACGGAGCCTGATATTTGGTGAGTGATTCGATAGAACCATTAGGCGTCTCGTTGGCTTGGAACTTATAGAACTGAATATTGTTCTTGGTGACGGGGAACAGTGAGTCGACATCAAGGGTTGAAACAGGGTTATATGCACCGTCATTGCCAAAACCAGTGGTGTTGGGGGTGAGGTTCTGCCAAATCAGACAGGTTCCTCTTGACTTGAGCACCCACTGAGGATTATCGCCTGGCTCATTGACAATTTCAAACTCGCGGAGGTCTTCAGGACCATAAGTGGTAATCTCATCACCAGTGTCCGGATCTGTGCTCTTTGTGCCTTCACCGGTGTACATGGTGACAGCAGAAGCACCCCAGCTGAACATGCCCTTACCATTGGCAACGGCTAATCCGGCAGGATTGTTGTCGGCTTTCCATTCATCTGCTGCAAAATGACCGGCAATGTCAATCTTGATGCGGGGATTCTTGACCAAAACACGCTGCTTGGTCAGCTCAGAGAATACGGCACCTCCTGACACCGCAAAAGCAGTGACGTTCTGAGGCATTGAAATGACAAAGGGCTCAGTATACTTGGTTGACTGCAATGTGTCATTGCCAGCGTCATTGAAATTGTACCAGATGTCAACATCTTGGCTTTCGCATGTGAGCGTGATGGTTGTACTACCATCGGTCAGATCGCTGCTGAGGACGGGAGCCTTGGGTTGCTCGTGAATCTGGATATCGAGGGTGGCCACTTCACTAAGCGTATAGCCTTCAGCTATGGCTGCTGCCTTGAAAGTGCATGGAGCCGTGAAATTAACGGCTTCCTTGAATTCAGTGCTCTCGACAGTAGGAACGCTGCCATCGGTGGTATAAAAGAAACGAGTCTTTGGTAATGTACGTCCGGCAGTAATAGTGACATTCGTGTTGTGGTCCTTGAACTCCTGAACGATGACAGGTTTTGCGGCTGCAGTGATTTCGGTCTTTGATTCAGCCAGTACGTCAATCGTATTAGCAAAAATGGCGTTCCACTCTGCATTGATGCCATCAGCGTATGGCAGATATGCATAGCCATTATGCTTGATGTTATGAGTGTGGATGACTGCTCCTTCGCCTTCAACGCCGTCCATGTTCATTTCCTTCAAAGGCACTTCGTCGCCCTCAAAATACTCGCCAAATTTTACAGCCTGGATGGTAGAACCTGCCAACTCAATGAAATTAATGCCATCAGCCTCCTGGATAGTGGCACCTTTCAAAAGCACATTCTTGGAATCTTTTACCACGCCTACAGGCTGAGCTTCTACAGCTGTTCCATATCCCCATACAGGATAGAGGTTGGCATTGAGGTTCAGTGTCGGTGTCCAAGGCATTGACTCCTTGACAATGGCAACAGCAGCGTTGTCGGCAGGAACGCTGGCGGCTACAATCGTAATTGTGTATTCCTGTAGTGCAGCCGCTGTTATGGTAGTGGTGGCTACGTCAATAGCTGTCACCTCGGTATTTTCACGAGCCTTCAGAATTTGGAAGGGGACGTCGCTTTCGGGAGAGCCTGTGCAGAGATAGGCCACCTTGGTAATTTGGATGGGGTCGCCATCGTCAATCATGAAGAGGGTGAAATCAATACCACCAGTTATCATCTTGATACCTACAGGAACTTCGCCTGTCTCAGCGGTCTGTATCTCATAGACAAAAGTATAAGTACCCTTAGAACCGTCGACATTGCTGCCTAAGATAAGATTGTTGTCCTTGTCATCGTCAATACGTACCATGTAGTCGTACATTCCTTTGACGCCGCGGTTTGCGGCAGTGGCATTGGCTGAACGACCGACAATGGTCAGTTTCTGACCGTTCTTCAAACTTGGGAAAATCAATTCCTGATTGTTGCGGTTTAAGCGGAAAGTCTTGTCGGTGAGCAGGTAGTTGTTGTTCTTGGAGAGACCTGCGGAACTACGTTTCAACCCCTCCAGTTCCTTGATGGGTTCACCATTGGCAACAAATGCACCTTCACCGAATTTACCGGTTTCTTTCCAACTGCTGCCATCCTTTGTCCACTCTGAACCTTTCTCCAGATTTTCAAGAGTCTCGTCGCTCCATCCCTTGGAGAAGTCCCATGTCTTCTTGTCTTGCGCCTGTACGCCAAATGCGAACAATGCAAGTAAGGCTAAAGTAAATAATTTTTTCATAAACGTTTATTTTAGTAAAAATGATTATAAAGTAGCTTGAAACATGATGCCAAATTTAGGCATATTCTCGCTGCAAAGATACATAAAAAAAACGTAATAATTTTCTAAATAGACGTAAAATTTGTTGATTTTAACATATTAAAAGAAAAAATGCTCAACTTTCTCATTTCTCACTTCTCATTTTAGTAACAGCTTCTTGCCTCCGACAATGAACACGCCGCGCAGGGAGGGAAGGTCGTTGGCGTCCAACCGTTGTCCGTTGAGGTTGTAGACCTCAGCTTTCTTGGACTGTCGAGTGTGGCCCTCTGGCAGCGAGATGCCTGAGGGATTCTTTTCACTGAGCAGTCTCACCAGTTGCTCAACAATACCTGGTATGGTATTATAGCCATTGAGCATCAGTTGACATGCCAGGGGACTGTTGGAATAGTGGTTATGATCGGCAAAGCATTGTATGATAGCCTGTGCAGCGGCATCTGCTGATGAATAGCCGTTGCCAGCATAGTCGGCTACGTAGGCATTGAAGATGGCATCGGCATTCTTGCCAATTTCGACAAAGCCCAGATAGTTGTTGTCATTTTTTGTTCGCTGCTCTGCTACTCGGCGCACTATGGTCTCATAGCTATCGCGGCGGTAGCTGTCGAAGGTATGCTTTTGAGCGTCGTAGCCACTGGCATAGTTTGATACGGCTCCGTGCGGTGTGTATGAATTGATGATGACCTTGGCGCCCAGCATCTCTGCTGCATTAAGATAGTAGTTCATGTCAGCTTCAAAGCTACTACCCATACCATTGGTGCCGTTATTGCCAAACATCACCACGTCGTCAGGATAGATGTCGCGCAGCACATTAGCCAATCTTCCTTGTGTGTAGTAGGTTGAGAGGTTACGTCCACCAGCTCCGTCGTTATGGAAGTCGCACAATTCGGACAACTCTTTATAGTCGGCAAGGGTTTTGCTCAGCCGGTAGGCCCAAGAACCATTATTGGCGGATGTAGAATCACCGATATGATGCACTACCCGCTTGCTGCGTTTTTGCCGCTGAGGCTGTTTGGTGACCGTCACCTGAGCAAGACGGGCGACGCTGGTGGCATCAGAAGGAGCCAAGCGCAGGTCGGCCACATCGAACGTTGCAGGCAACGTGTAGGTCTCGGTAGTCAGTGTGCTATGAGTACCCAACGTATAGCCCGCCAGGTCGTTGTTGATATAGCCAGTAGTGAGTGTTCCCTGATAGGTTATGTCAATACTATAGAAGACTCCTTTCTGTACTTTGAAATCGAATTCGAGAACTCCTTCCAGATAGTCAGCTGTGGCATCGGTACCAGAGGCATTGCCACCAGCTGACGGGGTGGTGTTTTTGAGACCATAGCCATTGACGACATTATAGGCTGTCTGCGGACCTACGAGTGTGAAGCCGTCAGCTACAGCATCATTGTCAGCATAACCGAAGTCAAACTTCATGCCGTGGATGTTCACCCGGACACCCTTCATGAGGTCGTCGCCCTGACTGTTTTTCCCAGTAGCGCGTATGGTGACCAGTGTCGGAACGGCTTCAGCCGTTACAGTCAGCACCCCTGTCTGAGCATCGAAACTGATGCCAGGAGTATTGGTAAGAGTCTGAGTGTTATCTCTGTCGTATAGTGCCAAAGTAACGGTGTTGTGCAGGTCATTACCCTCACCGTCAATGACGATGGCCTTGAAGTTGGCAGTGGTCGTATCACCGTCATCCATAGGGATGGTAATGCTGGTAGCACTTTCTGTAAACTTGATGCTTTCGGACGAGGAGGTCAGACTGAGTGCTATCGTTTTGGTTATACCACCGATGCCTACCTGGATGGTGGCTGTGCCGGCACCGGCAGACTCCGTCAGCGTGATGACGGCCTTATGTGAGTCTGTAGCATCAGGAGTGATAGTGATGGACTGCTGCATGTCTTCCTCTATTACAGACCATGAAGCCAGTCCCGTTACCTCATAGCCGTTGATGTCGGTGGCAGAGGCTATCAGCAGAGCTGACTCCTTGTTGGGAATGGAAAGTGTGGTCTTATCAGCTGTCAATGAAAAATTGGTCGGTTGCGGTTTGTAAACTTCATAAAAGGCCATATCTACTGTCCCCGTACTGTTATTGTCCATGCCTATACTAAAGTAGGTGGGACTTGAGGCCTCAGCCCAAGGCAATACGCCACTTGTTGCGAGCAATTGGCCATTGTCGCTATACACTTGGGCAAAACAACACTCACTGCTTTTGTCAGCTGATAAAACGACCTGATACCATGTGCCAGTAGTGAACTGGACATCGTTCTCACCATTCTTCAGCGTCTTGCCATTAAGGGTCATAGTCGTGCCTGTATAGTTAAGCGTGACAGGACAAGTGTACCTGCTGGACGACCAGAAAGGGTAGCCACCGGTCAGCGTGACGACTGCCCCAGCATTGTTGAAACGTAGCTTGTTTCTGAAAATGAGTTGGCCTGTAGGTGATTCTATGGTTTGGGTAAGCACGTGCGACTTCTTGGCAGCAGATGCTGTCAGACGTACGTATTTCGTACCGTCGGCATCGCCTAATAGCAGTGCATTGTGGACATCACTGCCTGCTACGCACCAGCCGCCAAGTATCAGGTCATTAGCATTTCCATAGGTCTCGCCTGTCACCTTGTAGCCCTTCAAAGCATCGGGATAGACAGACAAGTTGGATGGATAGCCGCCCAAGGGAAGAATTTGATTGGTTGGCATAGTTGGATCTCCTTGTGCAATGACATGTTTCTCAGCAACAGTAGTCGTACCATTATAGGTGATGGTAGCCGTCATTCGACCGAAGAAATTCATCGGGACATCGCGCAGGTTGAATGTTGTGTTCACCTTTCCCTCGCCATTTACAGAAAAAGCACCATAGGAATCACAATACTGCCCCTCGGTGTCATTGATGGTTTTGAATCCTTCAATGTCCCAAACAACACGGAAGTCATGGACTTTCTCGCTAATAGACTCTTCAGTGATTGTCGTGCCATCGGCACCGATAATCACGACAGTGTAAGGATTCCGGAATGATTCTGCTGTTGACGGGCCAAAGGTCATGCGATCAGCACCAGAGATAAAAGTGTTGACTATAGGTTCCACATAGTTCGGGTCTTCTTCAAGTAAGCCTGTCGTGACTTTGATATTGTCAATGGCATAGCATCGGTCGGTATTATCAACCTTCGATTCAACTCTAATTTTAGCAACGTCTTTTTTCAAAGAACCAATGGAGCCAAGAACGGTTTTTACTACTGTCCCGTTCTTTGAAAACGCCATTGAAATGCCACCACGTGCGGTGATGGTAATGGCAATATGAGGATTACCTGTTGCTGTATAGGGTTTGCCGTTGCCTCCAAAACCATTGGCATTCTGCAAGTTAAAGGCCTCGAGACCTGCAACATCCTGTCCACCGATGGCTGTTGATGTTACTTTGCACGACTGGCTGTTATAGACATAGCTGGCCAACGCCATACCATCGCTGTTAAGAAGGGTGACGGTGGAATTGCGACTGTTGCTAAAATAGCCATGAAAGGCATCCCACTCAACAGTCACTGTCCCATCAACAGGTATAGATTGGCCATTGGCTCCGCTGATGACACCGTCGACAGAAGTGTTGCAGACGGCCAATACGGGGCCAAAACCGGTCAGTTTAGTATCGTAGATGGCTGCCTTGCTGACTGCCATTTCCGTTGAAGTGATGCCAAAGATGTTGGTGTTGTTGGAAAAGTCCTCTGTCAGCACAATTGTTTGTGCTTGGGCAGGCATCGTAACTGTCGCTACAGCTATGGTTAGTAACGTTGTCTTGATAAGTCTAAATAGTTTCATTGTTTTATGATTTATTTAGAATTAGTAGGTAAGATATAGAACGGACGATTGGGGGTGAAGTCAATCATCCACTGGTCCATGATGATGTGGTTGTCGAGGGCTTTTATCCGTAATGTGTGGCTACCTTTGTCCAACTTGACAGGTGTCTCCCTTAGGGCCTGCCCACGAAGGACATTTTGTTTCCAACGCTCTGAACGGTAGGGCTCTTTCAACGAGATGGTGACGGGTGCCTGGTTGTCGAGCATCACCTGATAGCGAAGGTCACCGCGGTCGTTAGGCTGTGTCGGGATCATGGCCGTGTAGAGTATGGCATTGCCATCTTGGTGAGTATGGAAATGGTATATAACATCGCCATTCTTAGGAATGGAAACTGCCTCCATGGAATGACCGAGCATCTGGATGGTATGGCATCCTTTCGATGCAGCATCGTAGTCTACAGCATTGCATGCGATACCATAGAAAGGCTCATCATCTGACAATCGTCCACAAACATCTTCGAAGACGGGCAGTTGGCGTGGGGCGGCATCCATCAAACCATTCCACTTGCCATTGGCCAGTGCATTATAGCGTTGGGTCAGTGCTGCAATTTCCTCATAGGCAAGATGACTTGTTGCTGAATCGGAGACAATCTTACGTGTCATAGCTGCAGCAGCATAGATGGGGTAGGCGATATGCGCCTCGTATGCATCAGACAACTCAGGACGAATCAGTATACGGCATTTATCGACAATAGCCTTCAAACGTCCAAAAGCCTCTAAACGTTCTGCTGCTTCTTGGCGGGTTAGTCCAATGTCGGCTACACGCGACTTGCCACCAGGGTATTTCTTCTTGTCGAGTTCGACCTGTGTCCATCCCATAAACTCCGGTTTGCGGATAGCACAAAGGCGGTAAAGCTCCTTCATCGCAGGGAACAGCTGTTTGCCAGCCTCGTTACCGAACTGCGTGCAAAGCCAACGTTCCAAATGCTGTTCCAGTGTCATTTTACTCCCCTCGCCAATCGGAGAAGGGCTGGGGGTGAGACTTTCAATATCCCACGCCATGTCGAGGAAGAACTCCAAATCGTAGGCAGCCACCTTGGGGTCATGGACGTTGGCAATCCACAGTTTACGGCAGTTGTGGTCGTAGGCGGCCTTCATCTCAGAATAGATAAGACCGGGCTGCGTGGTGGTCAGCCAAAGGTGGTCGTGCGGACGACCCCAATAACTCAAGTGATAATAGACGCCACCCCCACCGCTGCGCTTCTGTTGTTCGGCATCTGAGAGGCGGGTCATATAGCCATAGTTGTCATCGCACCACATGAGGGTCACATCGTCGGGCACCTGCAAGCCACTTTCCAGAATTTCCAGAACTTCTTTATAGGGTATAAAGACCTGTGGCACCTTTTCTACATCTTTACGATAGTATTTGCGGATGAGTTTGCGCTGATCGTCGATGACCTGCTGCAGACCGTTGAGCTTTTCTTCCTTGGTCTTGACACCTTCCATAGAACCATCATGGATGCCGCGCATGCCGATGGTAAAGAGCTCTTCGCTACCTTTCACCTCCTTCAGACGCTCTATCCAGTACTGTTGCACCTGTTCTCGGTTGGTGATATAGTTATATGGGCCACGTTTCTTGTGGTCCCACTCAGCCACATTGTTGCGAAGCAGAGGTTCGCAATGCGAGGTTCCGATGAGGATGCCGCATGAGTCAGCCATCTCTTTGTTGCCCTTGACAGTGAAGAAACCTAAAGTCCCTTCGTGCATGGCTGGCCAGAGGGCGTTGGCACGCAGGCGTAGTAGCAATTGGAAGATGCGCTTGTAGGTCTTTGGTCCCATCTTGTCGGCAGACCAACGACGTAACGACCAGTCTTCATCGTTGATAAAGATGCCACGATAAGCCACCGATGGGGTTTGTTCTATCTTCGTCGACTCGTCAAAAACGAGACGGGAACGGCGTTCGGGCACCACATCGCCCCACCAGATCCATGGTGATACGCCTGCCATCCGCGAGAGTTCCAGAAGCCCATAAGCTGTGCCGCGTCCGTTGTGCCCCTCTACTAATATCTGACCGTTTTTCACGCTCAGCTGAAAACCATCGTCCTTACCTTTTCCCTGAACAATGCGGATGCTGGCTTCTTTTGACGATACCGGCCTCAAACCGGTGACTTGTTCCATGTCGTCACAAAACATCTGCAGTGCCATTTTTACCACTGGGTCTGTTTTTCCAACTACTTGATAGCTAACAGGTTTTGTGCCGTCGAACCATACGACGCTGGCCCTTGTTACTGTGGATAAGCCACAGCAAAGGATAAATAAAAGTGTTTTGAGTTTTTCCCCCATATTTAAAGCCCCCTGTCTTTACGAATCAGTTCTAACAAACGGTCGACGGCCTCACTCTCGGGAATATTCTTTTCGATGCATTCCTTGCCTTTATAGAGGGAAATCTTGCCACGACCGGCACCGACATAGCCATAGTCGGCATCGGCCATTTCGCCAGGACCATTGACGATACACCCCATAATGCCAATCTTCAGACCTACCAGATCTTTGGTGGCAGCTTTAATCTTAGCGATAGTCTCCTGCAGGTTGTAGAGCGTGCGTCCGCAGCCAGGGCAAGAGATATATTCGGTCTTGGTGAATTTGATGCGGGCGGCCTGCAATATCGCATCTGAAAGAGTTGAGAGTTGAGCGTGGAGCGTGTAGAGCTTGCTACCGCCGACAAGTGAAATCTCCAACTTCGTTGCTTTTCTATCGATAAACAGGGCACCGACGGCCATAGCGGCTTTGAGTTGGAGGGTTTCCCAATCAGTGGCGTCAAGCGTCAGGGAGATAGTGTCGTCTTTGATACTGGCCTCGGCCTCAGCACGTAGCTTCGTGCATTCCGGGATAAGTTCTACCAGTTTGCGGGCCACGGGAATTTCGCACTCAGGTTCTTCGGAGAGCGATACGCGGATGGTGTCGCCAATGCCCTCGGTCAGCAAAGCTCCAATGCCAACAGCCGATTTGATGCGCCCATCTTCACCCTCGCCAGCCTCAGTGACACCTAAGTGTAGTGGGTAGTGCATATCCTCTGCATCCATGGTCTTTACCAACAGGCGCACGGTGGTGACCATCACGACCGTGTTTGATGCTTTGATGCTGATGACAACATCGTTAAAGTGTTCACGGCGGAAGATGCGCAGGAACTCCATGCAGCTTTCTACGATGCCCTCGGGCGTATCTCCATAGCGTGACATGATGCGGTCGCTGAGTGACCCATGGTTTACACCGATGCGCACAGCAGTATGATGCTCCTTACATATATTAATGAAAGGTACAAGCTTGGTTTCAATCTTCTTCAGTTCCTCCTGATATTCCTCGTCGGTATATTCCAGATGCTTGAAGGTACGTCCCGGATCGACATAGTTACCTGGATTGATGCGAACCTTCTCGCAATACTGTGCAGCCACATCAGCAGTATGGGCTGTGAAGTGGACATCGGCAACAAGGGGCGTCGTGTAACCATCAGCTTTTAAACGGGCAGAGATGTTTTTCATGTTCTCTGCCTCGCGCGTGCCCTGTGTCGTGAAACGAACTAATTCGCCACCAGCATCGATGATACGCTTAGCTTGTGCTACGCTGGCTTCTGTGTCGTTAGTATCAGTGGTCGCCATCGATTGGATGCGGATGGGATTGTTGCCACCGATTTCGATGTTGCCCACATGGGCTACACTGCTAATTCGTCTTGTAGTCATACTTTACTTCTGCTAAGTCCTTGTTTGCCTTTTCTATCTTTGCCTTCAGACCAGACTTGTAGTCGGCCAGGCGCTGGGCAATGGCCGCATCGGTAAGTGCCAGCATTTCTACAGCTAAGATGGCCGCATTCTGAGCAGCATTCACACCAACCGTAGCTACAGGGATGCCCGGCGGCATCTGGATGATGCTCAGCATGGCATCAAGACCGTCGAGCATACCCTTGATAGGTACACCAATGACGGGTAGGGTGGTGGAAGCTGCGATAACGCCTGGCAGTGCGGCAGCCATGCCGGCAGCAGCAATAATCACTTTCAAACCACGCTCTTTGGCGCTGCTGGCAAATGCCTCAACGGCCTCAGGCGTACGATGGGCAGAGAGGGCATTGACCTCAAACGGTACCTGCAGGTCATTCAATAACTGACAGGCTTTTTCCATAACGGGCAGATCACTGGTGCTACCCATGATAATACTAACTAATGGTTTCATATGTACATTTATTAATTTACTGATTTACCGATTTGTTTGATTCAATTTCTCATTCTCTCAATTATTAAAGAAAGAGAATGGCGCCAGCAGCACAGACGAAGCCTATCCAGAAGCCGCCGACGACCTGTCCCAGTGTGTGCTGACGCAGAATCATACGACTGGTGCCTACCAGCCCTGCTGCAAGAAACACCAGACAGAACCACCAGATGGGATTAAACATCAGATAAGCCGAGAAGGCAAATAAGGCGCCACCCACACCACCAATGGCAGCAGAATGCGTGGAAATTTTCCACACCACATTGATAAGGGCACATACGATCTGCACCAACAGACCAGCCGCAATGATGTTGGACATGAAGTGGGGCATGTGGAGGCGTTGCATGACGTAGATGCACGTGAAATAGCAGATGATAGAGATGGCGTATGGTACCATACGACGTTCGCGGTGTCCCAGTTCAATGAGGCTCCAACCCTGATAGCGTCGGTAGAGATGAATCATCAACGTGGGCAACAGAATGGTAAACAGGTAGACCATGGTCAGCACTTGTAGCTTATAGGCCCATGGAAACATGCTGAGATAACTGAACACAAAGAGGATGACCATACCCATAAAAGGTAGGTAGAATGGTGTGAACACCATGCTCACTATACGTGCAGCCAATATGAATTGTTTCTCTCGTTTCATCATCTTAATATCTCATTCTCTCATTTTCTCAATATCTCAATCTCTTAATCAGCGACGCAGTCGTGCAATAGGTATTCCCATTTGTTCACGATATTTGCTCACCGTCCGGCGTGCAATAGGAAAGCCTTGTTCTCCGAGCATCCTTTGTATGATCTCGTCGCTTAAAGGCTTCTGCTTGTCTTCATGCTGGATAATGTCGCGAATCGCGGCCTTGATTTCGCGTGTCGACAACTCATCGCCCTCTGCCGTCTTCAGACCATCGCTGAAGAAGAAACGCAGGGGGAATGTACCCCAACGGGTTTGTGCATATTTCGAATTGCTGACACGTGAAATGGTACTCAGGTCGAGCCCTGTCCGTTCAGCAATGTCTTTTAATATCATTGGTCGTAACAAGGCTTCATCGCCCTCTTCAAAGAAACGGTGCTGCCATTGGATGATGGCCTGCATCGTGATGGTCAGTGTATGCTGACGCTGGCGGATAGCTGCAATAAAGTTCTGGGCAGCATCCACCTTGGTCTTGGTATAGAGCAAGGCTTCTTTCATCTGACGGCTCATGTGCTCCTTGTCAGCCTGGTATTCGCGTAGTGTATCGACAAACGATTGTGATACTGTCAACTCTGGTACATCGCTATGGTTGAGCACAAAAGTCACGCTACCATCGTCGTGGGTGTCAACAATGAAGTCGGGTGTAATCTGTTGCACCGAGTGTCCCATCGTCTCCCCCATAGACGTACCAGGCTTGGGATTGAGCTTACGTAACTCACGAATCAATGCTTCGGCCTGCAACTCTGTGATGCGAAGGGCCGAACGTAACTGTTTCCAATGTTTCTTCGTGAAGAGGTCGAAGTATTGCTCGATAGCCTTTTGCATCAGTTCCTTCAGTCGTGACGGTTCACGACGGTCTATCTGTAGCAACAGACATTCCTGCAGTGAGCGGGCACCAATGCCTGCGGGGTCGAACTGCTGCAACTGCAACAGCACGTGTTCTATCTCTGATGAAGAGGCATCGAGGTTATGGTAGATAGCCAGCTCGTCGCTGAGCTGTGAGAGTGATTTCCGTAACAGACCATCATCGTCGAGCGAACCTATCAGGTACTCCATGATATATCGTTCACGTTCGCTCAGGCGAGCCATCGTCATCTGTTCCAAAAGCTGGTCGTAGAACGAGTCGCTCTGAGCCATCACGCCTTGTTCAGTATTGCCGTCATCCTGCTGGCGTTCGCCACCATAGTAAACAGGCAATTCCTCGTCATCGCGTCCGATAGACTCTAAAGCCTCATCAAGAGCAGATTGCCGCTCTTCATCTTCATAATCTGAATGATCGGTATTCTCTGTGTTCCCGGAATTTTCAGGAAAGTCTGCATAATCATCGCCAGAACTGGCTAACTCGATGGCGGGATTGTCGTCCATCTCGGCATTCACACGCTCTACAAGTTGTGTGATTGGCAGTTCCACAAGCTGGGCATGCAACAGTTGTTGCTGCGTGATGCTCTGCGCCAACCGTTGCTCCTGTGTGAGCCGCTGTTCCTGAATCTGATTATTTCCCATTTTCTTGATTCCTTATTTTCTCAATTATCTCTCAATGTCATTTAAAATATGCACTGAGTTGTTCGGCATATTCTGCCAGTTGGGAAGTCTCCCAATTAGCATAGCGTTCCCATATCTGGCGACAAGGCTGTAATAAGATACTGTCAGGTTGCTTCTGACGACGCAGATATGGGTCAAGATACTGATAGAGACATAACACCTCGACAGTCAATTTGGCAGGTATCCGCATGAGACGAGACAAATCCTGTACCTCTGGGGTCTCTACCACCATCGTGATGGGTGTCAAACGGAAATAGAGGTCGATGATGATGATCAGCATAAAGGGCATCAGACGAGGATCTTCAGTCAGAGGACGGAAGTCCCCTTCAAACGTCTCTTCGATGGCAACACCCTCGAAGAAATCACCTGCTGAATTAAAGCCTTTCATCTCGCGCAGTAGGCGGACAGCGCGGGTCAGGCGTTGCGGATTCTGGCTATATTCCTTCCAGATGCGCTCAATACGGGGTGTCTCCAGATTGGCGATGTCGTTCTGGCGCTGATAAAGTTGCTGAGGTGCAATATGCAACTCGAGACTCAAGCTAACCATTTCCCGACTATACATGGGTTTCACACCTACCGGCTTATGCAGATAGAGTTGCATAAGCAGCAGCCAATAGTCATCATTCCATAATTGATTCTTTGCCATATCTCTTACATCTTACATCATACATCATACATCTCACATCTCTATCGGTTGTTCCTCAAACATGCCATCTTTGCTAATGGTGTAACGACGGGCTTCCTCCAATTGCGGCTTAACATCCTCATGTCCCTTGAAATATCGCATGACGGTGATTTCATAATGACTTGTGATGTAATACTCATTATAGGTCATACCTTGGTCATTCTTGCGATTAATGGTTTCCTGATGATAGATGTTGAGCATATCGACAGGGTGATGCTTCTTGTCCATCGTGTAAAGATAGAGGGCAGGCGTAATGGAATCCTGCATTTCACAAAGCAGTATAACCTGTCGACGATGCATCGAAGGTAAAGCCATCGCTTTGAGATGAGCGTCGGCAGGATAGCCGAAATATTCATTGGCAGAGACTGGAACAACAGCAAAATCGCCTATACGCTCTATATCTGCACCTGCTGTCTGAATAGGTAATGTATGCAGTCGCAACGTATCAAACCATGCTTCAATGGGGTTTTCATAAATGCCTGTCTGCTTCTGGATTTCTTTTAATTGTTCGGCACGCCGTATGCTGTCTATCATTTGTTCATAGTAGGCAGCATCATGCTTCTTGTTGCCGCATGACAACGTCAGAAACGCCAATAATAGCAGTGTTAATCCAGTTGCTTTCTTCATATTTCGTTGCAAAGGTAGTTATTTTTATGAAGATATTCATAAATTTTACAAGTTTTTTTGTACATGATACTTGTTCATTTGATAAAAAAGTATTATTTTTGCAAGCGATATGCAAATGAATGGTCTTGTAAAATGGCTGGCAGTTTATGTCCTGTTTTTGTTAACAGGCACTGTTAGTGCGCAACATCCAAAGGACGATATCAAGCAGAATATACGACGTTCTGCTAATAGTCTTATGGCCTATCCTGGACCACAACAGCGGAAACTTACCCCAGCACCACAAGGTAAGCAACCTTTCTATATCTCACATTACGGACGATACGGTTCGCATCATCTATTACAGAAAGAGGTTTTCGATGCGCCCTATCAGGTATTGGATGTGGCTGACAAGGCTGGCAAACTGACAGCCAAGGGGCAAGATGTCAAACGACGCCTTTATAAGATTCGCGACGATGCCTACGAAGAGTTGGGAGAGTTGACGCTTACAGGTGTCCGCCAACAGCAGATGATAGCGCAACGCATGGTAGAACGCTTCCCTGAGGTGTTTGAGGACGGTACGAATGTCGATGCACGTAGCACGACGGTCACGCGTAGCATCCTTTCGATGGAACAGTTCTTGTTACAGCTGACACGTATGAAGCCTCATCTTAACGTTTACCACAACGCAAGCCATCGCGACATGGTTTTCCTGAACCAACAGGACCGACAGCTTATGAAGATCAGGATGGACAGCATGACGCAAAAGCGATACAACGAGTTTACCAAGCGTTATGACAAATTCAATCATTTGATGCGTACCCTCTTCAACGATATGTCGTATGTGAAACAGCATGTTGATGCCAAGAGGTTGAATGATGACCTGTTTATGTTGGCCAGTAACATGCAAAACACGGAATTGCGCAATAATATAACACTCTACGACATCTTCACCGACCAAGATTTATATTACAACTGGATAAAACAGAATGCCTGGTGGTACATCAACTATGGAAGCTGTTCACTCAATGGTGGTACACAACCCTATTCCCAGCGTAACCTGCTCCGAAAAATCATCAATGATGCAGACAGTTGTCTGAAACTGAAGAAACCCGGTGTTCAACTTCGCTTCGGTCATGATGTCGTTATACTACCATTAGCTTGTCTGATGGATATCAATCATTGGGGCTTAGCGACTCATCGATTAGGGGCGTTGGGCGAGAATGGGTGGAACTGTTACCGTATTGTACCCATGGCTGCCAATATTCAGTTGGTATTCTACCGCAGTAACCCTGATGACCAGGATGTCTGGGTAAAAGTTCTCTTCAATGAGGATGAGGCCACTTTACCCCTTCCAGATAACGACGGACCCTACTATCGCTGGGCTGATTTCCGTTCCTATTATCTCAAGAAACTGGATGACTATGAGAAGCAGTAGGGTACAGATGACGGTGATGCTACTCCTGTTAGCGGCCATGTCGTGGGCACAGTCAGCCTATGAGCATATTGCCCGTGACCATATCTTCTCTGCCAGTAACTACTGTGTCTATCCGGACAGCACAGTATACCGACAGACGCTACCTCCGGCAAACAAACATCCTTTCTATTTGTCGCACTACGGCCGACATGGCTCTCGCTATCTGAACAAACGCTCTGCCTATGATATGCCTTATGAAATGTTGTGCAAGGCTGATTCCATGGGACAACTTACAGCATTAGGCAAGCAAGTCAAACAGCAGTTGCAGGAAATCATCAATGACTCAGAAGGACGATGGGGTGACTTGTCGGATATCGGCAAGCAGCAGCTGAGAAATATTGCAAGTCGGATGATGAAGAATTATCCGGAAATCTTTGAGGGACAAGCAAACGTACAGGCACGCAGCACCACTGTAAACCGCTGTGTGATGTCAATGGGAACGACCGTTCAACAACTGGCAGCCCTGAATCCCAAGTTGAACATCGACATGAATGCCTCGAAACGTGACTCCTGGTATCTGAATCATCAAGACCTTCAGCTTCGCGATAGTATGAAGTCGAAACATGCAACGCGCGTCTATGATGCCTACTCAAAGCCACGAGAGGAGAATCCACGTCTGATGAAATTGCTGTTTACACATCCTGAGTCGCTGGACAAGAGCATCAGCAGCAAGTGGCTTAACTATTATCTGTTGAAGACGGCACTCATACAGCCGAATACCCATACGGAATACAACACGCTGCTGATGGACCTCTTTACTACTGAGGACTTTTATCAGCTCTGGCAGGTAGAGAATGCCTGGTGGTACATTCAGCATGGAGGCTCGTTGCTGAATGGAGGTTGCCAACCTTATAGCCAACGCTATCTGTTGCGTAAGATGATTACAGAGGCAGACAGTTGTATCCGTCTGAAAAAGCCCGGTGCTCAACTGCGTTTTGGCCATGAGACTGTGGTGTTGCCATTGGCTTGTCTGTTAGGCATCAATGGTTTCGACCTCCAGACGGCCAATCTGGACGAGTTGGAGTCGAGCGGCTGGTGGGCAGGTTTGGTGTTCCCTATGGCTTCTAACATTCAGTTTGTGTTTTATCGTCAGGACTCCTTCGATAACGATGTCGTCTTCAAGGTGTTGCTCAACGAACAAGAGGCTACACTGCCTATTGAGACAGATATAGCCCCTTATTATCACTGGCGCGACTTCCGCAGGTATTATTTGAGGAAGCTTGCCGACTATGATAAGGTAAGAAATAGCCCGTAGCTATTTCATAGCGAATGCCAACGCATACGAACGAATCTGCTTGATCATAGCCAGCAGCCCATTAGAACGCGTAGGCGACAGGTGTTCCTTCAACCCGATCTCGTCGATAAAGTAGAGGTCGGCATCCAGGATTTCTTTGGGTGTATGGTCACTCAGCACGCGAATCAGCAGCGACACGATACCTTTGACTATCAAGGCATCACTCTCTGCAGAGAAATGAATCACGCCGTTTTCATAGTCGGCTTGTAGCCATACGCGACTCTGGCAACCGTCAATCAGGTTGCTTTCCGTCTTATACTGTTCGTCAAGGGGAACTTGTTCGTTACCAAGGTCTATCAGCAACTGGTACTTGTCCATCCAGTCGTCTAACCCGGAAAACTCCTCAATAATCTCGTCTTGGATGGCATTTATCCCACCCCCATCCCCTCCCGAACGGGAGGGGTGATTAATTTGTTCTGATGTCATATTATTATTTGTTTTTTCTAATTCGAATTGGACACTTACCTCCCCTCACGTTCGGGAGGGGATGGGTATTATCTTAAATAATTTATCGCTGGGTCTCACTTTTTCCGGCACCTTAATGCTGACACGTGTGCCCTGTTGTGCTGTATGAATGCTGCTGGTGTCGTCATGAATCTCATCGACAGTGACGTAGAGTGCCCCAGTGGTCGGTCCTGTTATCAACATCTTGTCGCCTACGCTGAAGGTGTCGGCCTCAACCGTAAACTCTGCTACGCCCAGTTTCGAGAAGTATTTGACGCCTTTGCCGATATACTGTTTGCGCTCCGTAGCATTCGAACCGTAGTTAGAGTTCCATTCGCCCAACAGCTGTCCCTGATAGTAGCCATCCCAGAAACCACGATTGAAGACGGTGGCCAGGCGTTCGTCCCAGGCATCCTTTTTTTCTTCCGTAAAGGTATTGTCAAGCACGCTTTGTATGGCTTCCTTATAGCATTGTACGACAGTCAGTACATATTCAGGTCCACGGGCTCTACCTTCTATTTTAAATACGCGTACGCCCGCGTTCATCATTTTATTAATAAAGCGAATGGTCTTCAGGTCCTTGGGCGACATAATGTATTTATTGTCTATCTCCAATTCAGTACCTGTCTCGCGATCGGTTACGATATAGCCCCTGCGACAAATCTGCATGCAGGCACCACGATTGGCCGAGCGCCCTGTATTGTCAAGACTCATATAGCACTTGCCACTCACCGCCATACATAGAGCTCCGTGGCAGAACATCTCGATACGTACCAATTCGCCACTTGGGCCACAAATATGCTGCTCATCAATCTGGCGATAGATGTCGGCTACCTGTTCCATCTTCAGTTCGCGGGCCAATACCACCACGTCGGCAAACTGTGCATAAAACTTTAGAGCTTCGACATTCGAAATGTTGAGTTGCGTGGAGAGATGTACCTCCATGCCCTTCTGGCGACAATAGGTCATCACGGCGATGTCGCAGGCAATCACTGCGGATATTCCTGCCTCGACAGCAGCATCTACGATTTGGTGCATGGTCTCGATGTCCTCACCATAGATGATGGTGTTGACAGTCAAATAACTTTTTACGTCTGCCTCATTGCACGTCGCAGCTATCTCGCGCAGGTCGTCGATGGTGAAATGGTTGGCAGAATGTGAACGCATATTTAACTGCTCCACACCGAAATAAACCGAGTCAGCTCCTGCCTTCAGTGCTGCAGCCAGCGCATCGCGACTGCCCACGGGCGCCATGATCTCAAAATCTTTTATCGTTTCTTTCATTGGGCTGCAAAGTTACACATTTATTTTAATATGTGATGTTAAAAGACAATAAAAAATAAGTTTCCTGCGTTATTTAATACGATGCAGAAGCGTAATTATGCGTTATTTTTGCTGTTGTGGCTCTTTCTGACAGTAGTCAGGGCACAGCAGGAACCATCGTTCAGTCACTACTGGGCGATGGAGCCTTCGTTTAATCCTGCTACTGCAGGCAAGGAGATGAAAATCAACGTTATAGGTGCTTATGCTATGACGCTGACAGGCTTTGAGCATAACCCTCGTACGATGTATATCTCGGGTGATATGCCTTTTGTACTGTTTAATAAGGTGCATGGCGTGGGTCTGCAAATCATGAATGACCAGATAGGTCTGTTTCAGCATCAGCGACTGGTTGCACAGTATGCATACAGGCAGCCCCTGTTGGGTGGTACGCTGAGTGTTGGTGTGCAAGCGGGTTTGTTGAGCGAGAAGTTTAAGGGCTCGGAACTGGATTTGGAGGATTCTTCTGACCCTGCTTTCTCGAAGACAGACGATAATGGAACGGCTCTTGACCTGTCGGCAGGTGCTTATTATCAACATGGTCCGTGGTATGCTGGCTTGTCGATACTACATGCTACTGCTCCCACTGTGGAATTGGGTGAAAAGTCCATTTATAACATCAGTAGTTCGTATTATTTGACTGGAGGATACAATATTAAGCTACATAATCCGTTATTAACAATACACCCCTCTATGTTGATTCGCTACGACGGAGTAGGCTATCGAGGCGATGTGACTTGTCGTTTGAAGTACACACATGACAACAGGGTGATGTATGCTGGTGTGGGGTATAGTCCCACGAACTCAGTGACAGCTTTCATTGGTGGCTTGTTTCACGGTGTGATGCTGGGTTACAGCTACGAGGTCTATACCTCAGCCATCAGTTTCGGCAATGGCAGCCATGAACTGTTCGTGGGCTATCAGACGGAGATGAACCTTTCTAAAAAGGGGCGTAACAGACATCAAAGCGTGCGCTTCCTTTGAGATTGAGAAATTGAGATAATGAGAAATTAAGATATTATGGATATGAATAAGAAAAGGACAAAAGAAGTGTTGGAAAAGAGAAAAACTGAAGTGTTGTATAAAACATTTCTCATTTTCTCGTTTTCTTCATTTCTCATTCTTTTTTCAAGTTGCTTTGGCGGCAAACTGGCATCATCGGCCGGTGGTGAGGTGACTGGTGCCAGTGGACGTGCATTCAGTGAGCCGGCTCCTTACGGCATGACACTCATCAAGCGTGGGCATCTGCGCATGGGTATTGACAAGCAAGACACCCTGTGGGGCAAACAGACACCAGTAAGAGACATCTCTGTCGAGGGCTTTTGGATGGATGAGCGTGAGGTGACAAACTCGATGTATCGCCAGTTTGTGAACTATGTGCGCGACTCTATCATCCGCGAGCGTCTGGCTGATCCAGCATACGGTGGCGATGAGAGTTATAAGATAGAGGAAGACAAGAATGGCGATCCCATTCCCCCTCATCTGAACTGGAAGAAGCCTATCCCCCGTAAACCCAGCGAGGACGAGCAGCGTGCCATCGAGAGCGTCTATATCACCCATCCTGTGACTGGTGAGAAAATGCTGGATTGGCGCCAGATGAACTATCGCTATGAGATGTACGACTATACGGAGGCTGCTAAGCGCAAGTATCGTGAGGATCCTGAGCTGCGTATCTTGAATACTGACTTACGCCCCAGTGCCAATGAACAAATCTGGATTTCGAAGGACACTGCCTATATTGACGATGAGGGTAAGATTCATCGCGAGACCATCAATCGCCAATATACAGGGCCATACGATTTCCTGAATACCTATATTATTAATATATATCCTGACACCACCTGTTGGGTGAACGATTTCCCAAATGCCGACAACGAGTCGTATATGCGCTACTATTTCTCTGCTGCAGCCTATAATGATTATCCTGTAGTGGGTATCACATGGGAACAGGCGAATGCTTTCTGCGCCTGGCGTACAGAGTACCTGCTGAAAGGCTTAGGCGGTGCAGCCCGTTATGTGCAGCGCTATCGCCTGCCTACAGAAGCAGAGTGGGAGTATGCGGCGCGTGGCAAAGACCAGAACGAGTTCCCTTGGGAGAACGAGGATGTGATGAGTGGCAATGGTTGTTTCTATGCAAACTTCAAGCCTGATAATGGTAACTACACCAAAGACGGTAACCTGATTACCAGTCGCACGGGTATCTATAGTGCCAATTCAAACGGACTTTACGATATGGCTGGCAACGTGGCAGAGTGGACATCGACCATCTATACGGAGGCTGGTGTTGAGGCCATGAACGATATTAACCCCCAGTTGAAGTATAATGCCGCTAAGGAAGACCCCTATAGGCTCAAAAAGAAGAGTGTGCGTGGTGGCTCATGGAAGGACCCTGAGAGTTATATCCGTTCGGCTTGGCGCTCGTATGAGTATCAGAACCAGCCCCGTTCATATGTAGGTTTCCGTTGTGTTCGCTCTCTGGCTAATACCACCAGCGACAAAATTAAAGTGAAGAAAGGGAAGAAATAATGACCAAATATAGTAAACTAAACGTCGTATACCGCTTGCAGAAGTGGATGGACAGCGTGCCAGGACAGACGTTCCTGAACTACGCTTATTCATGGGGTGCCTCGATTGTGATTCTGGGTACACTGTTCAAACTGACCCACTTGCCAGGAGCCAACTTCTTCCTGTTCTTGGGTATGGGTACTGAGGTGTTCGTGTTCTTCATCTCAGCCTTCGACCGTCCTTTCGACAAGACGACGGATGGTATGGACCTCGACCTGCATGTCGCTGAAGAGGGCCTGTCGGGTGTAGTAGTCGATGGTGAGAGTAACCTTGTCCAAGGTGGACCTACTGTCATTGGTGGTGGCTCTACTGTCATTGGCGGTGAAGGTGGCTCTACCGTCATTGGCGGTGAAGGTGGTGGTAGCGCTATCATTGGTAGTGGCGGTGGCACTATCGTTATCGGAGGTAGTGGTGGCGTTGTTAGTCCGACGGCTTCGGACTCTCAGTCCGACGAGGACGGACTCTCAGTCCGACAGGCACAAACTGAAGGCCCTGTGGTTGTCGGTGGCGGAGGCGGTATTATTGGCGGTGGTGCCATGGTGGCTCCCCAGCAGCCTGAGACCTTACCTATGGGTGAGGAACTGAAGGAGGCTACGTCGAACTATATCGATGAACTGAACCGCTTGACTGAGATGCTGACACAGGTTTCTGAACAGAGCAAGCGACTGACACGTGACTCTGAGGAAATGGAGAACTTGAACCGTACACTGACTGGTATCAGTCGTGTCTACGAGATGCAGTTAAAGAGTGCCTCGTCACAGATTGCAACCATCGATGAAATCAATGAACAGACACGCCGCATGGCTGAACAGATACAGGAGCTGAACAAGATTTACGCTCGTATGATTGAAGCCATGCAGATAAGGAGTCAGATGTAAGATGTCTGATGTAAGATGTAAGAAGTAAGAAGAATAATATGGCAATCAAGAAAAGACCCGTTTCTCCTCGCCAGAAGATGATTAACCTGATGTACGTGGTACTGATGGCGATGCTGGCACTGAACGTCTCTACGGAGGTGCTCAACGGATTCTCTATTGTCGAAGAGAGTCTGAAGCGCACCACGTCGAACGCGACCTTGGAGAATATGGCCATATATGATGACTTTGCCGTTCAGATGAAGAAAAATCCGCAGAAGGTCAAGGAATGGTATGACAAATCGCAGCAGGTCAAGCAGATGAGCGCCCATCTCTATGATTTGGCTGACGAGTTGAAACATGCCATTGTGGTGGAAGCTGACGGTAAGGATGGAGATGTAAGGAATATCCGCAATAAGGAAGATTTAGAGGCTGCCAATCAAGTGATGTTGGCTCCCGGGCGTGGTCGTGGCAAGGAACTCTACGATGCCATCAATACTTATAGGGTAAACATGCTGAAGATGGTCACTACGCCTCGTCAGAAGAAATTGCTGATTTCTACGCTGACAACAGAGATTCCCCAAAGTGCCCAGACAATGGGTAAGAACTGGCAGGAGTATATGTTTGAGGCGATGCCTGCTGCAGCTGCTGTTACCCTGCTTTCAAAACTTCAGAGTGACGTGCGCTATGCGGAGGGCGAGGTGTTGCATACCTTGGTATCGAATATCGATGTGAAGGATATCCGTGTCAATGCCCTTAATGCTTTTGTGATTCCCAATTCGCAGACCATCGTACGTGGCGACAAGTTCTCAGCCCATATCGTCATGGCAGCAGTGGATACTACCCAACAGCCCCAGATATTCATTGGTGGCAGGGAGATGAACCTGCCCAATGGCCTCTATGAGACTGTTACCAGTCGTACGGGTGACTTCACGTTGTCGGGTTATATCCAAGTGGAGAATGGTAATGGGGAACTGCTGAAGCGTAACTTCGAACAGAAATATACGGTTGTCGATCCTTCGGCTACTGTCTCTGCCGACCTGATGAACGTGCTCTATGCAGGCTACTCTAACCCGTTGAGCGTCAGTGTGCCAGGCGTTCCAGTCAACAAGGTACAGGCGACGATGACTGGTGGTACGTTGCAGCCTGTAGGTCCTGGCCGATATATTGCTCGTCCTACTGCTGTAGGACAGAATGTGACGATTACTGTGACATCTACCAATACAGGCCGTGCCCAGCAGATGGGACAGTTTACGTTCCGTGTGCGTCGTCTGCCTGATCCTACACCGTTTATTGCGATGAAGGATGAGAGTGGCTCGCCCATCCGCTACAAAGGTGGTGGTTTGTCGAAGGCTCAGTTGATGGCTGTCGATGGTATTGGTGCCGCTATCGATGATGGCATCCTCGATATTGCCTTCAAGGTACAGAGTTTCGAGACGGTATTCTTCGACAATATGGGTAATGCCGTGCCAATGGTCAGCGATGGTGCCAACTTCTCGGCACGCCAGAAGGATACCTTCCGTAAGTTGCAGCGCAACAAGCGTTTCTATATTTCACGCGTCAATGCCATCGGACCTGATGGTATCTCGCGTAAGCTGAATGCTTCGATGGAAGTCATTGTCAAATGAGAAATCTAAAGTGAGAAGTGAGTAATGCAAATGAGTAAATGAAGTAAGATATGAAAAAGCTTAGTTTTGAACATATAGTGGGAAAAGGATTGATGAAACGAGTGGTGCTTTGTGCATTTCTCATTTCTCATTTCTCATTTCTCATTTCGTCAGTCAGTGCTCAGCCAAAGGCTCGCCGCCAACAGCAGCAACAGCAGGCTCAGCAGCGTCAGCAAAAGGGACAGACCCAACAGCAGAATCAAGGCATGAGTATGCGTGCCCGTCTGATGTTCCCAACAGCTGTCGATATGCCGGAGGACGTGGTGTGGCGTCGTGATATCTATCGCGAGATAGACCTCAACCAGAATGCCAATGGTGGACTCTACTATCCTGTGGAGCCTATCGACAAGCAGTTGAACCTCTTCACATACGTCTTTAAACTGGCACTGAACGGCTATGTACCTGTTTACGAGTATCGTCTGGATGGTAATGAACTGTTTACAGACTCTGCAAAGGTACAGATGAAGACCATCCTTGACAATTTCCATATCTATTATGAAGAGAAAGACGGAAAGATTCGTGTCGATAACAGTGACATCCCGTCTGCAGAGGTAAAACTCTACTATCTGAAGGAGAGTGCTTACTTCGATCAGGCCAACTCAACCTTCCATCGCAAGGTGTTGGCTATCTGTCCGGTCATGCTGCGTGAGGATGACTTCGGTGGCGAGGCTGCCAAGTATCCTTTGTTCTGGGTCAAGTACTCAGACTTGGCACCTTATCTCAGTCGTCAGACGGTGATGACCTCGAATCTGAACAATGCTGCCATGATGTCAATGGAAGATTACTTCACTTTGAATCGCTATGAGGGTAAGATATATAAGACCAACAACATGTTGGGTAAGACGTTGGCACAGTATTGTCCTACAGACTCGGCCCTGCAGCAGGAACAGAAGAGAATCGAGGCTGAACTGAAGGCTTTCGAGGAGAAGATTTTTGGCGATAAGCAGCGCAAAGACTCGCTCGACAGCATCTCACGTCTTACTCCTGCTGATCTCAAGGCAGCCCGTAAGGCGCGTAAGGGTAAAGATGCTACAGTTACGGCAAAGAGTTCTTCGTCATCACGTCGCTCTAAAGCCGCTAAGGCACCTAAATCGTCAGTCTCTTCGTCAGGCACTTCCCGTGTCAGTGTACGTCGTCAGAGACATTAAGATGTATGATGTATGATGGCTGATGTATGGTGTAAAGTGAAAATAATTGGCATAAATGTTGTTTTTCTCAGATAAAATGCTTACTTTTGCCAGCAGATTAGCAATCATTCACTTAAAATAGAAAGATTATGAAGAAAATTTTAACTCTTATCGTGATGGCTGTAGCCTTTGCAATGCCTTCACAAGCACAGTTTAATTTTGGTGTGCAGGCAGGTTTGAACCTGACGAATATCTCTGACTTCTCTCTTAATGCCCCTGGTGTCGAAAATGCTATTAAGAGCAGGGCAGGTTTCTTTGTAGGCCCGACGGTTAAGTTTACCTTACCTATCGTTGGCTTAGGTATCGACGCTGCTGCCCTTTACGACCAGCGCGAGGCAAAGACCAATGGCGAGACTTTGAAGTCGCAGTCTATCCAGATTCCCATCAATGTCCGTTATGGTATTGGTCTTGGCAGCATGGCTGAGATTTTCGCTTTTGCTGGTCCTCAGTTCGGTTTCAATATTGGTGACAAGGATAAGACTTGGGGCGATGTAAAGAATACTGCTGCTAAGTGGACTTTGAAGAGTTCAAACGTCAGCGCTAATGTTGGTATCGGTGCAACGATCTTGAGCAAACTGCAGTTGAAGGTTAATTACAATATTGCTTTGGGTAAAACCGGTGAAGTTGATATTAAGGAAGGTGCAGATGCTGCTTGGAAGACCATTACTGGTGCCAAGGCTAATGCTTGGCAGGTTTCTGCAGCCTACTATTTCTAAACAAAGTAATATTAAACATAAAATAGGCAGGAAACATTCTTTCCTGCCTATTTTAATTTTATGTATAGCTGATTATTCAATCTCCGTCTTCTTGCGGTTAATCCAACCATGGATAAAGGAGAAGGCAACGTAAGTGAATAAGCCTACGATGATACCATCGGTAATACTGCCGCTGACGGGCATGAGAAGAATCGTCAGGAAGGCTGGCAACGTCTCAATAGGATTTGTCAGACTGATATGGCGTACAGAGCCAAACAGAAAGAAACCGGCTATGACCATGACAGGCGCTGTAGCAGCAGAGGGAATGGCAAGAAATAAAGGCGACAGAAACAGACTGCACAAGAAGCAGAATCCAATAACAAAAGCTGTCAACCCCGTACGACCACCTTCTGCTACACCAGTAGCACTCTCCACATAAGTCGTCACTGTGCTGCATCCTAAGCAGGCACCAGTCACTGTTCCTAAGGCATCGCTGAGCATGATGTTACGCATGTTGGGAATACGGCCGTTCTTACGAATCAGTCCGGAGTTGGCCATGAGACCCACGACTGAACCCAGCGTGTCGAAGACGTCAAAGAACAGCATGGTGAGTATGCACACCCAGAGGTCGGGGGTCAATAGCTCATTCCATGAGAACTGACAAAAGATTGGTGCTGGTGAGGTGGGTACGCTTACCATGCTTTCTGGTACTTGAGTTACGCCTAACGGAATGCCTATCAGCGATATGGCAATGATACTCAATAACAAGCCGCCACGAACATGCATGACGGTGAGGAGACCAGCCAGTAACAGGCCGCAAATAAAGAGTATCGAATTAGGACTCGTCAGCGTTTCAATATGATTGAAGATGGTTCCATCGGCCAGAATACCGCTGTTCTTAAAGCCAATCATGGCGATGAAAAAACCAATACCAGCCGCGAAGGCAAACTTGAGTGAAGGAGGAATCATGTCAAAAATAATCTGCCTGATATTGCTCAGACAGAGCAGAATGAAGAGGATGCCCTCGATAAGTACGGCAGTCAATGCGAAACGCCATGAATAGCCTAACGACACGCATACCGTCTGGACGAAGAAGATGTTCAGGGCCAAACCAGGTGCCTGCCCTATAGGACGCTTAGCTAGGAAAGCCATCAGCATACTGCTAATAGTGGCTGATAGAGCCGTTGCAGTGAACAGCGCTTCTATCGGATAGCCTCTTTCGGCAAGAGGCTCAAACAAGACAGGGTTCAAAGCCAGGATATACGACATGGTGACGAAGGTGGTCAGACCAGCTAACACCTCTGCTTTCAGGTTGTTGCGTTGGGTAGAGAACCCCACGAGTGAGAGCATTCTTTCTTTCATATCTTCTATGAGTTTAGGCTATGGGAATAATAACGTCAAATTTGGCACCATCCTGATAATTAGCATCGATAGTCACCGTACCGCCCAGATGCTCGGCCAGCAGACGTGCCACGGAAAGGCCCAGTCCTGCGCCTTGCGAGAAGCTGTCAAGTTTGGTGAAACGCTTAAAGACGTAAATATGCTTGTCTGCAGGAATACCAGGACCAGTATCGGTGACGGTCATGTGTAACTGTCCGTCGGCATAATCTGTTGTCAGCGTGATATGTCCCTGGGTGGTAAATTTTGCGGCATTTTCCAAAAGTTTGGCCAGTATGTTTTGTAGGATGGTGGGATTGGTCTTGATGATGAGTTCAGGAGCTATCAATGACTGGTTTTCTATCTTTACACCATCGGCAACCAGAGGACGTATCGTATCAATGGCTTGGTCTGTAATTGATGCGATGAGACAGTCCTCCGTGGGCGATTGTTCTGTACGGCTCTCATAGTCGGAAATCAAAATCAGGTCGTCCAGAATATTGGTCAGCATTCGTGTGCTGTCCATGATGCGCTGGCACATGTCATCGCGCATTTCTGGCGTGATGCTGGCATCGTTCATCGTCAGAATCTGTGAAAAACCGCTGATGGCATTCAACGGTGTGCGAATCTCGTGTGTCATGCTCCGTATAAAGGATGTCTTGGCTTTTGAAGCAGCCTCGGCACGGTCGCGTTCCAAAGCCAGTTGTTTGTTTTGGCTGACTACCACATTACGTTCACGTTGCAACTGCTGGTTCTTGATTTCTATCCTGCGTGTCCAACGACTGTTAACTGCCAGAAATGCTAAAAGTGCTACAATACCAAGAATCATGGCCACGCCGCCTGTGGTAAATCGCGACCGCGACACCAGCATATCATTTTGCGATTTTAGTTCGTTCACCTGATAGCGTTTGCTCAGACGGTTCAACTGTTCGCGGTTGTTGGCCTGCGTGGTTGAATCGTTCATAGCCGTGTATGCATGCACATCGGCCAGTGCTTCACGGTATCTTCCCAGCTTTTCCAGTGCTTCGGCACGGTTTTGCAGTGCATGTACTTTCGAACCGATACTCCCAGTCGTGAGTTTAATCATTTCTTCGGCATAGTTCAGTGCCTCGGTATAGTTGCCCTGAGCCATCGCTAACTCATGTCGGGCATTGGCAATGAAAAAACGGTGGTTATCCGAAATGCCAGTTGCTTGGGCATAATAGACTAATGAGTCGATGGCTGTAGTAGCGTCCGCCAGGTGGTTGGTTTTTATCTGGAATGCCATCTTACGGCTAAAGTATTGGTAGTACCAGTGGGCATAGGCTGCCGAGTCTTCCGGGCAGGTTGGAGAAGACAGGTTGTCCAAGAGACTGCGCCATGTCCTGAGCAGTGAGTCCAGTTTGGTAAAATCCTTGGTGGCTTCCAAACTTTCAGCATAGTAGCTGTATATGCTTACCAACTGCCCTGTTTTTGCATCTTTGGGATATAAGCTGATGGCCTTTCTAAAACCTTTCTGAGCTTCGTCGTGGTTGTCTTGTATCTGGTATGCAATGCCTTGCGTCAGATAGCTTAAAGCCAGTCCGAACGTGTCTTTCCTCTCTATGGCATCTTTCTGCATGGCTTCAGCCTCGCTGGTCGCCTCGGCAAATTCATTGTACCAGGCATGGTCTTCTGCCACATTCTCCCACAACATGTAATAATATTCCCATTCATGGTGCTCGCGCAGAAATTCAAGCACCTTGGGGGCTATGCCCAATAGTGAGTCGTGCTGGTCGTTGTTAAACAATTCCTCAGTTTCGACAAAGCACTTGTAGGCAGAGTCGTGCCAATCAATGTTTTTGTTAGTCGCTGTTTTCCCGCCCGTACCCTGTTGGCAGGCTACAGTGAAACTAATCATGAAAACTGCGATTAATAATCCTAATAACAAGTTTAGCTGTTTCATGTTGGGTGCAAAGGTACGAAATAAAGTGAAAAGTGAAGCGCGAAAAGTGAAAAATTTGCGCTGCCATTTGAAATTTAGTGTTTAATGTCAAATGATTAATGATTTTTTTGTATCTTTGCACCATCATGCAGTATGCTGACTTGATATTGCCTGTACCCCTTCATGGGGTTTTTACCTATGCCGTACCTGAAGGGATGACGGTGGGGGTAGGATGTCGTGTGATGGTGTCTTTTGGCAGGAACAAGACATATTTGGGCATCGTAGTGCGACTACATGATAAGAAACCTGAGGGTTATGAAGTAAAGCCCATCCTACAGGTAATGGATGCTACGCCGATCGTGACGGAGCAGCAGTTGAAGTTGTGGCAATGGATTAGTGATTATTATCTGTCGCCCATTGGCGATGTCTTCAAAGCTGCCATGCCCGCAGGCCTGAAGGCTGAGGATGGTTATCATCCCAAGACGGAGACCTACATCCGGTTGACACCCCAATATCAGAGTGCGACGGCCTTGCATATAGCTCTTAATGTGCTGTCAAGAGCCAAAAAACAGTTGGATGCCTTTATCGAGTATCTGACGTTATCTGGATGGGACCAAGTGGAAGATGTGGGATGTGAGAAGCATGATGGAAGATGGGAGGTGTCGGAAATTACGCGCGAAGAGCTGATGAATGTCAGTGGTGCTTCGGCAGAGACCATCAAACAATTGGAGAAACGTCAGATGCTGGAGACTTATGAGGTTGAGGTGGGACGCCTGAATCATGGTGGCGAGTATCATCCTGAACTTATCCAGCCTCTTAGTCCTGTTCAGCAGAAAGCCCATGATGAGATACTCTTCTCTATGTTGAAGAAGAATGTCACCCTGTTGCATGGTGTAACGGGTTCGGGCAAAACGGAGATATACATTCACCTCATCAAGTTGGCACTGGAACGTAAGGAACAGGTGCTCTACTTGTTGCCTGAGATAGCACTGACGGTACAGATGATGCAACGCCTGCAACGTGTGTTTGGCGACAAGTTAGGTATCTACCACTCAAAATATTCGGATGCTGAACGTGTGGAGATATGGCAGAAACAACTGTCGCAGAATCCATACGACGTCATTCTGGGTGCCCGTTCGGCCGTGTTCCTGCCCTTCCGGCGACTGGGCTTGGTCATCGTTGATGAGGAACATGAGACCAGCTACAAGCAGCAAGACCCGTCTCCTCGTTATCATGCCCGTAGTGCTGCCATTGTCTTGGCTCAGATGTTTAAGGCTAAGACGATATTGGGTACTGCAACCCCATCGTTGGAGAGTTACCATAATGCCAAAACGGGCAAGTACGGGCTGGTGGAATTGAAAGAGCGCTATCAAGGTATTGAACTGCCTGAGATTCAAGTGGTAGATACAGCTGACCTGCAACGACGAAAGATGATGGCAGGTCCGTTCTCTCCTCTTTTATTAGCGCGCGTGCGCGAGGCGTTGGAGCATGGTGAGCAGGCTATCCTCTTTCAAAACCGTCGTGGTTTCGCGCCTGTCGTTGAATGCCATCAGTGTGGTTGGGTGCCCACATGCCAGCATTGCGATGTATCTCTGACCTACCATCGTCAGATGAACCAGCTGACGTGTCACTATTGTGGTTACACCTATCGTGTGCCAACGGAGTGCCCGTGTTGTGGCAGTACCGATTTGCGCACGCGTGGCTTTGGTACGGAGAAGATAGAAGAGCAGGTTCGAGAGGTGTTCCCTGATGCCCGCATCTCGCGTATGGATCTCGATACCACCCGTACGCGCAATGCCTATGAGCGCATCATCAGCGACTTCTCGGCGCGTCGTACCAATATCCTGATTGGTACACAGATGGTGTCGAAGGGCCTCGACTTCGACCATGTGTCGGTTGTCGGCATCCTGAATGCCGATGCCATGCTGAACCAGCCAGACTTCCGAGCTTATGAGCATGCCTATATGATGATGTCGCAGGTCAGTGGCCGTGCCGGTCGTAAGAACAAGCGCGGACTGGTGATTCTGCAAACCAAACAGCCTAAATTACCTGTTATTGACTATGTGGTCCGGGGCGATTATACTGCTTTGTATAAAGATTTGATTACTGAACGTCAGGCTTTCCGCTATCCACCATACCATCACCTTATCTATGTTTTCTTGAAACATCGTCAGGAGACGACAGTTCATACAGCTGCCATAGAGTTCGGCTCTCGTCTGCGCCAATGGTTTGGTGGCCGTGTGCTTGGCCCTGATAAGCCCTCTGTTGCCAAGGTAAAGCAGCAGAACATTCGCAAACTGGTGCTCAAACTGGAGTTGGGCATTGATATGAAACGAGTCCGCGAGTATCTGCTCATGGCTCAGAGTCAGATGCTCGCGGATAAGCGCTATGCGTCGCTTCAGATCTATTATGACGTGGATCCGCTGTGATTCCGACGGCAAAACCGTCGGGCGCGGTTAAAAGTCAACCTGACAACCCAAGCCCAGCACACGGTTGGTGCGAGTGAATGAGTCGCTCTTGGTCACATTGCCACTGGCATCGGTAGCCTGCACTTTGTCGTAGGTTCCATAGTTTGTCTGGAAATAGGCAGCACTGAGTGTAACCTTGTCAGTGACCTTATAGCTGATACCGGCACCGACGCTATAGCTGTTGACCACGAATGACATGTCGTTCATGTATTCGTCTGTCAGTCCGTAGCGGGTAATCTGGAAACCACACGAGAGGTTGACTTTGTCGCTGGCATCCCATTCCACACCACCCAGATACTCGTTTGAACCGCCGCTGAGCAAGTCCTGTGTGTCGTTATACCATTGGGCATTCTTGTCGTAGTAGTGGTGATAGCCTGCATTGAGGTGCAGTTCAGGGAAGGGACTCCACTGGGCACCCAGTGACAGCATGGCTGGTGTGTCCTCGTCAACATCAGTGTTGTTCTCGAATTTGTTGATGTTGGCGATACCGGGGAAGTTGGCCATCTGACCTTCAATCTTCAGAGGCTCCTCCAGTGTAGAGTGGTTCTTCATCTTCATCTGCGTATTGAACTCATACTTGGCGGCAAAGTTGAAATTGCCAATCTTATAGTCGATACCGATGATAGGGGCAAAACCAAAACCCGTCTGTGTGCTCTGCAGGTTTACGCCGTTGCCATATCTGTGCAGTTTGTACAGGCTCTGCAGTCCTGCCTCGGCAGCAGCTAGCTGTGGGGCAGCCTGAGCTTGCATGGCGGCAAGTTGCTCAGCCGTGTACGACTGTGCAGCCATTTGGAGCTGAGCCTGTGCTGAACCAATCTGGCGGTTGATTTCGTTGATGTTGTTCTCCAGGAATTCGCCAAAGTCAACAGCACCTGTAGAAGTTACAACAGCGATATGACTGAGGCGTGCACGATATGAAGCGTCGCCATAGATGGCACGCAGACCGCCATAGACAGCCCAATGCTCATCAATTTTGTAGGCTGCACCAACTTGGAACCCAAAATAGTACTGACGACCGCGCATAAAAGCATCCATATCGTAGCCCTGGACATCGAAGCCATTCTGTTTTAGCAGTCCGGCAATGCTGCCAACGGCACGCTCAAAAGAACCGAGGCCATTGTCGAATTCGCAGACACCGCCACCACCAGGCATCGAGAAATTGAATTGGTAGCTCCAGTTACCTTTATTGTAGGCTGCCTGGACGGAAGGTATGAAGGGGGCATCAGCCACGCCCTCAAATTTCTTGGTCATTTTTCCTTCATTCTTTTTACCCATCAGGTACATCTGGTCTGTAGATGTGATAGTACGTGTCTGATGTGCATATTGCCAGTTGATGGCCAGATGGAATCCCTCAGGCATGAAAGCCACACCAGCAGGATTTGAGTAAACACCGTCAAGACCGATGGCGGCATCACGAGCAGGGTTTTTCAGAAACAAGACGCTTTGGTTTGTGTTGGTCAGAATACCACCGGCAAAAGCGTCCATAGTTGTCATCGTGAAAACAATCAGCGAAAATACAATCTTTTTCATTGTTTTTTAATTTATTTTTGCTTAAAACGGGTGCAAAGGTAATGTTATTGCACAAAAGTCTGCTAAAAGTGCAATAAGTATTAACGCTTATTAACTAAAAACTGCACACTTTCTGCACAAATGTGCCAAAGTGTGCATAAAATTGTGTTCGCAAACACCACGTTTTTACACTGTCGCTCCTTTTTTCTAAGCGTTTGCCTCTTTCTTCTCAGTCGGATAGCTGATACGGGTATGATAGACCGTCTTCAACTTCTCGATGAGCACCGTCTTGGCATACTGGATATCGCGGAACGTCACGGGACATTCGCGGAAGTAACCGTCAGCTACCTGCGAATCAATAATACGTTCAACCAACTGACGTATCGACTGCTCTGTATAGTCGGGCAGTGAACGTGAGGCTGCCTCGACGCCGTCAGCCATCATCAGACAGGCTTGCTCACGCGTAAAAGGATTGGGTCCAGGATAGGTAAACAGCAGGTCGTCAACGGGTTCGTCAGGATGTTCGTTGTTGTAACGTATATAGAAGAATTTGGCTTTGCCTAGTCCATGGTGGGTCGAGATGAACTCGCGAATGACCTGGGGCAAATCGTATTTGTCAGCCATCTTCAGTCCTTCTGTCACGTGGCTGATAATAATCTGGGCACTCTCAATATCGGTTAGCATCTCATGCGGATCAATACCCGATTGGTTCTCCGTAAAGTAGATGGGGTTAGACAGCTTGCCAATATCATGGTACAGGGCTCCCGTACGTACCAACTGGGCCTTGGCACCAATCTTGTTGGCTATCTCGCCAGCCAGGTTGGCTACCTGAATAGAGTGGTTGAAGGTACCGGGTGCTATCTCACTCATCTTACGGAGTAGTTCGTTGTTAGTGTTCGACAGTTCGATGAGTGTGATATCACTGGTAAATCCGAAGGCCTTTTCCAGCAGGTAGAGTAGGGGATATCCAAAGAGCATGGCGATACCGTTGACAGCAAGATAATTATAGGCGGAATAGTCAATCTGCGACAAAGCGTCGGCACGCATACAGTCACAAGCCAGATTTACCCCCATTGCTACGACAGTGACAATCAGGGCAGTCTTGAACAACTGCGAACGCTTGCTCAGTTCACGCAGCGAACTAATGGCTACCAAGCCTGCTATTGTCTCTACAGCAATAAACTCAAAGGGGTGTTGCAGCATCACTGCACATATCAGCACCATTGTAAAGTGGGTCATGAATGCCGTACGCGAGTCCATAAACACACGGATAAAGATGGGTACCATCGCGTAGGGCAGGATATAGACATGGATGAACGTGTTACGCATGAACAACGCCGTGGCTACGACAAACAAGATGATGAGCGCGTAGAGCATCATAATACTGCGAGGCTTGTCGAAATAGTCGATACGGTAAAGGCTCAGATAGATGGTAAAACATATCATGATGATAGTCACATACAGTATCTGACCAGTGAGCGATATTTGGTTTTGCGTGATGTCTTCATTACGCCGTTCGTTTTCCTGCTTGAATGACTCTATGATACGATAGGTCTTCTCGGTTACGATCTCTCCGCGATCCACAATCTTTTGTCCTTTCTGTACCAAGCCACTGGCCAAGGCAATACCCGACAGCAGTTCGTCGCGACTTGCTTCTGAGCGTTCGCGATCGTAGGTAAGGTTGGGTACAATATAGTCGTTCAGGTTGCAACGCTTCAGGATGTTACGCTGAGGTGCCAGTTTCGGGTCCGTAAACAACTGTTCGTAGGCTGTTTTGGGTGAGTATAGCTCTTGGATACTGACACTGGTTGCCTCTTTGCCGTTGACGACACGGATGGTCTTCGACGTGTCGTTGCACATCTCGTTAAATTCCTTTTGTTCCATGATGCCTTGGTCATAAAGGCTGTGGAGGCGATTGGAAATGAAGAACAGGTAGTCGGCAGGCAGTCCGGGAATCCCCTGTGCATAATCGTTCATGAACTTATGCACCATCTGCGTTTCTATTTCCTTATTTGATTTGTAATAAGGCTCAAATTCACGTAACACACTGTCGCGCTCAGCCTTGATAGCGGTCTCCGACTTATACACCGGGAAGTCGTAGGGAGCCGTGAATTCGGCATACTTCCAAGGCTTACCCGTTTCTACATGGAAATAGGTACGACTGTCGCGTGGCATCGACCATACCACGATAGCTACAGAGGCAATTACCAGAGCTATTCTTATCAGCATCCGACGCCAATAAGGGTCCTTGATGATATTAAAAGTACTCATGTTCTTATGATATTTTAGTGCAAAGATACAAAATAATTCATAATTCATAATGCATAATTCATAATTATTTAGTAATTTTGCAGTCAAAATTAACTATTGTCATGACAGAAAGAAGAGTTAGGGTGCGTTTTGCACCCAGTCCCACAGGGGCATTGCACATCGGAGGTGTGCGTACTGCATTGTATAATTACCTGTTCGCCCGTCAGCATGGCGGTGATTTAGTATTCCGTATTGAGGATACCGATTCCACCCGTTTTGTACCAGGTGCCGAAGAGTATATCATAGAGAGTTTCAAGTGGTTGGGCATCCAGTTTGACGAGGGTGTCTCGTTTGGTGGCGACAAGGGCCCTTACCGCCAGAGTGAGCGTCGCGACATCTATAAGAAATATGTTCAGCAGTTGCTCGACAATGGCAAGGCCTATATCGCTTTCGATACCCCGCAGGAGTTGGAGCAGAAGCGTGCTGAGATTCAGAATTTTCAGTACGACTGCCATACCCGCCAGCAGATGCGTAACTCGCTGACGCTTCCAAAGGAAGAGGTCGATGCGCTGATAGCTTCTGGTCATCAGTACGTCGTGCGTTTCAAGGTTGAAGCTGGTCAGGAGATTCTTGTCAACGATTTAATCCGTGGCGAGGTACGTGTGAAGAGTGATATTTGTGACGATAAGGTGCTCTATAAGAGTGTCGACCAGTTGCCTACTTATCATTTGGCCAATATCGTCGACGACCATCTGATGGAAATCTCGCATGTCATTCGTGGTGAGGAGTGGCTGCCCAGTGCACCCCTGCATGTCATGCTCTATGAGGCTTTTGGCTGGCAGGATACGATGCCCCAGTTTGCCCATCTGCCTTTGTTGCTGAAGCCTGATGGCAAGGGTAAGTTGTCGAAACGAGATGGCGATCGTCTGGGCTTCCCTGTTTTCCCATTGTTATGGAAAGACCCTAAGACTGGCGAAATCTCTCGTGGCTATCGTGAGGACGGCTATTTCCCCGAGGCCGTCATCAACTTCCTGGCGCTGTTGGGTTGGAATCCAGGCACGGAGCAGGAAATCTTTTCGCTTGACGAGCTGGTTCCCTTGTTCGATATTTCCAAGTGTTCGAAGGCTGGTGCCAAGTTTGCCTACGACAAGTGCATCTGGTTTAACCATGAGTATATCCTGATGAAGTCGGCTGAGGAGATTGCCCAGCTGTTCTTCCCTGTCGTGAAAGAACACTGTCCGGAGGAAACGCTGGAACGTGTAACGGCAGTAACGGCAATGATGAAGGACCGTGTATCGTTTGTTCACGAGTTGTGGCCTTTGTGTTCGTTCTTCTTTGTCGCTCCTACTGAGTACGACGAGAAGACGGCCAAGAAGCGCTGGAAGGAAGACTCTGCGCAACAGCTGACAGAACTGATACAGGTATTGGAAGGTATTGACGACTTCTCGTTGGAGAATCAGGAAAAGATAGTCCATGCTTGGATTGAGCAGAAGGAATATAAACTTGGCAACATCATGAATGCCTGGCGACTGACCCTTGTTGGCGAGGGCAAGGGTCCTGGCATGTTTGACATCTCTGCTTTCCTTGGTAAGCAGGAAACTATCGCTCGTATGAAACGAGCCATAGGAGTATTAGGCTGATGTATAACATTATTATTTATATATACCAGTTGGGCGTCGTTATCGCAAGCCTTTTCAATGAGAAGGTGCGCAAGATGTGGCATGGCGAGCGTGAGGCTATCCGCATCCTGAAGGAGAAGGTGGACCCCAACGCCCGTTATGTATGGTTTCATGCCGCCTCACTGGGCGAGTTCGAACAGGGACGCCCGCTGATGGAGCAATTGCGTCGTGACCATCCTGAATATAAGATTCTGCTCACCTTCTTCTCGCCCTCTGGCTATGAGGTGCGCAAGAACTATGAGGGTGCCGATATCATCTGCTATCTGCCGTTGGACACCATTACCAATGCACGTCGCTTCCTGCGTACCATACGCCCTGTGATGGCATTCTTTATCAAGTACGAATTTTGGTATAACTACCTGCACATCCTGAGCCATCGTGGCGTACCCGTCTATAGTGTCAGCAGCATCTTCCGTCCTGGTCAGGTGTTCTTCCGTTGGTATGGCCGTCAGTATGCCCGTGTGCTGAGGTGCTTTACGCGGTTCTATGTGCAGAACGAGGTCAGTCGCGAGCTGTTGGCTACAATAGGCATTACGGATGTCACCGTCGTGGGCGATACCCGCTTCGACCGTGTGCTGCAGATTAAGGCAGCAGCCAAACAGTTGCCTGTCGTCGAGGCGTTTTTGGGTATAAATGGTGCAACGCCCAAGCCCAAAGTTTTTGTTGCAGGCAGCAGCTGGCAGCCCGACGAAGAGATTTTTATTCCTTTCTTTCGTGAACACAAGGATTGGAAACTCATTATTGCGCCCCACGTTATTGGCGAGGAACATCTGCAACAAATCGAGAAACTGTTGACAGGACGCAAGGTCGTTCGCTATACTGCAGTAGCAAACTCTCCACTCTCCACTCTCCACTCTTCACTTCAAGACGCGAACGTCTTAATCATCGACTGCTTCGGTTTGCTGTCAAGCATCTATGGTTATGCTGATGTCACCTACGTTGGCGGAGGCTTTGGTGTGGGCATCCATAACACGCTGGAGGCTGCTGTCTGGGACGTTCCCGTTATCTTTGGTCCCAACAACGAACGATTCCAGGAAGCCCAGGGTCTGAAAGCCTGTGGTGGCGGACAGGAAATCCACAATGCCGACGATTTCCACCGTATCATGCAGCACTTCATTGACGTCCCCGAAGCTATTACGGAAGCTGGTCGCCAGTCAGGCAAGTTTGTTGAGCAGATGACGGGTGCCACCGCCAAAATTCTGTCTGACGTTAAGTTGTAATCATGAGTATAACGGTAAGAAAAGCAGGTAAGAAAGATATTCAGGCTATCATAGCGTTGCTGCATCAAGTAGATATGGTGCATCATGTGATACGCCCTGATTTGTTCAAACCCAACACAACAAAGTATAATGAACA
>CAMHTW010000013.1 GCA_946188165.1 uncultured Prevotella sp.
GTCATAGTACAGACCCGATGGAGCGCAACTCCCGCCAGGAATGGGCAAAACCTGTACGCATCGGCGATAATGTTTGGATTGGAGGTAGCGTTACCATCCTGCCAGGAGTCACTATTGGTGACAACGTAACCATCGGTGCAGGTAGTGTCGTGACAAAAAATATCCCCTCTAATTCCATAGCAGTAGGCAATCCCTGCAAAGTAATAAAGGCCCTACCTTTGCCCCAAGTTTTAACGAGATATTAAGAATATCATATATGTGATAAGTGGCAACAGATTTATAATATGTATAGGGCGATAGCTGCACAGGCTTCTGCATCAGCCAAAGCATGGTGATGGTTCTCGAGGTTGTAGCCACAGGCAGCTGCTACGGTGTGGAGTTGGTGATTAGGTAGCGAATGGCCGAACTGTCGGCGGGATGCTGTCAGGGTATCGTAAAAACGGTAGTCGGGATAGTCCATTTGGTACACCTTGAATGCAGCCTTCAGACAGCCTTCATCGAAACGGGCATTGTGAGCCACGAAAGGAATTGTGGCAATTTGGTATCTTACATCATCAAGGTCTTGATTTGAAAAGAATATCTCAACAATTCGTTCCTCCAACTGCTGCCATACTTTGGAAAACACCGGCGCATCCTCTGTATCACTTTCCGAGATGCCATGTACCCGCTGACACCAATAGTTATAATAGTTCGGCTCAGGCTGGATCAGACTGTAGAACGAGTCGACTATCTGCCCGTCACGCACCATGACCACTCCAACGGAGCAGACACTTGACGGCTGCTGATTGGCCGTCTCGAAGTCGATGGCGATGAAATCTGAAATGTGTTCGTTGGTTGTATTGATGGTTATCATACTCAATCAAACAACTTTTTCCATATCCACAACACGGTTATTGCGCCTATGACACAAAACACGAAATTGGTAAGATAACCCTTGCCAAGCAACTCGATGTTCAGCAGATGGCTGATGAATGTTCCTGCATAGCTGCCGATAATACCTACAATGAGGTTCATGCAGCATCCCTTACCTTCACCGCTCATGATGCGGTTAGCAATGTAGCCAACGAATATACCTGTAAGTATTGGCCATGCTGTGAATTCTGCTATATGTTCTAACATTTTTGTACGTCTATTATATTCAACTTAATATTCATGATTTGCAATCTAAAATGGAAATATCATCTACGTAAGACTGACGGAACAGATTACTTCTAAGGAATAAAATTCGGGTTCGACCGACCGTTCCAGCATATCAGGGCGGGCGCTCCAATATATAAGGGCGCCCGCCCGAATTCATGCGAGCGCCCGCCCGAATCTGGCAAGATGCCGTATCTCTCCCTGTTACATGCCGTCTCGCTCCCTGTTTGCCCGTACCTTTTCCCCTTTCCTTACGTATACGATATTACACCCCTACGAAGTCCAACGCATTCCGCTTGATGACGAGTGGAAAGCGTTCGGGATGCTGGAGGCTCTCGATTTCGAGGTCTACGTCAAGGTCGGGCCACTCAATGGCTTCGGGGCCGCTCATTTGCACGTTCAAGACGCTGCGGATGGGCGCGTCCTGCATCCAAGGGATGCGGTTGTACGACAGGAAGTAGTCGTGACCCAGCACGGAGAGCATTATGCCCTGCGCATTAATCATCAATACGCTTGCCGATGTGCTGGCGGAATTGTTCTTTGAAGCTGTCTGCATATTTCTCTGCGATTTTCTTAATTTCACTTAGTTTGTGTTCAGGGATTCCTGTGTTCTTGGCCAGTTCCACGCGGGGCTCCAGCCAATATTTGGCCTCGTGACCGTCGCAGATGACGTGGATGTGCATCCGCTCCTCCTCGTTGGAGTATATCTTGAACGTGTATTCGCTCTCGCGTCTGAATACTGGACTCATAATCTACTATTTTTGGCTGCAAAGATACGAAACTTTTTCGAATTATAGTGCGATTATCCCAATCTTTTTGAAGGAACCAATTTCTATAATTCTATCGGCACTATCACCTTGAACACGATGTTGCGCCCCATATTATACACGCCCTGACGGCCCGTGGCATTGTTTACGTCGCAGTACTTCAGGCGGCTCAGATGGTTCTGATAGGCCGTATTCAGCAGGTTGTCGGCAGTAACGTATAGCTCGGCCACCTTCTTTTTATGGATGTTCAGGTCGGTACCTGCCGACAGGCTCAGCAGCGTATAGCTGGGCGTGCGTGTCTCCGTATCGTCCACCTTGTAATAGTGGTTCTGCGCCAGATTACACTCTAACCCCAAGGCCACATAGGCATTATTCAGCGTCTTGTGTCCGTGGTGCGACAACTCGTACTTCAGTTCCGATGTCCAGCGTGGTGCAGGCGTCATGGGCAGGTATTTGGCATCGGCATCGGCATGCAACTGCTGGGCATCGACAAACGAGAAGGTGTTCTGGAAGTGCAGGCTATGGATGGGATGGAAGTCGACACCAGCCTCAAAGCCCAGCAGACGGGCATCGCCCTGCGTATATTCGTAGGTACGGTAACCCTCCTCCTCTACCCTGTCTATGCGCTGCGCAAAGATGTAGTTCTCGATGCGGTTGGCAAATAGGGCCACCTGTGCCGACACGTATTTCGAAGTGAAATCGACGCCGAGGTCGGCCTGCCAACTATATTCAGGCTTCAAGTCTGGGTTGCCAATCTCAAAGCGCTGGGTACCCTCGTGAACGCCATAGCTGCCCAGTTCGCTCATATTGGGCGCACGGAAACCTCGTGCCACGTTCAGTCGCACGTTCACGTGTTCGCTGGCATTCCATACGGCACCAATGCTACCCGTCACACCATTGAAGTTACGCGAATAGTAGTTCAGGTGACGATGGTCGTAACGCAGGCCTCCGTTCAGCGTCAGGCGGTTCAGCGACTTGCTGACCGTTGCGTAACCACCCAGATCGAAGAGCCTGTACTCAGGTATCAGCGACTCCTCACCCAAGTTCAGCGACTGCTGCCACATACCGTTCACGCCACCCGCTACTTTCCATCCGTCGAACTCCTGCGATAAGTAGCGCACGTCGTAGGTCAGGGTGTGCAACTTGAAATACAATTCATACTCGTCTTCGTCCTCCTCGAACTCCTGACGACGGTTCTGCTGATAGCCCACGACGGCTTTCAGCCAGCCCTTGCTCAAGTTCAGCGAGTTGTCCCACACGGCTTTGTAATGGTAAATCTGCTGGAAGGGCAATGATTTGCCATAACCATGACCCGTGAATCCTTCGCCATGCTCCAGTTCACCTGTTGTTTCGTCGCGCTCGCCCTCGACAATGCTGGGGGTCTGGTGGAAAATGGTGGCTGTCAGGTGCGAGTAGCCCCACCGTTTGTTCACACCCAGCATCAGTCGTCCAGCCCTCTCGCTGAACTGTGATCCGGGTACGTAGCCGTCGTACTTATTTTTATACGCGTGTGCGTATCTGTCCGTAAAACGTGCATCCCACACGAAGCCCTGCTGATTGCCCGCAAAGTTCAGCGAGTAGTCAAACAAGCCGTTGTTCGTCTGGTATTCCGTGGACACGCTGGCCTTCATCTCGCCCTCGGGCTGGATAGGACTGCCGTGCAATATCAGCACGCCTGCCATAGCGTCACTGCCATACATCAGCGAGGCTGGTCCCTTCAGGATTTCCACTGAGTTCACGTTCTGTCCGTCTATCTCGATGCCGTGCTCGTCGCCCCATTGCTGTCCTTCCTGACGCACCCCCTCGTTCATCACGATAATGCGGTTGTAACCAAGTCCGCGGATAATGGGTTTCGAGATGCCGCTACCCGTCGTAATCTGTGCCACGCCAGGCTGGTGTGCTATGGCATCGATAACGTTGGTCGATGTCTTCTGGCGCAGTTCCTTACCGGAGACAATAGCAATTGGTGCCGTCGAGTTCTTCAGCTTTGTGTCGCCTGTCACACCCGTCACCACCATCTCGTTCAGTTTCAGGTGACGGTAGAACACGTCCGTCGAGTCCGACGGGTGTTCGTGATTATAATGATGCTTATGATGCTCCTGCGCTGCCGTAGCCATACATATCCACAGCAACGACAGGATGAAATATATCTTCTTCATTCTGTAGTTTCCATTTCTGGGTGCAAAGGTAAACAAAAAATAGATGCGCTCCAAACAAAAGAAGGGAAAAAAACAAAACAAAGGGCTTGCCGCTGTGGCAAGCCCCTCGTACTAAACTAAACAAATACTTTATTTCATCTGAAATCATGTGGTTAAAGAGACGGTGCAAAGGTACGGCAAAAATCCGAACTGCGCAATACCCAATAATTGGTATTTAGTTGCGAATTGTTGCGGTCTTCTGACCAAAGCGTACGATGTAGAGTCCCTTAGGCAATGACTTCAGGCGCTGTTGCAGGTTGGAGGCATTGACCTCGTCCACCTTGTTGCCATTCACACCGTAGATGGTGACGTTGCCCTGTTGGCCGTTGCTGACCATCTGGATGCCGTCGGGCTTAGGCAACATGACGGTGAATAAAGGTGTATTCTGCGAACCGGCCGTTTCCTGCCTATTGGCTATATAGTAAGTCCAATAGAAATAGGTGGCACCATCTTCCAAACCAGGGAATCGAACTGTGATAGTGGTGTCGGCACCGGCAATCAGCCTGAGGATTTTTCTGGCTGTAGCAACCTGCGGTCCACCCGTTTCAGAAGTCAGTTTGAACAGTTTGACAATGATGTTGTCATTGTAATCAAGTGTTCCGACATTTTGGACCTTGACGTCAATAAAGGCCGTATCAGACTTCACAATCCATGAACCATTCTCCTTGACGGCATTTGCTGTCCGTGCCGTTGTGCTAAGCACGGGTACCGGGTCTGGTTCGCGTGTCTGTATGACAAAGGGTTTGGTTTGAATGACCTTCCATTCACCTTCCGAGAGGTATTTGATGAGGAACAGATAGCTATCGTCTTCGAGATTGACGAAATCGAAGGGCAGCTGGACGGTTTCTCCTGCAGCAAGCTTCACATCCTTCTTAAGGGTGGTGGTATTATAGTAATACCCATCATGCCCGTCCTTGTAGAGGTCGGCCAAGATCTGGTTCTCATAGGTGTCATTACCATTGTTTGTTGCAGTAACCATCAGCTTGAGGTTGTTCTCTTTGACAATGTAGTTCGTGGCATTCGTCACGTCGTATTTGAGTGTCAGATTAGCGAAAGCTGCCGCGTCGACAGTAACACTATCGACAATGAACGTCGTGTAGTCGTAATCGTTGGTTTTAGAGTTGTACTGACGCGTGGCGACAGCAATCTCGTACCTTCCGGCAGAATCGGGAATGACCGTAAAGTCAAGGGGCTTAGTCTGTCCAGCCTCGATGTCGAAATGACGACCGCCCGTCATCTGGCCGTTCAGCATAAAGAATAGTTCGCCTTTCCAGAAAGTACCGTTGTTGGTGATAGTGGTTTGTACAGGTATAGGCGTTTTTGCCTCCTTTTTACCAGTAAATGCCAGCGTACCATTCAGGTTGAATACGGGTGGGAAGAGTTTCAGCGTGTCGCCCTTGACATTAATACCGACGTAGTAGTCGTAAGCACCAATTGAAGGATACCAGATGCTCGTCCCAGCCGGACGGCTGACAGGTATAACGAAGCAGGTCAATTCGTTGGTGCCCCTACCTAGACTCAGATCCGCAGCTAATCCTGCGGGGTCTACCATACCCCAGTCGGGGTCCAGCTTGATGCCGCTGGCAAGAACTCCTTCGTTGAACAATTTCTGCCCGTAAGCATCGACACACATCATTCCGATATCGAAGGTATAGGTAGCGTCCCAATGATTGATGACAGCAAAGCCTAACTTGACCTTAAAATTCTCGCTGATACTTTTGCGCGTCATCACGGTGTCGCAGAAGATAGCGCCCGCAGTGGCTGTCAGAAGGCGTAACTCTTTATCGGGCTTACCTGTATTGGGTTGCACGCCAAAGATGGCACCCTGAGTAAAGCTGTAGCCGTCGGCACTCTTACTGGCACCGGAACCAGAATTGTTCTTAGAGTCGAGAATGGACAGCAGGAAGTAGTCGTTGCTCTGACCGCTCCAACCCCAGTTAATGTGGAAGTAGTCGTCGCCACCATAGCCGTCAACAATAAAGGCATGACCTCCTGCGCTGGACTGACCACTATACATGAGGGGACGACCGGCTTTCAGTTCGTCGTACACCTTCTGGTTCCATTCGCCCTCGTGGTAGTCAACACGCTGTCTGTAGTTGGTGGCTTCGTCGTAATCAAAATAGTCACGTAAGGCGCGAGCAGCAAGGGCTGTTGAGGCACCACTGAAATCGAACGTATAATCCATCTCCACCGCTGTTCCGCAGAGCAGCATCAGATTGGCTACAGCATTCTTTTGAGCATCAGTCTCATAGCCAGTATATCTGGGCAGCATATTATCCCAATCGATAGCTGTACCGGCAGAGATACCGGGCATTTGTATTTTCCGTTTTTTAGTGGTATAGCCAGGAATGGAGTCTGTGGTGGCTGCAGGGTATTTCCAATAATACATCAACTGAGCCATAGCCGTTGCCACACAACCTACCAAGCTATGCGAACTGCCGTCAAGGGGGCAGAGGTCATTATAGGGTGCAGTCTGATCCCACGCTATGGGACCTTCCGAAAAGCGTGAGTCCAACAGCGGTCTGATGGCCTCGCCGCTGACGGTACGGCGTGCTATGGGCGCATCGGGGTGGCTGTTCAGATACTCCAGCTGGTCGCTATAGCTTTGCAGCCATTCCTTCATGTTCTCAGGCATGTTGTCAGGGTCAATCTGACCACGGTTCGAATAACCCAGCACAGCGGGTACACGATCGTCGGCAGCGGCAATGACGTAGCCTTCTCCCTTACCGACATTAAAGATGTAGTAGCTGGGAGCCAAGGTATTTTTCTGAGCCTGATAATGGCTTGTTGACACCAGACGCAGTGCATCCGGATTCTGTGTCACGGCAGCTGCACGGCGTGGATTCATAAACTGTGCGACGTTCTGACGAGCTTCGTCTGGGGTCACAGGTCCTGCCATTGCCACGATGCTGACAACAAGCGTGATTAGTAGTAAAAATGATTTCTTCATAATTATAATAACGCTAATTAATAATCTCACGTTGCAAAGATACAAAGATTATTTTAATAAGCAAAGAAAAATTCCTATTTTTGCAACATCCTTTTAAAAGGCTATGACAGTCAAGGTTCCCTGAGCACTCCTAAGTCGATAGATTTATGTTTCAAAATGGTTGGGTTTTTGTTTATTACACGACAAACGTCATAACAACAAGATAAATAATTCAGCAACAATCACTATCTTTGCAAAACAAAAGTTCAAATCAACGTATATGAAAGACCAAAAATTTTCGATCGAGCGGGTGTTTGGTATCTTCCGCGAACTGAACCAGATTCCACGTCCTTCACATCATGAAGAACGTGTAGCAGACTATCTTTGCCAGTTTGCAGAGCGATTGCATTTAGAGTATGAGCGCGACAAGGAAAATTGCGTGGTGATACGCAAGGCTGCCACATCTGGACATGAGGGGGCAGAGCCCATTGTGCTGCTGAACCACATGGATATGGTGTGTGTGGGCATGAACGACCCCCTATCCGACCCCATCGAGGCCTACGTGGAGAATGGTTGGATGAAAGCCCGTGGCACGTCGTTGGGTGCCGACAACGGCATTGGTCTGTCGATGGCATTAGCCGTATTAGAAGACGACAGCATCGTACATCCGGCACTGGAAGTCATCACGACAACAAACGAGGAGGACGGTATGTCGGGAGCTGCTCAGTTGGGTAAGGACTTCCTGAAAGGCCGCAAAGTCATCAATCTGGACTCAGAGGACTACGACACGATTACAACGGGAGCCGCTGGTGCCTGTCTGCAGTTCTACCGCATACCCATAAACCGACAAGCCGTACCCAATGGCAAGCACCGCTGGTACCGCATCTGTTTCAAGGGCGGATTGGGCGGACACTCGGGCGTCGATATCAACAAGAAACGCTGCAGTGCCGTTATTGCCATGTGGGCCATTCTGGCTGCCATCTACAACGAGTACGATTTCGACGTAGCCTCCATCAACGTAGGTGAAGCCAATGCCTCGATAGCCTCGAAGGCAGAAATCATCGTCTGCGTCCCATCGGGCGAGGCCTGCGAGTTTGTCAAGTCACAACAGGACATGATGAACGAATGGCTGCGTGAAGAATACCCCGAAGATGCAAAGATGACGTGCAGCATCGAGAAGTGTGAACCACAGGACAGCATCATCCCTAAAGAGGCCTTCGAGGCGCTGATGGACTGTCTGGAACAGGTACCGCAGGGGGTGGTGAAGATGAGCGAGACAATGCCGGGCACGGTAGAGACCTCGAACAACGTGGGACGCATCGTAACCGAACAGGACCATATCTTCGTATCAACCCACACACGCAGTTTCAACGACGACGATATGGCCGAACTGAGCCAAGAGATAGCCGAAACGTTCAAGGCGGCAGGCGCCACATCGGAAGTGGTGATGTCGGCACCTGCATGGGCAGAAGACCAGCAGTCACCATTCCTGCAACTGGTCAGCGACACGTTTGTCGACGTGTTGGGCTGGCGTCCGCGCATGGTTGCTATGCACTTCGTGTTGGAAGCAGGCTTCTTCGTACAGCACTATCCCGGCATTCAGATTGCCAGCATTGGTCCGCGTATCGTAGAGCCCCACTCCACCAGCGAACGTGTTGAACTGAAAACCATTGACGACATCTGGCAGGTGCTGATAGAACTGCTGAAACGGTTGTCGTAAGAAATACAAGGCAATTGTAGCATTATGAAGAAACTGATAGCGATTATAATTGGGCTGACAACCACACTGGCCATAGCAGCAGTAGACTTGAAACGGTGTCACATCGTGACGTCGGAAACAGATGTCCCACTGGTGCAGAAAATGGCTAACGTCATGAGTGAGGACATTCAGCGCGTGACAGGCGTGCGACCAGGCATTGTCCACAAAACAGGCCAAGGGCCAACAGTCATATTAGCCACTGTAGAGCACGCAGCAGAACTGACTCCCGACATCAACATCAGTCTGTTGCAAGGCTCATGGGAGCGCTACAGCATCACCTCACGCGGACAACAACTCGTCATCGTGGGCAGCGACGCCCGAGGACTGGCATACGGCGTGCTGCACGTGAACGAGCGGATTGGCGTCAACCCATGGTACTGGTTTGCCGATGTCCCCGTAGCACACAAGACTACACTCGACTACGAGGAGAATTTCGTGTCGAATGAGCCAACCATCAAGTATCGCGGCATCTTCATCAACGACGAGGATTGGGGCTTGAAGACATGGGCTGCCAACAACTTCGAGAAGGAGTTAGGCGATATAGGACCAAAGACATACGACAAGGTGTGCGAGCTCTTGCTGCGTCTGCGTGGCAACATGCTGGCACCTGCCATGCACGACTGCACAGGTGCCTTTTACAGTCATCCAGAGAGTCAGCGTGTGGCTGCTGAATGGGGCATCATGATTACGACGAGCCACTGCGAGCCACTGCTGTTCAACAACGCGGCGCCATCGGAATGGGACAAGGCGAAGGACGGTGAATGGAACTACCTGACCAACAAGCAGACCATTTGGCAGAAGTTGGACAACCGCATCCGGGAGACGGCGCAGTACGACAACATCTATACGATGGGTATGCGTGGTCTGCATGACGAAGCAATGAAGGGCTCGACAGACCCGAAGGTGAAGGCACGGACGCTGGAAACGGTGTTTGAAGACCAGCGCGAGATACTGACGCGCCACAAGCAGAAGCGGGTAACGGAGATACCACAGATTTTCGTGCCCTACAAAGAAACGCTGGACATCTACGACGCTGGCTTACGGGTGCCTGACGACATCACACTGGTATGGCCCGACGACAACTACGGCTACATGAAGCGCGTGTCGAACAAGGCAGAGCAGCAGCGGACAGGAGGCGCAGGCGTCTATTACCACCTGAGCTATTTGGGTACGCCCCACGACAACCTGTGGATAGCCACCACAGCACCTATGCTGATGTACGAGGAACTGAAGAAAGCCTACGATGCCGGTGCACAACGCTACTGGCTGCTGAATGTGGGCGATATCAAACCTATGGAGATTGAGATGCAGCAGTTCTTCGATATGGCGTGGAACCTGCAGGACTTCAGCTACGACAATGCCAACCGTTATCAGGCACAGTGGCTGGCAAAGCTCTTTACAAATGACAAAGGTAATCATAATTCTCAATTCTCAACTCTCAACTCTCAATTCCAAAGCATCCTGGACACCTACTATCGGCTGGCCTGGCAGCGCAAGCCCGAATTCATGGGCTACGAACTGGAATGGGACAACGACGAGAACAACCGTCTGCACGACTCAGACCTGACACCAGCAGAACGCCGTCAGCGACTGGCCGACTACCAAGCCATATCCGATGCGGTGGACGCCCTTGAAAAGCAGCTGTCCCCCACCCTGCGCCCTGCGTTCTTCGAGATGGTAGGCTACTCAGTGATGTCGGCCTACCAGATGAACCGCAAATTCCTCATGGCACAAGAGAACCACGAAACGGGCAGCGCAGAGGCAGCCAGCCAAAGCCGTGCAGCCAACGACAGCATCATGAAACTCATAGCACGCTATAATACGCAGTTGGACGGCAAGTGGAACCAGATGATATCGCAAGTTCCGCCAGGCTATACAGCCAAATATCACCTGATGCCAGAATTAGTTAACCGTCCTACAAAAGCCTACCAGTTGCCTAAGAGTCAGCGACGCACCAAATATGCCAACAAGATTGACCTGAGCAAGGTACAAGTTAATGGTGCCTTCCAGCTGTTAGAAGGCATCGGCTGCGACTGGATAGCCCTGCAGATGGGCCAACCGTTGGACGCTACACAAGACCCCGGCAAACTGACATCGCAACATATCGACATCCCGTTCGAGTGTAGCCAGACTGGTGGCAAGACACTGTCGATATGCCTCTCAGTAGTTCCCTTCTGGCCCGTCATGCAAGACCGCAGCAATCGTTTTGGCGTAAGCATTGACGGTAGTACCCCCGTAGTTTGTGAAAACAAGTTCACGGAATGGTCATATCCCTGGAAGCTGCAGGTGCTGGAAAACCGCAAGGACTTTGTGCTGTCGCTGCCGATAGACCGCAAAAAGAAGCACCACCTGCTCACGCTGGTCATTGGCGACCCTGGTCAGATGGTGCAGGAAATATCATTCAAGTAATTAATTCTACTCTATGGTAATCTTCAGCAGGTCAAAGCCATGGCCTACTACCTGCAGATTGCCTTGATTCAGCAGCTCAAAGGACTTGTTTGACAGCTCAAACTCCAAGGTAGCCTCGCCTTCGAAGGGCACGTCACCACGATCGGGATCGCTGAGACCGGTAATGAGGTTTGCCCAGTTGACGGTAGGACTTGCCTGGCAATAGTCGCTAGCAGTACGCTTGCAATACAGACGGAGCTTGGAACCGGCACTTGCATTTCCCTTTATTTGGGCAGTGACCGTACCTTCCTTATCCTCCCAGATGGTACCCCAGTCAACAGAATGCTTGCCTTCCCACAATGTCACCTCAGAAGGTGGAATCAGCGACATTTTCAACAGGTCGAAGCCATGACCAACCACCTGCAGGTTACCACCATTCAGCAATTCGAACGACTTAGCAGTGAGCACAAAGTCAATAAAGGTATCTTCGAACGAAATCATAACATCACCACGATTCGGATCAGTGCCACCCTTGACAATGTCAGCCCAGTTTACTGCTGCACAGCCCATAGCATACTCAGTATCAGTACGCTTCACATAGAGGCGGAGCGTATAGCCAACCTTAGCCTCCTGCTTGACTTTAGCAGTAACCGTACCGTCCTGGTCTTCCCAAATGGTACCCCAGTCAACTTCATGCTTGCCTTCCCACAGCACTTCCTCAGGAATGAGCGTTACCTTAACAGTAGCAACCTCAACAAAGCCACCGTCACTAAGGAACTTCACAGCAGAACCACTTGCGGCAGAAGCCTTAATCTCATAAGAACCTTCCTCCAGTTCGGGAACCTTAACAGTCAGCTTTGTGTCCTCTTTGCTCACAATCTCGCAATTCTGACCATTGATTGTGACAGAGGCGACATCGTTGAGTTTGCAGCCAGGCATGGTGAGTTTATCGCCAGACTTAGCCGAGAATTCTGCCTTTGAAACAGTAGGATTGTTGGTAATCGTCATCAATCCGCCACCGTACGACAGATTATTTTCATCGACGAGCGATATACGGTACTGTCCGTCAGCCAATCCCGCAGGGATGGTAAACTCGATAAAGCTGTCATCATTGCTAGTAACATCAACCAACTGACCATTAATAGAAACCTTCTTAACCATTTTCATGTTGCTTCCGCTAACCTTGGCAACAGCACCTGGTGTCTGCAAACGTTCTGCGGGTTTCTCCTCAGCAACAGGGTCGCCAGCCAGAGGCTTCACTTTCAGAGTCATTGTACGCGAAGTCTCCTTGCCCTGTGTGGTAACAGCCAAAATCTTAAGTGTATATTCTCCAGCCTCGAAAGCCTTGTCGATAGTGTCGCCGACATGGACTTCCTGACCATCAGCATACCACTTCACTGTTGTATAATCAGCAGGTGTCACCAACACTTCAAAATACAGGTTGGCATCACGGTTGATGCTGAAACCGCCATCGGGGAAGTCGGTGTTCAGAATACGAGGTGAGTCGTACTCACTGACCGTATAGAAAGACTCCTCGTCTTTGCTGCAGCTCGTGAGCGCTGCGGCAAAACCGCAGCACACGAGACCGATTGTTAATATATTCTTGATTTTCATAATTCTTAATTATTTATTCTTCACTATTCACTCTTAACTCTTCACTCTACATGGATGTCAGCAACGTCCCACCAGAGGCGCTTGTGCCAGTCGTCGATGAATTCGCCCTTCTTGTTCTTGCTATTCATGCGCTCGATAGCTTCGCTATAGTTTTTGCTATTGTACTTGTTCTCCAAGATTGGATAGCACAGGCGAACAGGCGTCGTCAGGTTTTCGTCATCGTAAGTAAAGTCACTGGTAAACACATCTAGCTTGCTACGATCAACCAGCACAGGATAGTCGGCACGACGCAGATTAGCCCAAGCCTCAGCAGGGTTCATCATGTGGTGCATCCAAGCCTGAAGGTTGATAGCCTCGCGGGCACTCTCTTTCGTAGCCAACGGATTGGCAGCCAGAATTTTGTCGGCATAGGCATCAATATCAGCCTGGTCAATCAGGGCATCATCTGTCAGATAGTGCTTGTTCAGGAACTGGATAGAAGCCTTGATACCCGACTTGAACAGGTCGTTGGCACTACCGCCAACACTCCAACCCTTCGTGATAGCCTCAGCCATCAGGAAGTTAGCCTCGGAAGAGGTAAACAAGATACCTGGACGGTCGGGCTGACAGAAGTCGATAGACAGGAAGGGACGCATCATGCGGGCAGGGAAGTTATTCTTCTCGTAACCCACCTCGGGATACAGCTTCACCATTTTGGCCAATGTAGGAATATCCTCCAGATTGTCCGGACCGTTAATCCAGTTGTTCCACCATGCGGCACCAACGTTACAGGGTTTTTCGTCCTGTCCCTGCTTGGCCAGATAGGCAATCACCTCATCGGTCAGGTCGATATTACCCTCCTTGTCGGGCTTAATCTCGCTGCGCTTGATATTGTTATAGTGGCGGCTGATGCTATACAGACGTGGGTCGCCGTTATCCTTCATATAGTTGAAGAAAGTTGCGCAGACAAACGTGGGCGATGTAGGATCCTGACCATAGAGAATTTCACCCAGAGCGTTGACGCGGAAGTCAATGTCGCGAGCACCGTCGTAAAGAGTGAACGGACTGTTCTGATACTTGATGAAAGCATCGTCGTCAGCTGTGGCAATATAGCCAGCAGCATCGGTAGCAGCAGCCTTGAACTCTTCCTGAGCCTTGGTCTCGTTGACATCAGAGATACGCATGGCAAAACGCATACGCAGCGAGTTGGCATACTTCTTCCACTTGTCGAGGTCGCCACTAAGGCTGGTCACGTCGCCAGTGATATTGTCAGTACCTGTACCCAGCTGGGCAACACATGTCTTCAGCTCATCAAAGAAGAAGTTGTAGATATCTTCCTGCTTATCGTATGCAGGTGTAGCGGTACCTTCTTCCAAACTGGTATTTATAGAAAGGCAGGGAACGTCGCCATAGGTATCAGTCAATACTGACATCAGATAAACACGGTGAATACGCAGTACGGCATTCAGATTGGGTTTATCGGCACTGTGGGCAATGGCGTCGCGCAGGTTCTTAATGGCGATGCTATAGTACTGGTCCCAAATGAGACGAGCCTGATCATCATTATAATGTACGCTACCAGCATAGTTCGAGACATTCCAACCACCAGCGAAGTGCTGTGTGAAGCCTGTAATATAGCTGCGGTAAGTGTCCATAAGTCCGAAGTCACCGTAGGTCTGCAGCAGACAAGTAGTCAGCTGCGCATTGGGGTCGATGGAGGTCGTCTTCGTCGTGTCGGTATTGGTTTCCTCCATATAACGGTCGCTGCAGGCGGTTGTAGCTATCAGGCCGAAACCTACGATAAACGCAGCAACGGAATGTTTGATATATTTGGTAATCATAATTACTAATTTCTAATTACTAATTTCTAATTAAAACTTCACGTTAACATTGATACCATAGCTGCGGCGTGAGGGCAGCGAACCATACTCAAGACCCAATCCAGAGGTGTTGTAGCCAGAGTCGGGGTCGATGTTAGGAATGTTCTTCCAAATGATGAATGGGTTACGAGCCACGAACGACAGGCTCAGCGACTTCACAAACTTACCCAGCATCTTCTCAGGGAAGGTATAGCCAAAGGTAATCTCACGGCACTTGACGTAAGAGTTGTCGTAAACAAACATACCAGGAGCATTGTCTGCAGCACTCTTCCAGTAAGCCTCGGGGTTCACAGGAATGTCATTCTGACGCCAGGTACCATCACCATTGTCAATCACACCAGGAACGATGTATCCACGGGCATTGCCAGATGCCAGCCATTCAGCTGATGACATGCCAGCAGCCTGACGAGCCTCCTCAGAAGCATACCACTCTTCACGACCAGCAACAGTACCAGAAGCCTTACCCGTCTGGTAAGCTGAGCGCATAGACATTGAGAAGAGGTCGGCACCGACCTTCACGTCGAAGCCTGCTGAGAGACGGAAGTTCTTATAAGTAAAGGTAGAATAGAAACCACCAGTCCAATCCCAAGAGGCATTACCAAGGGTACGCGTCTTGTCGTCAACCTCAGGCAGACCTGTTGAAGCGTTGATGATGACGTCGCCGTTCTCGTTACGCTTGAAGTCTTTACCCGTGATAGAACCGTAGTTCTCGCCTACCTCAGCACCTACAGAAACACCACACCAAGTGGCCTTCTCCAGTTCCAGATAGTCCATACCGTCCACCAAAGACTTCACCTTGTTGACGTTCTTCGAGAAGTTCACACCAGCATCCCATGCAAAGTCCTTATATTGGAACACGCGACCATTCAGGGCAATTTCAATACCCTTGTTTTCAATTTCACCAGCATTAATCAGGCGATGGGTGTAACCCATGGCTGAAGAAGAAGCCAGCGCAATAATCTGATTCTTAGACACCTGATTATAATATGTCAGATCCAAGCCCAGACGTCCGTGGAAGAACTTCATTTCCAAACCAAGTTCGTAAGAATTAGTGCGAGTTGGCTTCAGGTCGGGGTTAGGCTGAACGTTACCACTGATCAGTCCCATTGCATAACCTGAATATGAATACTTACTATTGGTATAACTGGTAATCAGCTGATAGGGATCGGTATCGCTACCTACCTGTGCCCATGAAGCACGAATCTTACCATAGTTGATGAAATTCTTGTTCTTGATGAACTCAGAGAACACAACGCTACCTGAGAATGAGGGGTACACATACCAATTGTTCGACAGGGGCAGCGTTGACGACTGGTCGCCGCGCAGCGTAGCCTCCAAATAATAGGTGTGCTGGTAGCCGATGCTGGCAGAACCGAAGATGGAGTTGATCTGCTTGGTGTACGAGCTCTGCTGAACGCTCTGCTCGCCATAGTTCATGATGCTGACCACATCCTTCATCTGCTGGTTCAAACCCGTGAATGTCGTTGTCATGTTATCAACCTTAAAGATGTTACCACCCAAGGTAGCATTCACGTCAAACTCACCGAACTGGTTGTTATAGAGAGCCAGAATCTCAGCATTGATGGTGCGGTTCTTGAAAACCTGGTTGGTCAACTGACCTGCTGCCTTACCAGGTGTAGTCTTGGCAATATACTCCTCAAAAGTCATATTGTTCAGATCCGCACCGATGGTACCCTGCAACTTCAGGTGTTCGTCAATGTTCCAAATGGCCTTACCCGTAAAGCGGTAAATATCCTTCTTAGACGTATTACCATTCTTATACAAATCCCAATAAGGGTTCTTATTATACTGGTCGTTACCGTTCCAGTTCGCATACTCGCCATCACTCGTCTCGTAGTGCTGCAGCCAAGCCTGGTTGTAGGTACCGGCCAGTGTCATGAGGTTCTTACCTACGTTGCTCTGTGAGTCGCCCAGTGCAGGACGGTTCTTCACGTTTTCGTGGGTGTAGTTGGCAGTAAAGTCGAAGTCAACAGGACCAGCTGATGTGGTAACTCGCAAGTTGAAGTTATCACGGCTCATGTGCGTCTTGGGCAGGATGTCCTTGTTGCGCATATCAGTAAAGCTGAAACGTACACCTGTCTTACCGCTGTTCACGCTCAGAATAGCCGTATTCTGAGCAGTCAAACCTGTACGGAAGAAAGCGCTGGTATTATCCTTATACATCGTGAAAGGACGCTGAACGCCGTCGAAGTACTCCACCAACTGGTTGTCAGCCTTCGGACCCCAACTGCTGTTGGTACCTGAGGTAGCCGTCTTACTGAACTGTCCACCGTAACCCATACCATAGGTCTGCTGGATATCGTCCCACTGTGCATTCTGCGTATCGATAGTCAGCGAACCATTATACTCTACGCTAACCTTGTCCTTATCAGCCTTTTTGGTGGTAATCAGGATGACACCGTGAGAAGCACGGCTACCATACAGAGCCGAAGCTGCAGGACCCTTCAGAACGGTCATGTTCTCAATATCATCAGGGTTGATAGCCGAAATACCGTCACCCAGGTCGTAACCACCCTCAGTGCCTGCGCTACCGAAGTTGGTATTGTCCAAGGGTACACCGTCAATGACATACAAGGGCTGGTTGTTACCAGTCATCTCCGTATTACCACGCAGCAGCACGCGGGTAGAACCAGAGGCGCCGCCAGCGGTGTTCTGTACAACCAAACCAGCCACCTTACCCGAGAGTGAGTTGATGACATTGGTCTCCTTGGCCTTAGTCAGTTCTTCGCCCTTCACCTCGGCCACACCGTAACCCAGAGCCTTGCGGTCGCGCTTAATACCTAAAGCGGTGACAACGACCTCGCTAAGGACTGTCTTGTCCTCGTCCATCATGACCTTCATGCCCTGCTGGGCCTTTACGCTCTTAGTTGTGTAACCCACATAACTGATTTCCAGCATGTCGCCAGGCTTACATTTGATAGAGAAACGACCGTCGAAATCGGTCACTGTACCCGTGTTAGTTCCAGCCACTTTGACAGTAGCACCGATCATCGGGCCGTTGGCATCCTCAACAGTACCAGTAATTACCTGGTCGTTCGGAGCTGCCGCCAGTTCAGCAAGAGCAGACACCTCGGCAACTGCCGACAGTGGCATCCACATCATGCCTGCACCGAGCAGACAGAGAAACATTGTTTTCTTGTTCATTTTAAATTTGTTTTGAGTTATGTATATAATAATAGTAATTTTTCTCGCTGCAAAAGTACACAGATTCGCACACATCCAGGTTTAATGGCATACAAAAAAGGTTCGAAAACTGAAATCTGTCAGAATTCAAACCTCTTTTTGATAGTTTTTACACCTAACTCTTACTTAGTGCAGCGGTAATGTTTTACTTGAAACCCGCTTCAGCTTTCCGTTCTTCCATTTAAACGTGTCAATATACATTTTCTGGTAGTCACGTGCTCGACTGGTGATGGTCTTTGTCTTCTTGTCGAAGTCAACTTCTTGAATCTCGTCGAACTCAGGCACGGGATAGAACTGGCGAGTATAGGGATTCCATACGTATGCCTTGTTAAGCGTATTGCCATTGGGCTGCATGCCTACATATATCAATACGTCAGGAAAGCCGTCGAAGTTGATATCCTCGTTGGTGACCCATCCCCATTCACTTTGCAGCAGGTCTTTGCTGATGGCACCACTGAGGTCTTCCTTCACCGTGAACATCTTCTTACCTCGCTTCAGAAAATCAACCTCGATCTTGTCCAGCCATTCACTGTCAGTTCCTTCTGAACTATACACGCGTTCCTTAATCTGCCAATCTATGCGTCCAGGATCTGAGAGTACGGCAGGCGAACCAGGATACCAACTGGGAAGTTCCCGCATCTCCTCGAAATTCGAAAGCTGCAGCACACGACCTGTTGTCGGATTCTTCCACGACGCCTTACGCATCAGAAAATCGCCCTCCACTTCGACATAAGTCACATACAGTATGCCCGTCATCTCGCCATCAGCCTGATATTCCGTGAAGCGGCTGACCGTCTCGTTTTCATCCTTCGATTGGATGGGCTTCTCCGGATGCCAACCCTCCACAATCAGAATGGGTGCAGGATTCTTCGCTTTTGGATAGTACAGATAGCCTGCCGTCATCCATTCATCGTCCTGATTGCGTGTCGTCTGGAACATCACCTCTACGGGTATCTTGCCATTCATCAAAGCCTTAAAACCACGATTCTCATAGTTTTCTTCGGCCTCTAGCCTCAGCAGAGCGTTGTTATGTGCCCACACTGTCAGCGTTCCTGCCATCAGTATTAATAATAGGAATAGTGTCTTTGCCGTCTGTTTCATTGTATTTAGTTTTTTAATGATTTACGGTGCGAAGGTAATATAAAAAAACGAACCCACCAAATAAATTCCAGTTTTATTGCACAAAATGACGTTTGAAAACTATCAAAAAGGGGATGAAAACCAACAGATTTCAGCTTTCAAACCTTTTTTGTACGCCATTTAACCTGAATACGCACGAAAAGACATAATTTTGCAGGCAGAAAATTTAAAATAACGAAAAGCAGAAGAATATGAAGAAATTATTTACTTTAGTAGTATTGAGCATTTTTGCAGTAAGTAACATGTTTGCCGCAGAGGAAACGCTGTGGGAAGGCAATGTCAGTATTTCATGGGAGAATCCTGCTCCTGCAGGAACTGTTAAGGAATGGGGAAACCCTGACGATAACCAGGACATTAGCAGTTACTGTGTCGAAGGCGAGAAATTAAACTTTTATTTCAAGGCTGACGCTTCGGCAGAATACCATGCTTATAGGTTTGATGACTGGGACTGGAATGCATTACCCGGACAGGCTCAGGTGGACTTTGGTGGTGAGATTACAGTGACACTGGAGATTAATGCAGACCTGGCTACTGCCATAGCTGCCAAAGGGATCCGCATTCATGGTCATGGCTTTAGCGTCGTAAAAGTGACGAAAGGTACCATAGAAAATGGCAGCGACTCAGTAGAAGACTTGGAGGCTGCAGTATTGTGGGCTGGCGAACAGGAAATTGACGGATGGGGTGCCAAAAGCTTGGTGCTGACTACCGAAAGCGAGGGCTTCAACGTGTTTGTTGAAAAGCTGAAAACGGCTTGCAATCTGTATTTCCTGATTGAGAATGGCAAAAGCGGCGACTTCCGCATTTCTGGTCAGTGGGGCGAATGGAACGTGACGGCATTGCCCGCTGACGGATACAACCACATGAGAGCGCTGGACAACGACAACGTGGTGAAGGTGACTCTGACGGAGGATTTCGTGACCAAGGCCTTCATAGAGCAAGGCGGCGTATCATTCTGGGGTAATGGTGGTTTCAAGATCAAAGCCATTGGTACCACCAAGGAGAGTGTGCTGAATACAACAGGCATCAGCGCTACGCTAATGAATAACGAAAGAGTGAATAGTGAGATTTATGACCTGTTAGGTCGCAAGGTGTCTCAGCCTACCAAGGGACTCTATATCGTAAATGGTAAGAAAGTCATTATAAGGTAAAAAGATAGTTCTAGATTAATAGTTTTTAAAGTAGTTTTCATTAAGCATGAGAAGTCTTTGCTTAACTGTTTTGGGATGGTTGGCTGTGTCAGTGATGGCGCAGCCAACAGCCCATGAATGGAATGCATCGGTGACGGCGGGCTGGAATTTGGGCAATCAACTAGAGTGTCCACCTTCGGGTCAGGATAATGGGTCCGTCGCCATCTGCAATCCGACTAATGCCTTGAGTGCCGAGACGGCATGGGGCAATCCACGTATCACCCAGCAGCTTATGCAGGCTGTGAAAGCTGCCGGTTTCAATGCCGTGCGTATTCCCGTGCGCTGGCAACACCACATTACCAACGTCCAGACCATGACTATTGACATCCAATGGCTGAACCGTATTAAGGAGGTGGTGAGTTATGCCCTGGAATTGGACATGAAGGTGATTATCAACACGCACCATGAGCAATGGCTGGAGAGCCGTCCTACCTATGCATACAAAGAGGATAACAACAACCGTCTGGGACTATTATGGACGCAGATAGCCACAGCTTTTAAAGATTACGACTACAATCTGGCCTTTGCCGGCACTAACGAGGTACACGTACCTAACAATTGGAACGCACCGACGGCTGAGAATCTGAACGTACAAAATGCGTACAACCAGACATTTATTGACGCTGTACGAGCTACGGGGGGACAAAACCTGCAGCGCCACCTCATTGTGCAGACTTACAATACCAACATCAGTTACGGACTCAGCGGATTTATTGTTCCTACCGACATCGAGGGTAACGGCAATAACTATATGAGCGTGGAGGTGCACTACTATACGCCCTGGGAATATTGCGGTACGAATACCTATTATTATTGGGGACAGCAATATAAGGACTTCGGTCCGATATCCTCGTACGATGAACAGGCCATGAGGAACGAGTTCCAGCAGATGGCCCAGGAGTGGGGCCAACAAGGATTGGGCATTATCATTGGTGAATGGGGTGTAACTGACCACTATACGACGTCTGGGCGCAAAGCCATTATTCATGAGAACATGGCATATTTCTGTAAGACGCTGGTCAATGAAGCCCGTCAGCGAGGTTTCGCTACTTTCGTATGGGACAATAACGTGTTCGGCAATGGCGAAGAGAAATTCGTCATCTTCGACCGATGGAACAACATGGCCCTCAAAGCCGACTGGATTGTAGAAGGCATTATGAATGGTGTCGCTACAAATATTGAGCCACTAAAAGCAAAATCAGAAAAAAGCCAGACGCCCGCTCGTCTGGCAATAGACAAAGGGCGTCTGGTCATTATCAAAGGCAACAAATGCTACAATTTGTTGGGCATTTGAGCAATTACTTCTTAATAGGATAAATGTAAAGCAGTGCCAGCATGAGACCTGCGATAACAGCGGGGAAGAGGGAGAACAGCAGCCATATCATACGGTTCACCGAATCGGCATCGGTAATGGTGATGACGGTCTGACCAGTTGCATCGGTACCCGAAATGAAGCCTGCAAAGCCCAACAGCAGGGCAACGAGTGAACCGGAAATGGCGGTACCGAATTTCATAGCCATCGTACCACTGGAGAATATCAGACCCGTGGACGACGTGCCGTTCTTCTCGGTGGCATAGTCGGATACGTCAGCATACATAGACCACAGCAGAGGCGAATAGATGCCGATACCGATAGACGTGAGGATGACGACAGCCACCATCACCCAGATATAAGCAGGATCCATAGGTACGAAGAAGAAACCTACGGACGTGACGGCACAGATAACGGCAGCCCACATGAATGCCTTGCGCTTGGAACCCACCCACTTGGTAAACACGGGCGACACGCCACCGAAGACCATACAAGTCAGTTCGCCAAAGGTCATGAAGACGGTGTAGTTGATGATGAGTCCAGAAACAGTAACATCGCCATGCATACAGTATTCAAACATGTAACCAGCCACGGCATAGCGGAAGCCATTGAAGAAATTAGTGCAAACACCAACCAACGTCAGGATAATCCAAGGACGGTTGCGGAACAGGTCGCGGAAGGGCTTGAACGAGAACTTCTCAGCGCGGACGGGCTTCAGGCGTTCCTTGGTCAGCAGTCCGCAAGCCAGCGTACCTGCTGCGGCAATCACACCGAAAAAGGCACCCAGCACAGCATACTGATGCTGGTCACTGCCACCAACCATCTTCTGCAGATAGGGGAACGACAAGAGCGTAATGAAGCCCATAGCGTAGGCTCCCACCATGCGGAATGAGGAGAACTGATTCTTCTCGTCGTCGTTGTCAGTCATCACACCCAATAGTGAGCCGTAGGGCACGTTGACGGCGGTATAGACGGCCATCATCATCAGATAGAGCGAGTAGGCCCAGATGCGTTTGCCCATAGGACCGAAGTCGGGCGTATAGAGCAGCAGGGCGAAGATGAGGCCAAAGGGGATGGCACCCAGAATGAGCCAAGGGCGATAGGTGCCCCAGCGACTCTGGGTACGGTCGGCCAGCGAACCCATCAGAGGGTCGGTGACCACATCGAACATACGGGCAATCAGCATCAGCGTAGCCGTATCAGCCACTGTGAGTCCGAAGACATTTGTAAAGAACAGAGGAAAAGCAATTGACATCACTTTCCATGTGATGCCGCCGGCAGCGGCATCACCCAGAGCATATCCTATTTTTTCTTTTAATGTAGCCATAAGAATAACGAATTACATAACGACCTCTACGACGTGGTGACCAGGAGTTGCAGTGATGACGTTGCCCTCGATAGTTGAACCGTCGAGCACGATGGAGCGCACGCCACTCTGACAACCGTCGGGGTTCTTGATGGTGATATCGAACGAGGCATCGCGCAACTCACGGTGTACGGTGTACTCTTTGAGTGTAGACGGGATGCAAGGGTCGATTTCAATGCCATCGTAGGTAGGTTTGATGCCGAGAATGTATTGCGTGATGGTAATCCAGTTCCATGCAGCCGTACCCGTGAGCCATGAGTTTTTACCCTCGCCAGGCTTGGCAGCATCCTTGCCAGCTACCATCTGACAATAGACGTATGGTTCAACCTTGTGCAGCTGCTGGTCCTTAATCCAGGCAGGACATATCTTGGTATAGTGGTCCCAGGCATCATTGCCACGACGAGCTACAGTCTCACCAATGATAACCCATGGATTGTTGTGGCAGAAGATGCCGGCATTCTCCTTATAGCCAGCGGGATAGCTGGAGATTTCGCCCATCTCAACATAGTAGCGGGTGAAAGCGGGATTGTTCAATACCATGCCGTGCTCGCAATCGAGATATTTCTTGCAGGAATCAAGGGCCTTGTCAACCATACCTTCCTCAAGACCGATACCAGCCATGGTGCAGAAACCCTGCGACTCGATGAATATCTTGCCTTCCTCGCACTCATTGGACCCAATCTTGTTGCCGTAGAAGTCGTAGGCACGCAGATACCACTCACCATCCCAGCCGTGTTTCTTCACGGCTTCAACCATGGCGTCGATGCAGCGCTGGGCACGCATGGCCTCCTCGCCCTTTGAGATTTTCTGGCAAAGTTCCACATACTGATTACCCGTTAACACGAAGAGGCCTGCAATCATCAACGACTCGGCCTTTGAGCCCTCGCTGTTGTTCTCGGTGGTCTGGAACGATTCGTTAGGATCCCACGAGAAGCAGTTCAGGTTCAGACAATCGTTCCAGTCGGCACGCCCAATGAGCGGCAACATGTGGGGACCAAGGTTCTCGACGACGTGGTTGAACGAGATACGCAGGTGTTCAAACAAAGGCACCTCAGTGCCTGGCTCGTTATCCCAAGGCACCATCTCGTCAAGAATCGAGAAGTCGCCCGTCTCCTTGATGTAAGCTACAGTACCGAAAATAAGCCAGCAGGGGTCGTCGTTGAAACCACCGCCGATGTCATTGTTGCCGCGCTTGGTCAAAGGCTGGTACTGGTGGTAACAGCCACCGTCGGGGAACTGTGTCGAAGCGATATCGATGATACGCTGACGGGCACGACTGGGCACCTGATGAACGAAACCTACGAGGTCCTGATTGGAGTCGCGGAAACCCATGCCACGGCCTACCCCACTCTCAAAGAACGAAGCAGAACGCGAGAAGCAGAAGGTAATCATGCACTGGTATTGGTTCCAGATGTTGACCATGCGGTTCAATCGCTCGTCGGCACTTGTAACAGTGTACTTCGACAGCAGACCGTCCCACATTTCCTTCAATTCCTGGAAGGCAGCATCGACAGCCTCCACAGTAGCAAAACGCTGGATGGCAGCATGTGCTTTCTTCTTGTTGACCAACGTCACATCGGAATCCTGTGAAGATATCAACTCGCCACGCTGCTTGCGGGCAATGTCCTCTTGTGAGAACTTCTCGTCCTGTTCGTTCTCGACATAACCCAATAGGAAAATGTAGTCCTTCGATTCGCCAGGCTGCAGTGTCACCTCAACATAATGCGAGGCGATGGGACTCCAACCATGTGCCACAGACATGGCGGGCTTGCCAGCCATGACACACTGTGGTGCCTCAAAACCATTGTAAAGCCCCACGAACGACTCGCGGTCGGTATCGTAGCCATCGGCCTCGGCATTGGTCAATGCATAGTAGGCATAGTGGTTACGGCGCTCCTTATATTCCGTCTTGTGGTAGATGGTTAAGCCCGCAGGAGAACCTGCGGGAACAGGTGCGGTTTCTATTTCCACTTCGCCCGTTGACCAGTTGCGCTGGAAATTCTCCATATCGGTGGCTGCGTTCCACAGGCACCACTCAGTAAAGGAGAAGAGTTTTAGTGTCTTCACCTCGTTAGTGGTATTGCGGAGCGTCAGCTTCTGCACCTCGGCCCACGTCTTCAAAGGGACGAAGAAGAGGACTGAGGCCTCCACCCCATTCTTGGCACCAGTGATACGAGTATAGTTCATGCCGTGACGGCACTCGTACGAATCGAGCGGTGTCTTGCAAGGTTTCCAACCTGGACTCCACACGGTGCTACCATCATTGATATAGAAATAGCGACCACCAGCATCCATAGGCACTCCGTTGTAGCGGTAGCGCGTGATACGGCGGAACTTGGCATCCTTGTAGAAGTCGTAGCCACCAGCAGTATTCGAAATCAGGCCAAAGAAATCCTCGTTACCCAGATAATTGATCCAAGGAAACGGTGTTGCGGGGTCGGTAATGACGTACTCGCGATTTTGATCGTCAAAATGTCCGAATGTCTTCATATTATTGATATTCTTTATATTATTCGATTTTTCGAGATTTCGAAATTTCGAGTTATTTCTCAGTCAACAGATCAACAAGGCCTTTATCCTTGAATTCGTGTTTCTGCTGGTCCCAGAAACCGAAGTCGGCATCGTAGCACCAAGTGGTCCAGGCAATGTTGTTCTCTTTGAACACAGTCAACATATCCTTCGTCCACTTGTAAGCCAGTTCACGGTCGACGGGTTCGTAGACACCCCACTCGCCACAGAACAGCTGTAGATTATACTTCTTGGCAGCCTCGATAGCATCCTTGAAATCGGCACGAATCTTATCAATGTTCCACTCCACAGTGGTAAACTTGTTCTCATCGATAACCTTCTTAACGGTGTCATTGGCAGCCTCATAGTCCTCCTTCGACACGAGTACGCCAGGATAGTTCACCTTGCCTGTATATTTGCCAATAGGCGTCCACCACGCGCCGTAGTGGGTCAGGATCATAGGATTGTAATAGTGGAACGAAAGAATGATGTTCTTGTCGTTCTCAGGTACTTTCAGATACTTGATGGTTTCATAGCTCTGCCACATGTTGGAGCCGATGACCAGAGTACGCTGGGGCTCACGCTCACGCAGTGCCTTATGAACTTTGGCAATAAGCTGATTCCACTGCTCGTGGTCTTCAGCCACAGGTTCGTTCATAAATTCATAGGCCACGGAGTCGTTGCTATAACCCTTCAACACGTCGGACAACTGATACCACATATTAATCAGGTCTTGCTGAGCCTTCTCAGAAGTAAACAGCGTGTTGGCATCGGCCTGACCCTCGTTTACGGCATTGAAATAGTGAGAACGGATAATATGCAGGTCAACAATGGTGCGCAGGTGATGCTTCTCTGCCCAATTGATGGCGTTAATCATCAAATCCCATGCTTCGGGAAGCTTGTTACCCTGCTCGTCCCAGAACTGTACCTCGTCAATCGGCAGACGCACGAAGTCGAAACCCAGTGAATCAAGACGGGCAAAGTCGTCCTCCTGAATGTGCTTCTGACGGGCTTCGCCACGTTCCTCAGACTGTGACAGCCAGTGGCTCACGTTGGTACCGCGCTGGATGCGGAAATTGTTTACTTCATCCGTTTTCTTCTCTGAACATGCTGAGAACATCAACACGGAAACGGCAACGAATGCCAAACTCTTCAGTACTTTTTTCATAGTTATTTGTGTTTAAAATCCAATACTTATAATTCTTAATATTTAATTCATAATACCTTGCAATATCCAAGATGCCTTTACCTTCATACCAGCATTGCGGTCGAAGATTCCGAACTTCTCCGGACCACTGCCAAACGAGTTGTTATCCCAAATGAAAGTGGCAATGCCGCGCTTTTTCGTCTCGCTGACGAGAAAACGACAGTAATAGGTCATGTTCTCGTGTATAACATCAGTCTGGCCAGACTTCTGACGGTCGGTAACACCCCACTCGCCCATGACGAGGCCAAGACCTTTGTCGCCCCAAGTGCTAACCACACGGTCAAAGAAAGTCGTCATAGTCTTCTCATCGCTGGGTGATGCCTCGCCTTTCTGCTTGTATGGTTCACCCCAATAGTTGAACTTACACTCACCGGCATAGTCCCAAGGCGTGTAATAATGGAACTCAACACTCATATAGTTGTTGCCATTACCATCAGCATCAGTAGGAACGACGAAGTCGCCATTATACAAGCCGAAATCAGGGTTACACACGTAGGTCTGCACGATAAGGTGACGCTTGCCATTGTTACCGCCGGTAGCACGTACCACATCGACAAACGTCTGGTTGTAAGAGTTCTGGACAGCCAGGTTCTCGGCCTCGGGCTTTCCCCAATTATCTTTAATGTGGACTTCGTTGGTTCCGGCAAAAGCCACACGATAGTCGTAGCTAGCAAACTCGCTGGCAATATTCAGCCACAGCAAAGCTAACTTTTGGTTGTTCTCCTCCTTATATTGATTGGTGGGACGACCCTCAAGCCACTTTTCGTGATGAGTATTGATAATTACCTTCAGGTCGTTTTGCAAGCACCAATTTACCACTTCCTTGATACGGGTCATCCACGCTTTATCAATACTCATAGCAGCAGGATTAGTAATGTGGCACTGCCAACGAATGGGGATACGAACAGCATTAAAACCAGCAGCCTTAATGGCCTTAATCGTCTTTTTGGTCACAACGGGATTGCCCCATGCCGTTTCAGCCTTAATACTGTTATCGGGCATACCGATCTGCATTGATTCACCATCCTGGCCGGGTGCTGAGCACTCGAACTGGTTTCCTAAATTCCAACCTACCACACCAGCATTCCACTCTTTTGCCGTGGGCTGTGCCTGACTTGTTGTTGCTGCCATGAAGGCAAAAACAGATAATAAAGTTTTCAGTTTCATCGTTTCAATTGTTTTTTCATTGTGCAAAATTAATATGCCCTATTATATTATAGGTCTAAAAGCATACAGAAAAGGTTTCATATTTAAAAGATGTCAGATTTAAAACCTTATTCTGATAGTTTTTATACCAAATTCAATGATACTTAGAGGGCGATACACCAAAATACTTTTTGAACACAGTGCTGAAATACTTAGGATTATCGAAACCTGTCAGTGCTGCAACGTCAGTGACATTACGACCACTACGCAACATTGCGGAGGCACGTTCCAAACGGATGATGCGAATGAAATCTTGTGGCGACTTACCTGTATACGACTTCAGTTTGACATAGAACAGCGTACGGCTCATAGCCATCTCGCGACACAGGCTATCAATATTAAACTCGGAATCGCTCAGGTGCTCAACAATCAGACCAGTAGCCTTGTCAACAAAGTCCTTGACAACCTCCGTCGAATCGTTAGACGGCTCTTGGTCAGATATTGTCTCGGATTGCGTTTGTGTTTGCAAATGGTCAATGGTAAGACGCATATATTTCTCATGCAACTCATACACACGCCATGCACCATAAAAAGCCAATAGAATCAGAGCTATATAGATACACCACATCCACCATGAGCTCCACCATGGGTGAGCAATGGTGATGGAAAGCGTTTGTTCATCAATCACAACACCACTGGTACGGCTGATACACTGCAATGTTAACAGATGTTTGCCTGGCTCCAAACTAACAAAACGGATATACTGCTGGTCAGTGGGTAGGCTCATGTCACCATTATCGATACTATAGCGATAGGCAATATCGAAATGATTACGCATATTGACACTCTCAAACAAAAGGTCAAAAGTACGCTGGTCGTACGACAGATGCAACTCGCCACGTTGTAGACGGTCATAGACTTGCTCAGTCTGCAATTTCTCCTGATCAACGGCACAAGTAACGCCATGAAGTGTGAGATGGGCGGTATAGTTGATGGACTGCACGTTCGCAGGATGCATAATAATGGCACCTGCCGTCGTACCAAAGATAATATCCCCGTCAGACAGATTCTGCGCCGCACCTCGTGAATATTCCTGATTGAGACCGTAACAATAATTGACGTTAAAGACCTCATCAGGTTTGTCAGGAGATACAAACGCGAGACCGTCATCAGTAGCTATCCAGATGCGGCCGTCACGACCTTTCACAAGACTACGCACATAGTTGGAGGGCAGGCCATGGGCTGTAGTAATCTGACGGCTTTCGTGCTTAGCCTGATGATAAACATAGACACCACCGCCATCCGTAGCAATCCATAATTCCAAACCGGAAGCCAGCAGATGGGTCACAAAAGGATTAACATCCGTGACTCCGGAAGGAGAATAGTTCAATTCCTTAATAACATCATTACCAGGCGTAATCAACTTCAAACCGAAGGCCGTACCTACAGCAATCTGCCCAGTGGCAAGCTGTGTAATGGCCTGTACATCATGAACCGGATAGTATTGTATACCAGCAGACGACTTATACAGCAGGTCGCCATTGAGCGAACCAGCCCAATAGCCGCCGTCCTTGTCATAAAGCGTCGCATAGACATGATCGTCCTTCAGTGCACTATTGCCTGTCGTATAGATATGACGCACATTGGCATGACTGTCAATCTCGTAAATTCCTTTGCCATAGGTTGAAACCTGTACGCCGCCATCCGGCATTCGTGTAGCCCCTAAGGCGACGACGCCCTGACAACTATGCTGCCACTGGCCTGTCTTTCTATTCAAGATACTGATGCCGTTGTCAGTGCCCATCATCAAAAGGTCATCAGATAGCGGCATGACCATATTGACATGATCATTGAGCAGACTTTGCTGATTATTGGGAACATGATGATAAATGGCTGTTGTACTACCAATTGGCCGCGCAACATCTATACCGCCAGAATAAGTGCCTACAACGATATTCTTCCAAGAATCAACGGCAATACAGTAGACACCATTACCATGCAACACACCACCAGACGTACTATTGGCATCAAACAATAACGAACACACGCCATGACCGTCACGACTCATCTGATAGACGCCCTCACCGTCAATACCAATCAGCATCGTCTCATCATCATAGGGACAAATGCTGCGGATAGGATTCTGGGGCTTGGCATCGCCTGTCAGACGTACAAACTCGTCAGTTGATACAGTGCCATTCTGACCAATAGCGACAAGGTGAAGACCATTCTCATAGCCGCCCAGCCATAAACGTCGCGACAGCACGTCGTAGTAGCCACATTCAGTATTATATGGAAGCAAGCGACGACTTTGCTCATCGTAAAGGCCATCTCGAGCACAGAACAGAAGCCGATTATTCATCGGCACAATATTATTGACATATGGTCCCTTAACAACCTGCTTTAAGGCATCATCCTGAAGCAAATAGACTCCGTCATGCATTGCTAAGTACAATTTCTTACCAACAACACGAATATCATTCAGTGCTACATCATGACCCAATTTCTCAGGGATTCTGGTGACGAGATCAAAACAACCAGCCAACGGATTGAATCGATAAATACTACCACGGTTGTCAAAGGCATAAACAGCAGTAGAGTCAGTAGAAAGGCGGATGACGCGACCACCCATATGCGAAAAGGGTGTTTGCGCATCCAGAATATAGTTTTTAACTTTCAAACCATTATAGCGTCCTACGCCCGTCATCGACGACCACCAGACAGCACCCGATGATGTCTGACAAATGGAGAAGATACGCTGATTATCAAGTCCATTGGCTTTACTAAGATGAAAGAATGTAAAATCATCTACCTGTAATGCCTTTACAGGCAATACAGACAATAGTGTTGCTATGACTAATGTTATCAGTAGTCGCATTACAAAGCCTGAGCAAACTGACGACCAAACTCAGTACATTCAAACAAAACAGACTGGTCGGGAACCCAGAGTTTTTGCAGCCCTTCGTTGACGAGAGCGAAACCCGCCTCTTCCAATTTGGCACTAATCTGCTTGACAGCACCACCACCCCAGCCGTAAGATCCAAAGGCTGCTGCCTTTTTATTCTTGAACTTCAGTCCGCTGGCCATCTCAAGCAATCCAGCAATAGCAAACGAGTGACCATTGTTGATTGTTGGCGAACCGACGAGTACAGCCTTGGAACGCCACATCTCAGTGAGTGCGTCGTTCTTGTCGTCGCGATTGATGTTCATGATTATCACAGTTGTCTGAGGTGCCACGTCACGAATACCATCGGCAATAGCCTCCGCCATTTTACGTGTCGATTGCCACATGGTGTCGTAAACGATGGTAATCTGATCCTCCTGATAAGCATCTGACCACTGTTTGTATTTCTCGATAATCTGTGCGGGATTATCCTTCCAAATTGCGCCATGACTCGGACATATCAATTTGATAGGCAGATTCATCGCTTCAATCTGCGGAATCTTCTTGGCCACCATGGCACTGAACGGATTCAGGATATTAGCATAATACTTTTCTGCTTCATACATCAGTTCAGCAGTACAGACACGGTCGTTATAAAGCGACTCCGTAGCAAAATGCTGTCCAAAGGCATCGTTTGAGAACATGATACCACCGTCGCCATCATAGTACGTCAGCATCGAGTCGGGCCAGTGCATCATCGTCATCTCGACGAAAGTCAATGTACCTTCGCCCAGTGACAGAGTGTCGCCTGTCTTCACATTTACGAAGTTCCAGTCCTGATGGTAGTGACCACGGATAATAGCCTCACCCTTCTTTGTGCAATAGATGGGTACGTTAGGGATTTCGCGCATCAACTCAGGCAGAGCGCCACTATGGTCTATCTCGTTGTGGTTCATGACGATATAGTCAATCTTCTGTAGGTCTATCTCCTGTTTCAGACGATTGACAAACTCCTTGTCGTAAGGCTGCCATACAGTGTCAATAAGCGCCACTTTCTGGTCGCGAACAAGATAGGAATTATAACTGGAACCACGAAATGTCGAGAGTTCATCACCATGAAAATGTGTCAGTTCCCAGTCGACTTTGCCGACCCAACTGACTTTGGGGGTAAGTTGTTTTGCCATTGTCTTAGTTATTAATGAGTGGAGCTGGAGGGAATCGAACCCTCGTCCAAACAAGGAAACCATACGCTTTCTACATGCTTATTCCGGCCTTCATTTTCGTGATGCAACAAGACCCGGACCACCAATTGCACCCTTATCTCCTAAGATTTCATCTGACAGTCGGAGCACCCGACAGACTATTTCCGATTTACCTGCACCGCTGAGTCCTCAGATTCGGAACAACATCCTTGGAGCGATGTCTCGTTCTCTCACCTTGTAAGAGAATAAAGCCAGTAATCTACTGTACTTCGATTAGGCAGCGAGAGCGTAGTTGTTTTCGCCAATTAATTTTCTGACCGACGTGATTTAGGAGTCCACAGTCGTCACTCCGCATGCTTACGTACCATCTCATCTTGCTGTCAAATCCAGTCAACCCCAAGCATGATAATTGCACTTAGCGGCTGCAAAGATACACATTTTTTAATAAAAACATACGTTTTTCCCAAAAAAGTTGTACTTTTGCACAATATTTTGCGCTATGGCGTGTTTTTGTATATAAATAATTATGTACGCGTATTTAAAATGAAACGATTATCTACCATTATAGCTTGTCTGGCTTTTGCTGTCACGATAAGCTGGGCACAGTCGGGAATGACCGACGATCAGATTATGGATTATGTGATTGAGCAGAACGCCAAGGGCGCGTCGCGCCAGCAAATAGTCACACAGCTGATGCAGCGCGGCGTCACCATCGACCAACTACGTCGCATACAGAAGAAATACCAGAAGCAAATCAAGAATGGTGCCCTTGGTGCCGAAGACATCACAGCTGGTTCGAAGGCAGTGAAGAGCCGTATGCGCGAAGCCAACGGCGAACAGCGTGAAGAACAGGTAAAGAAGGACAAGCAAAACGCATCACAGTTCCGTGTCAAAGATACCAAGAAATCGAATCAGATTCAGCGTCATACGTATGATGACGAAGACAAGGACTTTGTTGAGATGGACGAAGCCATTGACTTCATGATGCCTGACTCCCTCAAATACGAATTAGAGAAGAAGAAGCCTGAAAAGCGCAAGATATTCGGTCACGATGTATTTAACAACAAGAATCTGACCTTCGAGAGTTCTATGAACCTTGCCACGCCTCAGAATTACGTACTCGGTCCAGGCGATGCTGTAAACGTAGATATCTGGGGAGCATCACAGGAAAGTGTTACAGAGACCGTCTCTCCCGATGGCACCATTACCATCGAGGGTATTGGCGTCATCAAGTTGGGCGGACTCAGCGTCAGTCAGGCTAAAGCCAAACTCAAGCGCGTTTTAGGCCCACGCTATCAAGGTTCAAGTATTGAACTGACGCTGGGACAGACACGCACCATCACCGTCAGCGTCATGGGCGAGGTAAAAGTTCCAGGCACATACACCATGTCTGCCTTTGCCACCGTCTACAACGCCCTGTATATGGCCGGAGGCCCCAACGAAATCGGTACGCTGCGTAATGTCAAGGTTTACCGCAAGGGACGTTTGCTGTCGAACGTCGATGTCTACGACTTCCTGCTGAACGGCAAGCTCAGTGGCGATGTGCGTCTGCAGGACAACGACGTCATCACCGTCTCGCCATACGAGGCCTTGGTGAACATCACGGGTAAGGTAAAACGTCCGATGTACTACGAGATGAAGACCACCGAGAGTGCCGCTACGCTACTCCGCTATGCCGGAGGTTTCACGGGCGATGCCTATACCAAGGCCATCCGCGTGAATCGCAAGGCAGGTGCAGGCTACTCGGTGTTCAGCATTGGCGAGTTTGACATGAGCGAGTTCAAACTAATGGACGAAGACAGCGTCAGCGTCGACTCCACGCTAAACCGCTATCAGAACATGGTTGAAATCAGAGGTGCCGTGTTTCGTCCAGGCATGTATCAGGTAGGCGGCGAAATCAACACCGTCAAGGCATTGGTAGAAGCGGCAGCCGGCGTTACCGAGGATGCCATTTCTCAACATGCCGTGATGCATCGCGTAAAACCCGACCGTTCGCTTGAAATGATGAGCCTTGACATTCGAGGTATCTTGGAAGGCATCGTACCTGACGTACCGCTGCGCAACGAAGATGTCATCTACATAGCCAGCCGTCAGGAACGTAACGAGAAGAAGACGGTGACCATCAATGGCGAGGTAGCCTATCCAGGCGTCTACCGATATGCAGAAAACGAAACCGTCGAGGATCTGATTATTCAGGCTGGCGGTCCTACCGAAGCAGCATCGCTGGCAAAGGTTGACGTGGCACGCCGGGTCATAAACCCCAACTCAACGGAAGCCACTGACCAGATAGCCCAAAACTTCAGCTTCAAGCTCAATCCAGACTTCACCATATCCGAACAGCCCGACTTCACACTGATGCCGTTCGACGAAGTCTACGTACGCCGTTCACCCGAATACAACGAACAGCAGAACGTCACCATCGAGGGCGAGGTACAGTTTGAAGGTATTTACGCCATGTCAAGCAAAGGACAGCGCCTTAGCGAGGTTATCAAGCAGGCTGGCGGACTGACCAATCGTGCCTACGCAGAAGGTACCAAGCTGATGCGCCAGATGACTCCGGAGGAGCGCGACATGATGGAAACCGTGCTACGTACTGCTCAGCGCAACTCTGGCAAGGACTCCATTGACGTCAAGAAGTTGCTGACCAACGCCACCTACCCCGTAGGTATTGAATTGGAGAAAGCAATGAAGAACCCTGGATCCGACGATGACCCAATACTTCGTGAAGGTGACCGTATTATAGTTCCCCGATATGACGGTACCGTCAAGATTAACGGTGAGGTGCTTTACCCCAATACCGTTTATTATAAAGAAGGCAAGAATACCGACTACTATATCAATCTGGCTGGCGGCACTACCTCAACTGGCAAGAAGTCGATGACTGTTATTATCTATATGAATGGTATGGTGGCCCGTGCCGACCGCAAGCACAAGCCCCGTCCTGGCTGTCAGATTGTGGTTCCCACCAAGGCACGTCGTCGTGGTATGAGTCTGCCAGAGATTCTGAGCATCGGCTCAAGTACGGCGTCTATTGCCACCATGATTGCAACAATTGCTAACTTGACGAAGTAAGATGGATGATGTAAGATGGATGATGTAAGATGTAAGAAGTTATGGAAGAAAACAAGAAAGAACTCAAGGTTATTGACGTCGTTGATATAGCTAAAAAGCTGTGGGCTAAGAAGATGCTCTTTGCCAAAACGCTGCCCATCGCCTTTGTCTTATCATATTTATATATATTGGGGTTTCCACGCTACTATAGCACAGATATCAAGTTAGCCCCAGAATTAGGAGGGACTTCCATGAGTAGTACACTGGGGTCACTGGCATCTTCTTTTGGATTCGACTTGGACAATATGCAGAGCAATGATGCCATCACTCCCTTGCTTTATCCAGACCTGATGGAAGACAACGGATTTGTGACCAGTCTTTTCAACGTACGTGTAAAGAGCAAAGACGGAAGCATTAATACGACATACCGAGACTATTTGAAAAAGCATCAGAAACCCATTATATGGATGGTACCTATAGACTGGTGCAAAAATCTCTTCAAGAAAGAACAAAAAGCAGAGGCAGGCATCTTTGATCCTTACAATCTTTCAAAGGATGAAGATGATATTGCTGGTAGCATCAGGGATAAGATCAATATTGATTTCGACAAAAAGACTGCCGTTATCAGTATCAGCATTAAAGACCAAGATGCATTAATCTGTAAGACCATCGGCGACTCTGTCAAGGAACGCCTTCAGAATTTCATTACAAACTATCGTACGAGCAAAGCCCGTACCGATTATGAATATTACCTGAAGCTGACAATGGAAGCCAAACAAGACTACGAGAAAGCACGGCAAAGATACGGCAGTATGGCTGATGCCAATACGAAGGTCGCGTTGAAGAGTCTGGAGTTGAAACTGGAGGATATGGAAAATGACCTTCAGCTCAGGTATAATGCCTATAGCACCCTTAACAAACAGATGCAGGCTTCCAAAGCAAAAGTACAGGAACGAACACCCGCCTTTACTGTCATCAAAGGTGCTTCCGTGCCTATCAAGCCGTCAAGTCCCAAGCGAATGATTTTCGTTGCCTTCATATTATTATTCACTTTTGCCGGTACGTCATTATATATATTGCGTAGACAATGATATATATTTTCCTCTTACTGTTTATTATTATCGTCTCTCTGATTTTCTTGGAAGATTATCTTGGAGACTATAATAATTATGCATATTGGGGACTATGTATTATTTTGATACTTTTTTGTGCTTTTAGGACAATCGGTGTAGACCCAGACTCTGAAAATTACGAAACAATTTTTAAGAGTAGTAGTAATAATCCGAAACTTCTGGTAGAATTTTCTTTTCTGTTCTTTACAGATATTGTCAAGAGTTTCACAAATGATGTCCACTATCTGTTCCTGATATACGCCTTTTTGGGCATTACAATCAAGTTTTATGCCCTCAGGCAACTCTCACCTTGGTATTTTCTGCCAGTAGTCATCTATTTCGGCAATTATTTCATTCTTCACGACTTCATACAAATCCGAGCAGGCGTTGCCTCAGCCATGCTCTTATTGGCAATCAAGCCTCTCAGTGAAGGAAATAAGAAAAGAGCCATTGTCTATTTCTTGATTGCCAACATGTTCCACTATTCCTCGTTAGTATTTTATCCAATTCTCTTTTTCAGTAATAACCTGTCAAAGATTTGGAAATATGCACTGGTTGCGAGTATGCCAGTCGGTGCCATCCTATTTCTGCTTCGCATCGATTTTCTATCTGCACTTCCAATACCTTATATTCAGGACAAAATAGAAATGTATAAAGCGTTGACAGAAACAGGATTCTTTGAAGAGTTTACGCTAAAGAATGTACCCCTATGGATTCAATACACAATCATTCTCTATTCACTGTATTTCTATGACACGATATTGGAAAAATGCCCAGCACTTCCACTTCTATTGAAGATAACAGCCTATTCTATGTTTTTTTTCTTCGCCGTTTCCTCGATTTCTGTTGTTGCAGGACGATTGCAAGAGCTACTCGGTATTGTTGAGCTGGCACTATTCCCATACGTCTTTTGCACATTCCGCCCGCAGGTCTTTGGCAAGATAGCTGTATGCTTCATAGCCGTTGTAAAAATCTTCTTCACGCTATTTGTCTGGAAACTATTAGACTTCGAAATGGAATGAATAAAGACGGGTGTGATTACGACAAACGTTCTTCGCTGTTACAGAAGAATATTCTGGCCTCCTTTCTCATCAAAGGATGGTCAGCACTCGTTGTGCTTCTTTTGGTACCTGCCACACTAAATTGTTTAGGAGAATACAAAAATGGCATCTGGCTAACTATCAGCAGTCTGTTGCTGTGGATAGACAATATGGACATCGGACTGGGCAATGGGCTGCGTAACAAGATAGCAGAATACATGGCTCACAGCGAATATGAACGTACCCGTTCGCTTATCTCTTCGACCTTTGCCATGCTGACCTGTATCATCATCCCCGTCCTGCTCATTCTGCTTTTATTGATTGCTATTAGTGACCCCTATACGGTTTTCAATGCTGCTCCATTGAAGGTTGCCCATTTGGATCAAGTGCTAATGGTTACGGTGACACTCGTATGCACATCATTTATCTTCAAACTGATTGGCAATTTCTATATGGGCATGCAACTCCCCGCTGTCAGCAACCTGCTAATAGCGTTAGGGCAGACGCTGGTACTTATCGGCACCTATATCGTACTCTATTCAGGAAGCCATTCTATGATGCTGATTGCACTAGTGAATACGGGAGCTCCCCTATTTGTCTATCTGCTTGCCTACCCCTACACCTTTTTCTATAAATATCCACACCTGCGCCCGTCTTTCAAGCTCATCAATTTCAAGGAAGCCCGTGCAGTTATCAATATGGGGGTACAGTTCTTTATTATGCAGATTTCGGGTGTCATACTGTTTATGACCTCTAATCTTCTGATATCCAAACTGTTTACACCCGCTTTAGTCACTCCATATCAGATTACCTATCGCTATTTCAGTATTCTTCTTGTTGCATTCACCGTTATCTGCATGCCTTTCTGGAATGCCACTACCGATGCCTACGAACGAGGCGATATACAATGGATACGTAACGCTACCCGAAAACTACGACTGATGATTATCGGCATCATGGCATGCATGGTGCTGATGGTAATCCTGTCGCCTTGGGTCTATTCCATTTGGATTGGAGATAGTATCACCATAGATATCCGTATGAGCATTGTGATGGCAACATATATTTTCATATTAATATATAGCATGCGCTACAGCTATTTCATTAACGGCATCGGTAAGTTGCGCCTGCAACTCATCTTTACCACTGCGGCAGCCGTTATCTTTATCCCGTTGGCTTACCTGACAACGCAATACACACACAGCATTATTTGGTTTATGATAGTTATGTGCTTGGTAAATATCCCTGGTCTCATTGTCAATCGTATACAGTTTAGCAAACTTATTAACGGCCAAGCAAAAGGAATTTGGATGAAATAAAATATGGAACAAAAAAGTGTAAAAATCGCCATTCTGATGGCAACCTATAATGGAAAGAAATATCTCGGCGAACAGATAGATTCTTTTTTGTCACAGACAAACTCCCTGTGGCATTTGTTTGTTCACGACGATGGGTCGAAAGACGGGACTCGCGAACTATTGAACGACTATGCCACGAAATATCCAGAAAAGATAACCATTCTTGACTATCCTTCTCAGGGTGGTGCTTTGCAGAACTTTATGAGTCTTCTGGAGCGGGTAGAAGCCGACTACTACATGTTTTCCGATCAGGACGATGTATGGCATCCCACCAAGATTGAGAAATCATATCAGGCAATGAAAGAGCAAGAGGCTATACACCCAGAAAAGCCTATTATTGTTCATACAGATGTCAGAGTTGTCGATGGTAATCTTCGCTTGCTTCACCCATCTTACAGAGAATACGGACACATCTATCCCGAGAAAGTCACCTGTTTCAAGGAATGTGTTATTAACGTGACGTTAGGATGCGCCATGCTATTCAACAAGCAGTCAAGAGATGTTTCTCTTAGCCGCCCCTGGAAACATGCACTCATGCACGATGGATGGGTAACAACACGTACATACGCAGAAAATGGTATCGTATATGCTATTCCTGAATCACTGATGGAATATCGCAATCACGGTGATAATACCATAGGTGCCACCGATGGTTCCAGATTCACATTAGCCTATAGAATCAAGCATTTCGGCGAGATGCTCCGACTGAACATGAAGCAGTACCGCATGCTGCGTAGTGCCGGATATGGTTCTATATTTACCTATTATTATTATAAGTTCAGAATTCACATCCACTAATATGTATAGAATTTATTTTTATATAGTTTTATTTTTTTATAGTTTCATTTTTCTACCGTCTCAGGCCGAGATACCCATCGTGGCCTACTATGGTATTCCTTTGGAGCATTCGAATGTCAACCGCTTCAAGGAGTTCAAGGAGGCTGGCTTCGACGTGTCTATCTGTTTCTACGATGACACCCCTGTGGACACGCTTCTCCGCATACTGGACGACGCCAAGAGAAGCGATATCCAGCTCATTATCAGCAGCGGATGGGTGTCCGTACAACCACATGTGGGCATTCCACGACTGAAAAACCACCCAGCACTCTATGGCTACTTCCTGCAAGACGAGCCTTGGCCCAAGGATATTCCTGAGACAACGCGACGCTATCAGGCTATGGCCAAGCACGACACTAAGAAGCCCACATACGTCAATCTGTTGCCCAACTATGGCGACGGCATGCCCAGGGAAATCAAGATGCCGCCATACAAAGACTATCTGCAACAGACAGCGACTATTGGACTGCCGTTCATCTCCTTCGACTTTTATCCCATCATGAAGTCAGGCATTCGTCCCACATGGTATTCGTGTCTGGAAGATATCCGTCAGCAAAGCCTGCGAACGGGTAAGCCTTTCTGGGCTTTTGCCCTTTGCACACCGCATCTGGACTATCCGCAACCCACCATCGAAATGCTGCGCCTGCAAGTTTATTCCGACTTGGCATACGGTGCCCAGGCTATCGAATATTTCACCTACTGGACACCCAAGGTGACTGAAGAGTGGGATTTCCACGACGGTCCCATCGGCATTGACGGCCAGCGTACCAAGACCTACACACTGGTCAAGCGTATGAATCAGGAGTTGCGCGGCGTGCTGCCCTTGTTCGACAAGGCCGAGGTGCTGACCGTCAACCACCTGCTGAAGATACCAGCAGGCACCACAAAACTGCAGCGCATTCCTGCAAACATCAGGAAACTGAAGGTCGTAGGCCGTCAGGGTGCCCTCATCTCAACTTTCAGGAAGGCGGGACACCTGTATATGGCTGTGGTCAACAAGGACTATGAAAGCGACATGAAACTCTATATCTCTGCCAGGAGCAATGTCACCATGCTGGACAAGCAACTGAAGGAGACTGCTGTCAAGTCCTCTTACAAGGTAGGTGGCGGCGACATGCTTTTATTCAAGTTAAAATAAAGACCCATGACAATATATATCAACGGACGGTTCCTGACACAGCCCATGACGGGCGTCGAACGCTATGCCTACAACCTCTGCAAGGCTATGGCTCGTCTGCATCAGCCCTTTACCGTCGTCTGTCCCAAGGCGCCTATTCATCAAGACTATGACGTGAGCGACTTGACCATCGTCCACTACGGCATCGGCAACTCCCACTTCTGGGAACAGTGTGTACTTCCGTTCTTCTTCATCGGCAAAAAGGATTATATGGTACTCAGCTTCACAGGGTTGGGTTCCATCCTGATTCGCCATAAGGTGATGACAGTTCACGACCTGTCGTTCCTGAAGAATCCTTCGTGGTATTCTCGTACCTATTATTGGTATTACAAGTTCATGACGCCCTTGGCAGTGAAGACGTCGCAGCATATCCTGACGGTCAGCGAATTCTCGAAAAGCGAGATTCTCGGCTTCTATCCTTTCTTGAAAGCAGAGAACATCAGCGTCGTCTATAATGCCATCGACCGCCAATTGTTCAAACCTCAGACCTCAGACCTCAGACCTCAGACCTCAGACATCACCCCTCAGACCTCAGTCCCCTTTGTCCTCTGCGTCTCGTCCATCGACCCAAGGAAGAACTTTGTACGACTCATCGAAGCCTGTCAGGGACTGACTGGTGCCAAACTCTACATCGTTGGCAAATACAACCGTGTGTTCAGCCAGGCCTCAGCCCTCACCCCTCAGACCTCAGACACCAGCCCTCAGCCCTCTAACATCCAATTCTTAGGCAGGGTGAGCGACGACGAACTGGTACGTCTCTATAATCAGGCCGCCTGCTTTGTCTTTCCGTCTTTATATGAGGGCTTTGGACTGCCCCCACTCGAAGCCATGGCATGCGGTTGTCCTGTACTGGTTTCCGACATTCCCGTCGAGCGTGAGGTTTGCGGCGATGCGGCACAATATTTCAATCCACTTGATCCTACTAATATTCTTCATACAATCACACAATATTTGAACAACGCTGACGTTATAAAAGAAAAGATGCGCCAGAAAGGCTTCGAAAACATTAAGCGGTTCTCATGGGAGAAGTCTGCGGAGATTCTAATTCAGAAGTTAAAGGAGATAGAAGAAGTTTAAAAAAGTTAGAGAAGTTAAAGAAACAAATTGCGGATGAAGAAAACTATACTCCAGATTGCCAAATATTATTATCCTGTTGAAGGCGGTATTGAGACCGTTACCAAATACTTGGGCGAGGGCCTGACGACATTCGAGCAAGTCGTCGTATGCTTTAGCCAGGATGGCATTACCCGTCTCGATACAGTCAACGGCGTCAAGGTTTACCGTATTGCGTCATCCATGAAAATAGCCAGTCAGGATATTGCCTTCTCATATTATCACTACCTGAAGAAAATCATCTACGAAGAGCAGCCTGACATCATCCTGCTGCATTGTCCCAACCCTTTCCTGTATCCTATCACGGCCAAGCTGACGCCTAAAGACGTCAAGCTCGTCCTGCTATGGCACTCCGACATTTTGGGTAAAGGCATACTTTATAAGATGGTCAAGCAATTCGAAAAGGTCATACTCCGTAAGGCCGACCTTATTCTGGCCACAAGTCCTAACTACATCCACCCGTCAAGTCCCATCTACGACTATCGCGACAAGACGGAAGTGGTGGCCAACGGCATCATCAAGAGCGATTTTGTGTGGCGTGCAGGCGACGAGACGACCATTGAGGAAGTTCGTCGGAAATACCATCATAAGAAGATTGTGTTCTTCGTGGGTCGTCATGCTGCTTACAAAGGCATCGACTACCTCATTGAGGCCGAGAAATACATCCAGTCAGATTGCATCATCCTCATTGGTGGACGAGGCCCTGAGACTGAACGTCTGAAGGCGATGACCCACTCTGAGCGCATCAAATTCATCGGACGCATTCCCAACGAATATCTGCGTTGCTACTACTACGCCTCCGACATCTTTGCCTTCACCTCGTGTACCAAGCAGGAGGCTTTTGGCATCGCCCTTGCCGAGGCCATGTATTGCGGTAGCGTACCTGTCACTTTCACCATTGAGGGGTCTGGTGTTAACTGGGTGTCGGTAGGTGGCGAGACGGGCATCGAGGTTCCCTTAGGTGACGTGAAGGCATACGCCGAAGCCATCGACCGTTTGCTGTCCGACAGAGATTTGTACATGAAATATGCCACCGCTGGCAAGGATCGTGTTGTCCGCATGTTTACCAGCGAGCGCGCCAATGCGCAAGCCGAAGAGGTACTGACTCGGTTTGCAGACTGATTCCTGTTATTGACCTCCAAAATAGTTGCTTCTGATTATCCAGTCGGACAGCATGTACAGTCTGTCTAAAGGATAATCTTTATAATTCCCGTTCAGCAGCGTATGGCCCAGTCCGCGCCAATCCGAACGCACGCCATACATGTCCAACAATGTGGTATAGACATCCAGCTGGTTACAGAAACCCGTCCATGCCTGGCGTTTGTCTATACCGCCATTAATGATGTATAGCGGCAGGTCCTTTTTCACCCTGCTTTCGGCCATACCCAGATGTACGGCATGGGCGTGATGGTCGGCAGTGATGACGATAACACTGTTGTCGTAGAGACCTTGTCGCTTCAGTTCATTGATGTATTTCTCTATCTGCAGGTCTGTATAATGACAATCCACCAGATAGTTCAGGAACTCCGCTGTATAGCTCTTGTCACTGACGGTGAATCCATGCTCCACACACTTATTGTAGGGGTTGTGCATCGACATAGTGACCACAAGTGAGAAGAAGGGATGCGACGCCTTTGCCTGCTCACGCACAGCCAACTCGAACACCTGCTCATCGTTCAAGTCCTCATTACCATGCAGTTCCTTCGGACAGTCAAACTTAGAGTACATCGTATCTATACCATACCGTTCGTTCATCTTGTCCTGTTCCCAGAACGTTGGCGATGTCGGTACGATGATTTGCGTCTGCTTCATGCGTCCAGCCTGCTTCAGCAGTTCAGGCAGACCGATAAGTCGTTTGTCCTTGGCAATATTGACAGTAATCTCCGACTTCATGGGCAACAGTCCCGCCATATAGATCAACTGTCCGTCGGACGACTCACCAATGGTGATATTCGGGCGTACATGTCCGTTATAATACACCGCGCTGTCACGCTTCAGACGGTTCATAAACGGCGTAATTTCCTTGCCGTCAACCACCAAGTCGGAGGTCTCTGCCAGATACGACTCCACTATCACAAATATCAGGTTTTTGGTGCCCTTGACAGTGGCTGTCGTCGTGCGTTGGCTATAGTCCGTATATTCCTGTCTGATAGCCTTCTTTTGGCTTTCGTCCAACTCCAACTCCTTCTGCGTGAAGTCATCGTAGCACACCAGTGCACGCCTAAGGAACCCGCTGCGATACAGCATATTGTTGGGTGCCTGCGTATATTGTACCCTTATCGGAGAGAATCGGATAAACGACGTCTCGAAGTTGTGGTCATGAAAAAGACCCAACACGATGATAAAGGCCAATACGGAAGCCACCATGGCTCCCCACAGCCATCCCATCGCCTTCAGCCATTGCGTCTTTAGCTCCACTTTATTGTAGCGTTTATACAGCCAGCCAAAGAGAACGGCCCAAAGGATATAGAACAGGTCCTGCCAACGGAAACCTGTCAACGCACTACCCATCACGTCGTTGTCGTACAGGTTGCCCACCTGCAGAAAGGCAAGGTTGGGCAGATAATGGCCGAAGAAGCGCGAATACAGCACGTTGCAGAACGAGAGCAGTGCCGTCAGCACGAATGTCAGCAGCAGACTGCCCTTCACCCTACCCCGCGTCAGCAGCATACTCAGCAGGAAAAAGAACGTAGCGTCAATCAAACACGAGAACACATTGCTCAGTATGGCATCCACCTTGAACGGATACTCATATTCCACCGTCATAGCCATCTGACCATGCATAAACAGCAGATTGACCACCGATAATCCGAACAACAGCAAGAACCGTGTGTTCCACCATCTTTTTTGTATTGTTGTTGATAACATCGTCAAATCCATAAAAAACGGTGCAAAGGTACACATTTTTATTAAGATATACAAGAATCAATCACAAAATCTTTCACCTTTTATTTTGGCAAAGAGGCAGCTTCTTGCCAACGGCAAACTTATTGCAATAACCAAATTTTAGTCAAAATGGTTAATGGAACTAAGAGAATTGAGATAGACGAGGAGACATATTATCATGTATGATGGAAGAGGGAAGATAGAAGAAGGAAGAGTGAAGAAGGCTGATGTAAGATATCTGAGGTCTGAAGACTGATATAAGTGAGGTTACGGAGACAGGATTGATTTTCGAAAAAAACATGATAATTCTGTCGCGGCTTGTGAAAGATACGATACTTTAGGGTCGTTAGTGACGTTCCTTGCGGTTGTAGATGCGTCACTTTGCGGTCGTAGTCACGATACTTTACCCCCCTAAAGTATCATCGGAACGAGTCGTAGATGACGTAGGAACACCTCAAAGATGACGTTAGCACGGGTCTAAAGTGCCGTACCCTGGAGAATTTACGCAGAATTCGGGTCGAATTTACGCAGAATTCAAGTCGAATTTACGCAGAATTCAAGTCGAATTTACGCAGAATTGAAGCTGTGCTGCGATTCTACTTTCGCTCGAAAAATAAATGGTGATTTATTTTGCATTTTGCTCGCTTATTCGTAACTTTGCAAAATGATATGGAGATTCGGAATTTACCGATAGTTGCTTTATATAAACTATATTCCTATAAATAGGAATTTCTAGTCATAGATAGACCTGTAGTGGTCTATCATGACGTATATGAGAATGGTATAATTGAATATGATATACAAGAACGACATAGCGCTGGCAGCAACAACGGCCAGGAGCTACAACCGACACTGGAGAGCACAGAAGCTCTCGTGGACAGAGATAGGAAAAATCAAGTACCTCTTCGATGGAGCGTACGAATACATGGATGACGTGACACTGGCCTACCGCAAGGAACATTTCAACGAACTGCGCAAGGCGCTGGGCTTCAAGCAGGACTCTGAACTGACCGCACTTATAGAGCGGTCGGAGGCTTTCCGTATAGTACGCGATAAAGAAACAAAGAAGATGGAGGCTTTCATGTCGCCCTTCGTGGGCGACCGCTATGTTCTGACAGACAGTCAGGAGATAGAGGAACCTGCCATTCCCTACGCGTTGTTTGACTGCAAGGCTAACGCATTGGCCAACAAAAACGACCACGACAAGATCAGCGAGAACCAGCGGCACCACAAGAACGGCATCAACATGAAGGTGCTGCTGGCAGGCAACGTGCCACAGTTCCATATCAGACCCAGCGAGGAAGCCTACAAGCGCATTCATGACGGACTGATGAAGATTCTAGGCGACGACTGGCTAAGGGCAAAATACTATGGCGAGTTCCTGTATGCGTATATGAAGAAATACGATGTTAACTATACCGTAGCCTATGAGGTGCTCAACACGTATATCGACGAGAAGCTGGCCCGTCACATGGCTTGTCGCGTGGGCATTGAGAACTGGCCTGGTGAGGCCATTGTCAAGTGGGTGCAGAACTACTTCAGTGCCAAGAAGCTACCCTTCGTCATCACTGAGGCCGACCAGGTGCATAAACGCTATATAGAGGAGCTCATCAACCGGCCTAACACGATATTTGCGGATCCTGTCTAAAACTCCTGGTTAGTTCAGTAACCAACTTCCATATTTTTTGTATCTTTGCACCAGCTATGGATGATAAACGTTATCTTCTCAGCATGATTCGCGAGGGCGAGCACCAGCAGCAGGACTTCAAATACCGTGTGGCTGATGCTTGCAAACTGGCCAAGTCGGTGTCGGCATTTGCCAATACCGATGGCGGCCGACTGCTCATTGGCGTGCGCGACGATGGACATCTGTCTGGCGTTCGCAGCGAGGAGGAGATATACATGATGCACCAGGCGGCCTACAAATACTGCAAGCCCGAGGCAAGCATCAAGTTCGACACCTATCATGTGGACGGGAGAAACATTGTGGTAGCCACCGTACCGCCATCAACAAAGCGACCTGTCTGTGCGCTGGACGAAGAGAATCGGTTGCGGGCCTATATCCGCATCAACGACGAGAATATTGTGGCTTCGCCTGTTCATCTGGCACTATGGCGGGAGTCGCAGAAGCCACAAGGTGCCATGATTACCTACAATGATGACATCCGTCGCTTGCTGGACGTCATTCAGAGTCCAATGACACTGAACCAAATTGTACGTATGTCGCGACTTCCGCGTCACAAAGTCATCACCCTCATGGCTCGCCTCATCCGTTTCGGCACACTCCGCTGGGAATACACCAATCAGCAGTTCCTATTCAGTCAGCTGTAGACAAACCACATTTGGGGTGTCTTAAACTGTCCAGAATATAAATTCCAGAGCAAACACACCATGAACGATACGTTGTATTGTGGAGAAAAACTGGTAGATCTATTTTTTTATGCAAAGCATACAATAAAAGCAGGAATTGTTAGTTATATAATAAATAACAATGAGCAATTGCATATGATCATATATCTACTTGGAGCATTTTTGGTAAGTTTATAATGAGAAGAATACTTATTTTTTGTATTAGCCTATTGACATTGAGTACGACAGAGGCACAGACGACTGTTGACTACGACTTAACGGCGGAGACCGCAGTTGGTTCAGGTGATTTCACCGCCTATCAACTTTCCACCAACCGCTATCATACATTGGCGTCGAGGCCAAACACTGCTTATATGCGTGGAGCTGTTAACATAGAACACCAGTGGGCAGCAGACTGGAAGCTGTCAGGCTCTGTTGATGCTATAGCCTCCGTGCATGCCGACCACAAAGCCTATCTGCAACAGTGTTACGTTAACCTGAGCTGGAAAGATTTCTTCATCGAAGCCGGAGCCCGAGAGTTGAAACCAGTGTTGCGCGATCCCTTATTGTCGAGCGGTGCCTTTGCCAAGGGCAATAATGCAAAACCCATCCCGCAAGTCCATGTGGGTACTAATGGATTCTGGACCGTACCTTACACCGAGGGATGGCTGCAGGTGAATGCTGATTTCGGCTACGGCAAACTGATGGATAGTGACTATAGGGAAAAACAATTCTATCGTGAGGGCAGTGGCAATTGGCACTATTCCACTGGTGCCCTCTATCATCAGAAACACCTTTATTTCCGTACTAATCCTGAAAAGCAATTCTTCATCACTGCTGGTATAGAGCATGTGGGCATGTTTGCCGGTACTGGTTATTCTACGGAGGGTGGAACGTTGGAGTCCAAAAAGAAGCCAGCCAACCTGAAGGCCTTCTGGAAGATGATTATCCCCGTTGGCGACAGCAACTACTTTGAGAACGATGCTATGGAAGACTGGGTTTTCGGCAATCATCTCGGTTCAATGACCATTCAATTGGGTTGGAACATCACAAAGGAGCATCAACTGCAGGCCTATCTGGACGATATTTTCGAGGATGGCTCAGGAATGCGCAAAGGTAACGGTTTCGATGGTCTGTGGGGCCTACAGTATAAGAACAGAGCCGAAGGACGCCAGTACGTCAGAGGGGCCGTCGTGGAATACCTGCAAACCACCAACCAGTCGGGTCCGCTGCACTGGGATAGTGGCGACTTTCCAGAACCTGTACGCAGTCAGATTACCGACCTCGTAACGGGTGACGACAACTACTACAACCACTCGTTCTACGGAGCCTACGACCACTACGGTATGGCTTTTGGCAACAGCCTGATCACCTCCCCCATCTATAACAAGGACGGTTTTGCTGATTTCCGCGACAACCGCGTAAAAGCATGGCATGTGGGTGTCAATGGCGAACTGACGGACCGTTTGTCGTATCTTGTCAAAGGTTCGTATCGCGAAGGATGGGGCACATACGCCATTCCTCTGGTTCCGAAACGCCACTCGTTCGATGCCATGTTGCAAGGCATCTATACCTTTGGCCCTTGGCAGTTCTCTGCTGCCTATGCCTTTGACAATGGCAACATCTACGGCAACTGCAACACGTTTAACTTAAAAATAGGTTATCATGGCAAAATATTTTAAATTCTACATACCTCTTATCTCTTTCATCTGTCTTCTGAACGCCTGTCAGGAGGGTGGTGACGCTGGTGATCTCTTCGGTCAGTGGCGCTTGGATGGTTCCGACTCCAAATACATCAGTTTTTCCGGGTCCATTACTCATCTGAAAGACATTGAAATTGGTGAAATCTATGGTAATTTCCAACACCAAGGCGACAGTCTGTTCATGCAGTGCTACTCACAAAAAGGAGAAAAGAGCGACACGATAGTTGTCGAGCAATCATTCGGTTTCCACCCCATAAACAACATCCGCCTGAAAGTTGTCACACTTTCAGATGACCGTCTTGTACTGACCAAGGGCGGACAGTCATGGAACTTTTATAAGTATTGACATAAAAGATTTAAAAAAGCGAGCGAATCTTTTGTGGTTCGCTCTTTTTTTTTTATCTTTGCAAAGTGAAACAAACTATTAAATAACACGATAAAAAGAAGCAAAAAAAAGATGAAGAAAAGGTTATTATCATTGGCTACCGTCATGGGTATGACCCTGATGGCTACGGCTCAGTTGACGATGGACGTGAACACCAAGAAGCTGGGGGCTCCGGTCCAGTCGACCATGTATGGTATTTTTTTCGAGGACATCAACTATGCCGCTGACGGCGGACTGTATGGTGAACTGGTGAAGAACCGCTCGTTCGAGTTTCCACAGCACCTGATGGGTTGGCAGTCGTTTGGATGTGTGGACGTGAAGGACGACGGTCCGTTCCAGCGTTGTCCGCACTATGTGGAGCTGAGTGATCCAGGTCATCGCGACCGCCGTACAGGTCTGACGAACGAGGGCTACTTCGGCATCGGCGTGAAGAAGGGTGAGCAGTACCGTTTCTCGGTATGGGCCAAGGCGCCCAAGAACAGGGCGACCATCCGCGTACAGCTGATAGACGAGAACACGATGGACGAACGTCAGGAACTGGCTGAGCAGAAACTGGACATCACCTCAACGGAATGGAAGAAATATACCGTCACGCTGGCACCGAAGAAGACGATGCAGCATGCCAAGTTACGCATCTACCTGCACGGACCGAACAGCGTATGTCTGGAGCACATTTCGCTATTCCCCGTCAATACCTACAAGAACCGTGAGAACGGCATGCGACGCGACCTGGCACAGGCCTTGGAAGACCTGCACCCTGGCGTGTTCCGCTTCCCCGGCGGTTGCATCGTAGAGGGTTGCACGCTGGACGAGCGCTACCAGTGGAAGAACAGTGTCGGCCCCGTTGAGAACCGTCCGCTGAACCATAACCGCTGGGAGTACACCTTCGACCACCGCTACTTCCCCGACTACTACCAGTCGTACGGATTGGGATTCTTCGAGTTCTTCCAGCTGGCCGAGGACATCGGTGCCGAACCGCTGCCCGTCATCTCGTGCGGACTGAGCTGCCAGTTCCAGAACCCCGACCCCACCAAGCCTGGCGTACACGTAGCCTTGGAGGATCTTGGTCCCTATATTCAGGATGCCTTGGACTTGGTTGAGTTTGCCAATGGCGACGTCAACACCAAGTGGGGCAAGGTGCGTGCCGACATGGGGCACCCTGAGCCATTCAACCTGAAATACTTAGGCGTGGGCAATGAGCAGTGGGACTACGACGAGAAGCATGGCGGCTATGGCCCAGTGTTTACAGAGCGTCTGAAGAAGTTCAGCGATGCCTTGCGTGCCAAGTATCCTAACCTGAAACTCATCGGCACCACTGGTCCGAACTCAGAGGGTTGGGACTTCGACCTGCTGCAGCCTCGCATGAAGGAGCTGAAGGTTGACCTCTACGACGAGCACTACTACCGTAACGAAGAGTGGTTCCTGAGCCATGGTCTGCGCTACGACGTGTACGACCGCAAGGGTCCGAAGGTCTTTGCCGGCGAATATGCCTGCCACGGCAAGGGCAAGAAGTGGAACCACTACGAGACCTCACTCTACGAGGCTGCCCACATGACGGGTATCGAGCGTAATGCCGACATCGTACACATGGCTACCTACGCCCCGCTGTTTGCACACGTCGATGGCTGGCAGTGGCGTCCTGACATGATATGGTACGACAACTTGCGCATGTTCAAGAGCGTGAGCTACTACGTACAGCAGATGTTCACGATGAACAAGGGTACCAACGTGCTGCAGCTGACCACCCCCAAACAGGTAGGCAAAAAGACCGTAGCCGTGCCTGTTGCCAATCAGGAGGGACAGAACGGACTCTTCGCATCGGCCGTATATGACAAGACTACTGACGAGATTATCGTCAAGGTAGTGAACACCTCGAAGCAGCCACAATCCGTCAGCATCAACCTGCAGGGCATGAAGGGCGAGCGCACGGCTAACGTGCTGGAACTCTGGACAAACGGCAGAATGGAGGACGAGAACACGCTGGACAAGCCTGAAAAGATTCATCCCGTCAGTCTGACCGTACCATGTACTGAGGATAAGAAGCAGACCGTGCTGAACGACCAGTTGAAGGCGATGTCGTTCCGTCTGTATAGGATTAAGAAGTAAGAAGTAAGAGGTAAGAAGGCTGATACAAGAAAAAACTGGGGCTCACTCAAAAGGAGGAGTCCCAGTTTTTTTTGTCATTCTGATGCTTCGTATTATTCTTCCCAATGGAACACGGCACCGTTGCGACGGTCTGGGTCTGGACCGGCAAAGTCCATAGAATAAGGACTGCCCGTTGTGGGACTCTTGCCCAGGTATCTGTGATTCTTCAGCGAAAGGAGCATGAAGTCGTGGTCGAGATAGTCTTGCCACAGGAATGTTTCGGCCTCCTTTGGATTGGTAGTAAAGCGCACGTCGCCAGGCAAACCGTCGCCATAGACTTTCACGTAACGGCCATCGGCACACTGAAGCGCGACGCGGCCCTGTCCGCAGTCTGTCACCTTGAACTTCGTCAGACTGCTGTTGTCGCCGACATGGGTGTCATGAAGCAGGCCATGCTTCAGCGCAATGGCAGGACGGTTGGTAGCCTTATTGATGATGCGGATAGTCTTGCCGTATGGGATATTCTTGCTACGGTCGGCCTTGGGCTCAACGACGGTGAAGTTGTCGAACTCGGCATAGCCACCCTTCAGACCTTTATGGTTAAAAGCAAAGAGGGCATGGCGCGAACCTTGGAAGGAGATGAGCTGATACGTGAGTGGCATCATGCGACCCAGCATGGAGTAGTTATCACCATCGAAAGAATAGGCATACTGCGCCTGATTGTTGTCGTAGTAGCCAATGCAGCGAAGGTATATCTTGCCGCCAGGCAAATCTGCAGTAACAGAGACGATGACGGTGTCGTTGGTCAGTTGTTCGAAACAGCGCAGCGTCAGGGTCTTGCCATCCTTCACGACACCAATCCACGAGCAGGGCACATTGATATTGCCAAGACCAGCAACGTCGCCATCCTTCATACCTTTGGTATAGAGTTCGACAGTGGTCACAGACGTAGGACCGATGACACGCTGGGTAAGCGTATTGCGTGCCCACATCAGTTGTTCGGCAGGCATTGACTGCAGGCGCAGGTGTCCGTTCTTCAGACTCCACTTGCTGTCGTCCGGATTGTGGTTCCACTGCCACACACGTCCTAACGTCTTACCGTTAAAGTCCTCATTGCGATTGTAAGGGGCATAGGGTACAGTGTGTTGTGATTGAGTTGCAGCAGACATGGGCTTGAACCACGTGCGTGGTGCACGTCCCAAGTTACCCTCAAGACCAATCATGGGCCATCCATCCTTCCATGTTATCGGCATGAGGCAGACAGTACGGCCAATGGAGTGGAAGTCTTGCATGAGCAGGGCCCACCACGAACCGTCACTGGCCTGTACGATGCCGCCCTGATGGGCATTATCGCAACCTGTGGCATCGGCACTGGCTGGTGCGATGCCAAACTTCGTGCCATCCTCGCCGATACGGTATTTCGTGCCACGAGGCACGATAGTGCGCCCTACGCCATGATAGCCGTAAGTCTCATCGGCAGTGATGACACGGGTCTCGTAGGGTCCCCAGATGCTCTTCGAACGTGAGCAGAGCGTACGTCCGTTTGGTAAATAGTCGGTAGAGATAAGGTAATACATGCCATTGATTTTATACATGTGGTGCCCCTCACCAATGCCGCTGCCCTCAGGAATAATGACACGGTCGGTACCCTCTACAGGGCCGCTCATATCTGGCTTCAACTCCGTGCAATGAACCTCACCATACTTGTGGATGGCATAAATCTTGCCGTCATCATCGAAGAGTACAGAAAGGTCGTAGATATTTCCTTGCATGTTGTGATGCGTCCAAGGTCCTCGGATATCCTTGGAAGTAAAGCATTGCAGCCCCTTACCGTTGACGTTTGAAAAGACATAGAACTGCCCGTTAGCATAGCGGATGGCTGGTGCCCAGATGCCCTGACCGTAAATCTCCTGATGATTCTTCAGGGCAAACTTGTCGTCAGTAAAGTCAAAACGGTCAAAACAATACGAGATATTCTCCCAGTTTACAAGGTCCTTGGAGTGCAGGATGACCAAACCTGGCACCGTATGCATCGTCGTTCCTGCAAGATAGTAGTCGTCGCCCACACGAATGACATCTGGGTCGGAAAACTCATCGTAGAACAGGGGGTTGGTAAACGTGCCATTACCATTATCAGCCGTCCACGACGTCTGCGCACTTGCCGTTGGCAAATGAGAAATGAGAAATGAGAAATAAGAAATGAAAATGAAAAATGTGAGAATGATTATACGCTGCATAATGATTAATTTCAATTGTCAATTATCAAGTAAGCACGGCCAACCGTCAACACTCCAGCTGATAGGCCGTTGAATAAGAATGGATGCCCCTTTATGGGCTATGCTGTAACCATGACAGATAAAGATGTCCTCGCCATTATAATGATAGGCAGCACAATGACCGGCAGCCTCGAATTGCTGCTTGTCACCCTCTAAGAACAACGTGCCACCGCCTTTTGCCATATCTTTGCCGTCGCGGTCGAGGTATGGCCCATCAACATGGCGGCTACGCCCTACGGCGACGCGGTAATTGCTCTTTGAACCACGACAACAGTAGTCCCAGGAAACAAACAGGTAATACCAACCATCGTGCTTGAAGATAAACGGTGCCTCTATGGCATTGGTACCTGCATATTTTGAGGTAGGATTGGGCGCAACATTCTTGGAAGCCGGGTCGTAACGACGGGCTATGGTACGCGGCTGTTCGCCTGTGGCAACATGCATCGTCGTGTCAAGACGCACCAACTGAATACCATCCCAGAAGGAGCCCCATACAAGCCATGGATGATCCTGACTGTCGATAACGAAGTTGGGATCAATGGCATTCCAGTTGTCGCGTTTTTCCTTAGAGGTGACGATACAGCCCTCGTCGTTCCAAACAGGATACGACAGCGACGGAGCCGAAAGCAGGCCGATGGCAGAACCGTTCTTGCCAAAGGTAGAACAACTGTAACTGAGCCACCAGCGATTGTGCCAACGGATAACGTCAGGTGCCCAGACATGATGCTGGAAACCAGGCACTGAGTCGTGCGTCCATTGGGGCATCACGGACATGACGGGTTGACCACTGACAGTCCACGTCTTGCAATCCTTGGACGTCATGTGCTGAATGCCCATGCCTGTAGCAAAGAGGTGCCACGTGCTGTCTTCGTAGGCCATGACAGGGTCATGTACCATGGGGGTGTCGGTCTGAAACCCTGCACGTCTGCGATGATGTCCTTGGGCAGAGAGAGCCAAAACGGCTGTAAGCAGTAGTCCCATCAATAGTATTCTCTTCATATTTCTTATCTTATTACATATTTCTTGCCATTTCGGATATAGATGCCAGGACGCTGCGATTGGAGAACACGTCGGCCATGAAGGTCGTAGATGGTTGCGGCTTTCTGAACGCGGTCAGTCACAATGTCGGCAATACCTGTAGAGGCCTCAGTCTGGTAACCCCAAATTGTGACGCCTGTAGCAGTACACAAAGCAGTAAAGGACGGTGTCTTACGGTCGGTAGGTTCTAACGTCTGCTCTATCATAACACCATCATAAAGTGAAGTACCTGTCTGGATGGTGACATACGACGTACCTTCCTCAATGCTCCAGGTTCCTGTAACAGCACCGCTGATGGTACCGTCGCTCTTCAGTTCAATATCAACAGGTGCTGAGATTGCCTTCGCAGTATGGTCCAGTTTGTAGTTATGGGTCAGCAGTTTATACTTACCGGCTATCTTGGCGGTACCTATCTGCTGCGTGGTGGCGATGTCGGCACTCTTCACTTGTTCGCCTGTATATTCGAAAGGCGCTGCCACCAACCAGCCACTCTTGTTCTGGAACACTTGGTGGACGCGCACCTGATGGCCTTCGCCCCAGTTCTGGAAACGGGTGTGATAGACCAGATAGGCACGACCGTCGTCGGCAGCAATGATGGAGCAGTGCCCTTGCGACCGTTCACCCATATTGCCAGTTACCTGACTGCCCCACGATGTGTAGGCACCAAAGATGTTGACACCACGGTTGCCATCATTTTCCCTCAAACCAAAGTTCAGCAGATACGAGGGATAAAGTGCTGCCTGACGATGGCTGTCGACATACGGTCCGTCAGGATTCTGAGAGCGAAATACGCGCATCTGATAGCCGCCATTGTTGTAGTCGTTGGCCACACCGCCCGCCGCCAGGCCGCCATTAGTGACAAACAGATAGTAATAGCCGCCGATATACTCAATATAACTGCCTTCACCCGATGCATAGTATCCTCCTGCAATCTTTTTGCCAAAATACGGATCTACGGTAATGCCGTCGCCAGAACCCGTCAGTCTGTATTCTACATCGTAATCGCGTAAACCGGTCTGCTCGTCGAGTTCCAACATATAGATGCCACCACTCCATGAGCCGTACGACAGCCATAGTTTGCCCGCTTCGTCGTAGAACACACAAGGGTCTATACAGTTGGGATAGCGGCGCCCCCAGTTGTTGCCGACAGCATAGCGTGAGGGTAGCGACGGCTGTGTGCCGATAACGATCTCCAAGTCAGTATCCTTATAGGATGTACTGGTATGGAATCCGCTTATCACCACGGGGGCTTGATAGCGGTAAGGACCTGTAATCTTGTCTGAGGTCAGGAGAATGATGCTGGAATACCAGTTGTCGCCATTGATGCTGAGGTACATGCACCACTTCTGCATGGCTTTGTTATAGACGACGTCCGGAGCCCACATGTTGCCATCAACAGAATAGTTGGTATTACCGCGTTTCGACCATGCCATCGCATTGAATGAAAAGTTCAGTTCTGCTCCGTTTTTCTTGATTATTGTGACTTGAGGTGAGGTAAATGCCACGTTATTAGCTGCATTCGTACTGGTCGCAGTAGCCCAAGGAGCAGTCAGCGTGGTCCATCGCATCAGATCGGTTGTCTTGGCTGTAGCACGATGAGACCCAAAGATGTAATACGTTTTGGATACAGAATCCCACACGATACTGGGATCATGCACGCTGACTCGTTTCAACGAATACCCCATAGAGTAGCCGGACACGAGAGTCATCAGGAAAAACAGGACGGATCTCATTCTGGTCTTTTTTAAAAAGTGTGGTGCTCACGAAGAGCACCACAGATGATTATTATATTTAAATTATCATTTATTCCTCGACGACTTTATAGCCCCATGCCGTCACACCTGTTGCAGCGTTCAAACCTGTGAATGCTGGTACCTGATTATTGGTTGGCTCCAGTGTCTGCAGCACCATGACGCCCTTATATTCAGCACCATTCAGGGTGATGTTGACATAAGAAGTACCGTCTTTAGCTGTCCAGGAACCTGTGTAGGCGCCACTAATCGAACCATCGGCATTGAGCTGTACGTCAACAGGCGTAGCCAGTTCCTTGGTAAGGTGGTTCAGCTTATAGCGGTGAACCAGCATCTTGTAGTTACCGGCTATCTGACTCTTGCTAATGAGTTGTTCATTGGCTATTTGGGCACTCTTGGCTATCTCGCCAGTGTACTCGAATGGAGCGGCAACCAGCCACTTGTCTTCGTTCTGATACATCTGGTGAACACGCACGGCGTGACCTTCACCCTGTCCCTGAAAGCGGCTGTGATAGACGAGATAGGTACGACCGTCAGGAGCAGCAATCACTGAGTTGTGACCCTGCGAACGCTCAGCCCAAGCACCAGTGGCCTGACCGCCCCATTCGCCATAGGCACCGAAGATATTAACACCACGGTTGCCGTCGTTCTCGTTAGGACCGAAGTTCAGTGCGTAGCTGCTGAACACGGCATTACCGCCCTTGCTGTCAACGTATGGACCGTCGGGCTTCTCAGAGCGGAACATACGCATCTGGTAACCACCGTTGTTGTAGTCATCAGGATCACCACCAGCCATCAGACCACCATAGGTCATAAACAAGTAGTAGTAGCCGTCAACATACTCGATATAGCTGGCCTCACCCGACACATAGTGGCCACCAGCAATCTTCTTGCCGAAATAGGGGTCAACGGTGATGTCGTCGCCATTGCCCTGCTGGGCATAGGTGACATCGTAGTCGCGAAGACCTGTAGCTTCGTCCAGTTCAAGCATCCAGATACCACCACTCCATGAGCCGTACGACATCCAGAGTTTGCCCTCTTCGTCGTAGAACACGCATGGGTCGATACAGTTAGGATAGCGGTTACCCCATTCTGTGCCGGTAGCATAGCGTGCAGGCAACGTTTCCTGCTCGCCAATAACCAGTTCCAAGTCGGTCTCCTTATAGCTGTCACCAGCTGAAAAACCGCCAATAACCACAGGAGCCTGATAGGTGTAGGGACCTACAATGTAGTCTGAAGTCAACAAGATAACGCTGCTGTACCAAAAATCGCCATTGATGCTGAGGTACATACACCACTTCTTCATCTCCTTGTTGTAGATGACGTCAGGTGCCCACATGTTACCATCGACACTCCAAGCAGCATTGGCCTTCTTCGACCACTCGAAAGCGTTGAAAGCAGGGAGTTCAACCTCTACTCCACCCTTCTTCACCGTAGTGACTTCAGGTGTGAGGAAGGCGGCATCGTTGCCGACACCAGTCTCGCCGTTAACAGCCCAGGGAACGTTGACAGTCGACCAAGTCATCAAGTTTGTCGACTTGGCAACACCACGGTGAGAACCGAAGATGTAGTACGACCATGATGAGGGATCGTAGACTACGCTGGGATCATGGACACTGACACGGACCAGATTTGAGGGCCACAGCACCTGTTCGCTGAACTCCGTTGGTGTATCAGCTATCACTGTGGGTATGGCGTTGTCAGGGAAATCATCCTCTTTACATCCTGTCACGGTAGTCAGCATACCCAGACAGGCTGTTGCCATCATCCAATATTTTATATTTTGCTTGTTCATAATTATCTTACTTTTAAAAAAAATGTTTTCTTTGATTTTGTTGTTCACAAATGAGAGAGGATTACTCGAATACGAGATGGCTGCCATCAACAGTCATACGGAAGAACACGTTGTCGCCATCTGTAGGAGCGATGCCACTGTAGCTCTGCGTATAGGTGTTGCCGTCGTTGCCTACCATCACACACTTAACATCTACAGAACCGCCATTATTAGTAACGCTAACAGTTACCATGGCTTCATCCATAGCCTTAAGCCATGCAGCCCAGTCTGTCTGACCACCGCTGGTTACAAGGTTAGGATTGTGTTCATAGCACTTACCCCAACCGTAGTTGTCGGAACGTACCACACCATACTCGTTAGTTCCATCGCTGGTAAGAACCACACAGAAGTTGTTCCAGTTGTTCAGTCCATTGGTGAAGTTCTTGAAGCGTGTGCTAACCGTCTTTCCTACAGGCACATTGAAGTCGGCAGAGTGAGCACCCCAGAAGGCGGTAGAGTTGTCCTCAGCACCAATCATAGTGTCGAATTCCAGGTGGCTGTGGTCAACAGTGAAGCGGAAATACAGGTCATTAGAGATGATGATGCCGTTATAGTACTGCTCGTAAGTGATGTTATCATTACCTACCATAACAGCCTTTACATCGGCTGTGCCGTTACCGTTATTAGTCACGTATGTTGTCACCTTTGCCCCGTCCATAGCTTTAAGCCATGCAGCCCAGTCAGTCTGACCGCCACTGGTTACAAGGTTTGGATTGTTTTCATAGCCTTTACCCCAGCCGTAGTTGTCAGCTCGTACCACTGCGTACTCATCAGTTCCGTCGCTGGTAAGAACCACACAGAAGTTATTCCAGTTAGCAGCACCATTGGTGTAGTTGGTGAAGGTGGTAACGAAGGTCTCGCCAGCCTCTACCTTGATATTCTCAGAATGAGCACTCCAGAAATCACCGCTGTTGTCGATGGCACCGATGGTGACGAATGACGATGGAGGCACAACCTCGAAGGTACCGTAGGCCAGAATTGGCTTATCGCAGTTTTCGCCCTTATACGTCTTGTTATAGATGGCAATGAACTTCTGCGTACCCAACTGGCTGATATCTGTCAGCAACTCTATCTGCAGTTCAGAAACTGGCACATCCTTTGACACTTCCTGCTCGAACTGTACGGTAGCAGTCATATTGGCTATAGCATCCTCGAAGCTTGTGCCGACAAGCACCTTGTTAGGCAGTCCGTTGAAGGTCATCGACAGTGGATTCTTGTCCTCAGCAGAGGTGAAACCGCCAATCGGCTCGACGTTCGACTCGAGGAAGTTGATGTAAGAACCCTCAGGCACCAGGAATGCACGAATAGTGGTATTCGATGCATCAGCATTCAGATTAGGCAGCTTTTCAGGTGCCAGGAAAGTCTTGGTAACTGTTCCATTGGTAATTTTCACAAAGAACGTATCTACTTTGGAACGATCAATGGTCAGCACTACGCGTCCACCAAGTTTATCGACGCCCTTGTCGGTGTCGCTACCGAACGTGAGGTTACTCTCCACCCAATCGCGATGAAGGTTGATGTATTCGTCACCCCACTCAGAGTTACCGCTGGGCTGGTGGTCAAAGCGGATGGCACCATACTCCTTATAGTTAGTAGCGCCACGGTCTTCGTCGTTACTGATGATAAGAGCAAAATTCTTATAGGTGTTCGTAGCATTTGGATTGATGCTCAGGTTGAACACTACATTCCATTTCTCGTTCTCTGGAATCTGGTAGTATTTGGAGAACTGCTGCCACCAGCCTGTAGAAAAGTCGGTAGCACCCACGGTATAGACATCCTCCTCCATTCCTACAAGTTCTTCCTCGCCACCACCTTGGTTGGCATTTCGGATGGAGTCAACTTTTTCCGAGATCCAGTCGGGAGAGCCTATAGAATACAGCTCCGCGCCCTCGCAGCCTGTCAGCATGAGCATACCAAGTGCAGCAAAACAAGCTGAAGTTGCTATTTTATTGAGATATTTCATAATCTTCATTTTTATCTTTATTACTGTTAAACCTTTTACCATTTAGAGGTTCACGACGGGATGCACCGTCCAACCCTTTCCAGAGAAGTAAGAGGCATTGTTGCTGTCCCTATTGGCCGAGTTACCTCTGAGATGAGTGTTCTGGGTCAATGTATTTTGGAAAATAGGCAGGAACTCATGACCAGGCTTGAAGGTATCGAACGAACTCTTGCTGCAGCCATTATAGTTAACGGCATCTTTCGGGGTGTAGGTATAGATACCCTTGTCAAAATTAGCCTTTGTCCAGAAATTGACAGCTGCATGCTCCTTCAACTGCTGCAGGCGGTCGGCACTATAGAAGAATCCCCAGCGAATGAGGTCAAAGCCACGTCCGAACTCACAACCAAACTCTCTTGGACGCTCCACATTTGCTATATATTCAAACAGTTTGTCGGCTGTATTGTATTTGCTCTGATCTATATCAGCCAGTCCGGCACGGTTACGTACAGCATTTATCCACTTGTAGGCATTGGCTGTCGGCCCATTGTTCACCTCATTCTCACACTCAGCAGCACGCAGCAGTACGTCAGAGTAACGCATCAGGCGCAGGTTAATACCACAATGCAGACCAACAACTATCTTATCGTAAAGGTTGGTACGGAAATTGGTGTTCTTGGCAATAGGCAGACCGCCATAACCGTTATTCGTGACAACATAGTTACCAGCTGTCATAGGTACAGTATAGCAGACATTGCCATTGGCATAGCCATCCCAAGCAGGCTCATAAGTTCCGACAGTCCAATAGAGACGTGGATCAAGAGAGCCATTTGTAGTTTTTTCACTCAGGAACAGGTTATAAAGCCATGGAGAGACAGACAAGTCGGCCCATCCGCCGAAGTCGCCAGGACCATAATTACTCTCAATAGCATGTCCCTGCGTAGCATTGGCACTGGTGTTAACAGGTGTCCATTCATCGTCGGTACCCTGAGACTCCAGGTCAAGGAACTGCACCTCAAAGATGCTCTCGTCGTTGTTCTCGTATTCAGGACCTTCACGGAAGTTGTCGCCGAATTCGGCCATCAGTTTGTACTCACCATACAACTGATTACCACCATCGGCAGTACTCATGATATCCTTGAGAACGGCCAAAGCCTCGCTATACTTGTGGCGCATCATCAGTGTACGGGCATAGTAGCCGGCAGCGGCACCACTGGTGGCGCGACCTTTTGCCCACTCGCCGCCAACGGTCTTGGCAGGCAGCAGCGTCATCGCTTCAGCCAAGTCCTTTTCCACCTGGTCGAGCACACGGTCATACTGAGCATTGCCATCAGCATCGCCTTCCTGATAGTTGGAAGCATACAGACCGTCCAAAGTCTTATAATCGTTATAATCTGTAATCAGAGCAGGATTCTGATAGTAGCCAGCCAGATTATAGTAAGCCAGACCACGAATGAACAGGGCCTGTCCCTTGATGCGCTTATAGCGGTCACTCAACGTACTGTTGTCATCGGTAATGCGCGACAAGATGAAATTACATACATTGATGGTGTAGTACCAGTCACGCCACGACCACTGGTTGATTTCGTCAGTGATAGGGTCATTCAAATCGTCGAATGGCATATACCAAACCTGAGAAGAGTTCCATACTTCGTCACCACGGGTGACATCAAGATTATAACCCACGCGGGCGTATGTGCCCTCCATGCGGATGTGGTTGTAGCAAGCGATGACACATTCTTCCAGATCATCGGCTGAATTACCGAAGGTCTCAGATGTCTGGCGGTTAGGGTCGCTGACATCCAATTTGTCGCTACATGAGGTCATCGCACCTATGCCGAGCAGCAGGGCAAATGATAATTTATATAGTTTCATATGATATATATTCTATTAAGAATGATGAATGATGAATTAGAACGACAAGAGGATACCTCCCATGAAACTGCGAGGAGTCGGGTACGAACAGAAGTTGTAACCTGGGGTGAAAGTACCGCCGGCATAGTCAACATTGTATCCATGATACTTGGTAAAGGTATATAAGTTCTGAGCCGACACGTATGCACGTACACCGCTGACCACGCCCTTGAACCACTTGTCGGGGAAGTTGTAGCCAATCTCGATGTTGGCAATCTTCCAATAAGCAGCATTCTGAATCTTGCGCTCACTGAACAGGTCGTTCCAAGGCAATGTGGCGTTATTAGAATAATAGGTACGTGGGACGTCTGAGATATAGGTATTGCCGTCAGCCGACCAACGGTTAGCACCAGCAACATCTACGTCCTTATTGCCAGGACCGTAGCATGAGTTCAGACTGTTATAGATGTCATCAGTCACGTGATAGTTCAAAGCACCAAAGGTCGAGATGGCCAAGTCGAAGTTCTTATACTCAAAACGGGCACTGATACCGAAACTAACCTTGGGCAGGCCACTTTCCAGCACCACCTGATCATCGGCATCCACCTTACCGTCGTTGTTGCTGTCATAATACCAGCAATCACCGACGTTGGCACCGCCCTGGTAGGTCCAGCCACCCTCAGCCACGAGGTCAGGCACGTACGAGGGGTTAGCCTTTTGCTTAGCTAACTCGCTGTTGTTGTGAGTCACGCGTCCCATCTCGTTCAGCTGGTTCAGCTGTTCCTGTGAACGGATGATGCCACCATATTGCCAGCCGTAGAACTGACCGACTTCCTCGCCTACCTTTGTTATATAGGCACCAGTGACGTAGCTTTCCGTACCGAAACCAAGCGACGTAACCTTGTTCTTCAGGGTGCTCAGGTTACCGCTGACCTGCCACTTCAGTGGGTGGTCGTTATTACGGTAGGTAGCAGAGAACTCGAAACCGCTGTTCTCCATCGAGGCAGCATTCATTGTTACTGACGTGTTGGCCACACCGGCATTTGCAGGTACGGGCACATTGTAGTGCAGATCCTCAGACTTGTTCTTGTACCACTCAGCTGTGAACTCCAAGCGGTTGTTGAACATAGCCAGGTCGATACCGATGTTCGTGGTCTTCTTCTTCTCCCATGCAATGTCGGCATTGACGAAATTAGAAATAGCAGAACCAGTAATGGGCACATTACCGAACGAATAGGTCATGTTGTTACGAGCCAGGGTTGCCAGGTTGGCATAGTTGAGGACGGCAGCCTCGTTACCCAACTCACCATAGCTCGCGCGTACCTTAAACATATTAACGATGTCGCGGTTGATGGGGAAGAAGCTTTCCTTATCGAAACGCCAACCAACAGATACAGAGGGGAACGTCTCCCAACGGATGGACTTCGTCAGACGAGAGCTGCCATCACGACGAACGACAACCGACAGCAGATACTTGCCATCGTAATCGTAGTTCAGACGACCGATAAACGATGCCATAGAGTGCTTAGCCTCATAAGAGCTTGAATAGGTGTCGCCGCCATTCTGCAACTGCAGGAAATAAGGCTCTGAGAAATTGACTGCCCAACCGGTAATCTCGTTGGTATTGTCCTCCTGATAGGTCATACCGCCCAAGAGGTTGATGTGGTGCTTACCGATGGTGCCATCGTAGGTCAACGTATTTTCTGCCAAGAAGTCGCTTATTTGGCGTGTGCCCTTGGTCAGGCGCTCGTTCGACTTGTCCAGATAGACACGATTTGACTGAATCCATGCTGATACCCATGTTTTGCTTGTCACGTATGTCTTGCTGTACGACAGGTTCAGCTTGTAGGTCAGCTTATGGTTCTTTGACTCAATGCCAAACATCTTCAGCAGGTTGACGTCAGCAGAGCCAGTACCTACTACACGGTCAACAATCGTATTGCGGGTCAGCAGATTGTTGACCAGCAGTGGGTTGGAGGCCGAGATATCACCATGAACGGTATCATAGTAAACGCCATAGCCGTAAGCATCGTAGTTATAGCTGCTGGCAGAGCCTACCTTGTCGTCAAGCACCCAAGTGGTAGGGTCGTAAGCCTTAATGGTAGGTTGCATCAGCAGTGTTCCACGCAACACGTTGGTGACATCGCCATACAGACCCTGAACATACTCAGAGGCGTTCGAAAGACCCATACCGTCCTGGTTGCTGTGCGAATAAACCAACGACGTACGGAAGTTGATGAACTTGGTCTCCATCGTGTTATTAACACGTGCCGTAAAGCGCTCGTAGTTAGGACCCGCACCCTCCAGCGTACCTTTCTGCTGGAAGTAGTCGAGACCAACGTTATAAGTGCTGGTGGCACTACCACCGCTCAGATTGATATTGTGGTTCTGGCGGGTACCAGTCTTAAAGACCTCGTCAAACCAATTGGTATTCGTATTATCTTGGAAGTGGTACTTGCCGTCAGTTCCGAGACTATAGCCGCCAGCTAAAGGTGTCTTACTATTGGCACTGGCCATACCTAAATATTGACTGTACTGCGAGGCGTCCATGACGTCATAGACGCTGCTGGAAATATTGTCAATACCGAAATATCCTTTATAATCGACCTTCAACGGCTGATCCTTCTTACCGCTCTTGGTAGTGATGATAACCACACCGTTAGCAGCACGCGAACCGTAGATAGCGCCAGCGGAAGCGTCCTTCAGTACCTGAATGGTCTCAATGTCGTTAGGCGAGAAGTCGCGAATGGTGGTACCCATAGGCACACCGTCAACGACATAAAGGGGAGCTGTGTCACCGAACGAACCGATACCACGAATACGCACGGCGGGGTCTGCACCCGGCTGACCGTCAGAAGTAATCTGAACACCAGCCACCTTACCTTCCAGCATGGTGGAAATGTTGGAGTTAGACACACGCTTCAGTTCTTCAGCATTCACGATACTGACAGAACCGGTCAGGTCGGCCTTCTTCTGTGTACCGTAACCAACTACAACCAACTGATCGAGTACCTGGGAGTCGGACTCCATTTGAATCTTGTCAATGACAGCTCGCCCACGGACGGCAATCTCCCGATCCTTGAAGCCCACATAGCTGATGACAAGTGTTGCGTTTGAAGCAGCATCAATTGTGAAGTTACCGTCGAAATCGGTCACTGCACCAGTCTGACTGCCCTTCACCTTGACGGTTGCACCGATGAGCGGTTCTCCGTCTTGGTCCACAACCTGACCCTTGACCTTGATAGTCTGCTGGGTCACAGACGCCATTGCAGGAACTGACGTGAGAGTTAATCCTCCCGTCATCCCCAACATTAGCATCGTAGAGAATAAGACTTGTTTTCTCATTAGATAATGAATTTAATGTTTGAATTGTGTTATTATATAAATGTTAGCAGTTGTTTTGCTTGCAAAAATATAAAAAAAGACCACCGTATAGGTGGACAAAACAATAAAAGAGGTGGACAAACCTCAATTATCCTTGATTTATATCATCCGTACACCCGGAAACAGCTACTTTTCATCCACCTCTTCATCCTCCCCCACAAATGCGCTGGGACTACAGCCATACTGGCGGGTAAAACAACGAGTAAAGTACTTCGGATCGTTGAATCCCACCTTATAGGCTATTTCTGTGATATTCCTGTTAGCCCAATTGTCAAGCAATAAACGCTTGGCAACACTCAACCTGTAGTTACGGATAAACTGGCTGGTGCTTTGACCGGCTTCATGATTCAGTCGCTTCGACACTAAACTTCTACTCATGCCCAAAGCTTCTGCAAACTCATCAATGCCAAACTCGCTGTTACCATAATTCTGCTCCAAAATTTCCGTAGCACGTTCCATGAAGCCCTTGCTTTTTACTGTTTGCTGCTTATCTGCCTCTACAGTACGATGAAAACTTTGCATCAAATACTCATGAGTATCCAGAATATTCTGTATGCGCGATTGTAACTGGACAGGATCATCACTTTCTTCCAAAGCCTTACGGACAGGCTGCATCAATTTCTCAGCCTCCTGACGACGAAGGGACGCCATGCGAAGACGGTAGAGCCAGACAAAGATGCCAGAGAGCACCATAAGGCACAACAATATAAACCACCAACTCTTCCAGAAATACGGGACCACTTCCACCTTAATACTGATGGTATTTCCGTCCAGACCAGTCTCCGTCGCATTTTTCACTTCAAAGAGGTAGGTTCCAGGCTTCAGACTCGTATATCGCACTGTATGCTCGCCTGGCTTCAGAACGGTCCAATCGTCCTCGAAACCTTTCAGGCGACACACAAATTGCTGTGTCTGACCAGCACAGCTCAGTGCAGAGAAACTAAGCGAGAACGACTTATTAGACTCGTGCAACCGTATCTTCTCAGCCAGCGAGATGTCGGAATCGATGATGGAACTATTGGCTGCGGTTATCTCCTGATTATCGACCACCAGATGGGTGAATGAGAGATGCACTGGGCTTGTAATGTCCGTATTCTCGCCACGTATGGCTGTCAATCCTTTTATACTGCCTAAATAGATGACACCGTCAGCATCCTTGATGGCCGAATTCCAATAGAATCGCTGGCACAGCAGACCATCGCGCTCGCCATAATTCACAAAGGTGTGGTGATGGGGGTCGTACACTGACAGACCGTTATTGGTGGTAATCCACAGTCGTCCGTTGGCGTCGTCGACAATACCTTTCACTGCGTTGTTGGAAAGGCCGTCGTCGGTAGTCATCACCTCAAAGCGCTCCTGTCCTCCCTTCTCAGTGAGTCGGCGGTACAGCCCATAGCCGTCGCTGCCCAGCCACAGTGTGCCGTCCTTGGTCTCATAGATACAGGTTATCTTGTCGATTACCGGCGACTGTGGCTTATCCAACTTATGAATCAGGTGACGATAGCGGAACTTACCCTTATCGGCTCGACCAGCCTTCAGGTCAATGTCGCAGACACCCATCAGGCAGCCCATCCACAGGTGACCGTGATGATCTATACAGGCTCCGATACAGCCTCTGATGTTGCGGTTGTTGGGGAAAGGGTCCTCAATACGTCCAGTTTTCAGGTCATAGAGGAAGACACCTTCGTTCGCACCTATCCACAGGGCATCGTTATACTTGTCGTATGCCAAGGCTCCGACGTATTCTGTCTGACGTTGTAAGTCGGCTGGCAGCACCAGCCGATGGGGTTGTGCATTTCCTTCCAGCGCAATTGTATTGATGCCCCCACCCCATGTGCCAATCCACAGCCGCCCATGAGCGTCGGGCTGCAACACCGATACGGAGTTATGCGACAATGCAGAGTTGGCTGTGGTCCAGCGCACCATACTGTGACCTGTCGAGTGTTGTCCACGTGCTGGCAGCCTGCTTAGTCCGCCTTCGACATTCCCCACCCAAATGGTTCCATCAGCACTGGCATACATTGCATTCACGGGTGTTGACGGTAGCGACAGGACATTGTCTGCTTGGTGGACGTAGTTCTGCAGCCTCAGGGGCTTGGGCATCAGCCGCACGATGCCTGCCGTCTCAGTGCCTATCCACAATTGTCCGTCGTAGTTCAGCAGGCAGCGGATAAAATCGCTGGGCAGCGGACAATCTGTCGTTGTGGTGTTCCAGCATACGAAACCAGAACGTGGGGCGTCGAACAGGCAAATGCCTCGCAGCGTCCCCACCAGCAGTTGCCCGTCATCTGTCAGTGCCAGCGATGTAGCGTGGTTGTGTGGCAACGACCGTTGGTCAGCACTATGGCGGAAGGTCTGCAACGTGTTATTATACAGGTCGTATGCATGGAGTCCCTCGTTGGTAGCTATCCACACGCGATTGCCCTGCCGAAGCAAATCAGTGATAAAATAACCGTTGAGGGATTGCAGCGTCGTGTGTATCGGACTGAACTGAAGGCTATTGCCATGCACGTGAAGTCGTTGCAGTCCAAGTGCCGTCGATACCCATACGTTGCCGTTATGTTCGATATCGCAGATGGCAATGTCGGGCGTATTACCCTGATAGGGGCAGCAGCTAATGCTGGCCACACGGCCAGATTCATCGAACTCATAGCGATAGATGCTGTCGCGTGCCACCTGCCACATGGCTCCCTTCGAGTCGCAATACACCTTCACCGTAGGGCGCTGCAGGCGTTGTCCAATGCCGTGACCGTTCATCGTCGGCACCACACGGCACATCTTCTTCAGGTCAACAACCACCGTCCCCTCGGCATACGCTATCCAAAGTCGCCGGCAACGATCCTCAGCAAAGCCCAAACACGACCGACTGTCGCCCTGAAATGGTGCTGTAAAGGCATAGCCGTCGTAACGAACGACACCACCGCCAAAACTCGACACCCAGATAAAACCCTTACTATCCACGAAAATATCGTTTACATGGTCATGAGGCAACCCAACCCTCAAGTCGAGACACGCCATATTATAGCGTTCAACCAGCATGTCTGATTGCAACGACACATTCTGCGAACGCACTGGCATTAACAGCAGTTGCATGACTAATATAATAAGGACTACTCGCATAAACATCGGCAAAGATAGTGCAAAAAGAGCGAAACGCCAAAGGAAAAATCGAAAACTTTGTTTTGATACACAATTAAAACATGTGCAAAAAGAATCCGCCCGATACCTTGCGGAATCGAGCGGACAAGTATTAAGCTAAATTAATAATGCTTTTTCTTAGAAGTTGTAGTACATACCAATCTCAAGGGCAGCCAATGTGTTGGCGTTCAGGCCAAAGTGGCTAACAGCGTCAGAGTCCTTATCCTTAGAAGACTCGAAGAAAAGACCGTCACCCAACTTTGCAACGAAACTGATCTTATCATTTGCATTAAATGCCACACCGGGACGAACACCAATTCCGAAGGTGGTGTTGTTCCACTCGTCCATCTTAGTGTACTGAAGAGCTACCATAGCGTCAACGAAGAGGTCAATCTTGTCAAACTGCAGGAACTTGTAACGATAGTAAGGAGCAACCTGGAACTGGATAGCGCTCTTATCTGTCTTGTGACCAGCAAATGGATTAGCACCATTGATAGTAATCTTATTACCGTTGTTTGTAACGCCGAAACCGAGAACGATACCAACAGAAGACTTGTCATCGAGGTTGTAACCCAACTCTGGCTTGATCTGGAAGAACATACCAGTAGCATCCTTGCCATCCTTGTCAACCAGCTTGTTCTGGAAATCCAAACCGAGGCTACCACCGATGTAACCCTGAGCATTCATAGTTGCAGCTACACATACAGCTGCGAGTGTCATCATAATCTTTTTCATAATCTTTTTTACCTTTTTAAGTGTTAAACTTTGACCATTGGTCTATAAAAAACCGCAAGTCGTTACTAAATTCGGGTGCAAAGATAGGCAGAAAACTCTAACAGGCAACAAAATTCTCTGCATTTTTAATAATTTTAGCTTAAATTCTTGATTCAAATCAATTGTTGTGTTAAAAACAAACAATTTCATAGAAATATGGAACAATTTCAAATCTCAAAGGCTAAAATATCTTATTATTAATAATAATGTAAAAAAGTGCTTATTTCTTGCACATTTCAAATAAAATACTTACCTTTGCGATTGAAATAGCAAGAAGTAAATCATGAAGACAACATTTATAGCTGGTCCGTGCGTGATAGAGTCGGCCGAACTGCTTGATACTGTGGCAGCTAAGTTAGTGGACATCAACAAAAGGCTGGGCACAGACATCATATTCAAGGCTTCGTTCGACAAGGCCAACCGTACGTCTATTAGTTCGTTTCGCGGTCCTGGTATCGACCACGGGCTGTTAATGTTGAGTGACATCAAGTCAAAATACGGGTTACGTGTGTTGACGGACATCCACGAAGCATGGCAGGCTGTGCCTGCAGGTCAAGTGTGCGACATATTACAGATACCAGCTTTTCTATGCCGCCAGACTGATCTGCTGACTGCTGCAGCCAAGACGGGACGCATCGTAAACATCAAGAAGGCTCAGTTTCTATCTGGCCATGACATGCGTTATCCGTTGGAGAAAGCCCGCGAAGCAGGAGCCAGCGATGTATGGCTGACAGAGCGTGGCAATATGATGGGGTATAACAATCTGGTGGTTGATTTCCGAAACATCCCAGATATGTTAGAGTTGTGTCCGACAGTGATTATGGACTGTACACATAGCGTGCAACGTCCTGGCGGTGCTGACGGCAAGACTGGCGGTGACCGTCGTTTCGTGCCCCAGATGGCAATGGCTGCTAAGGCCTTCGGTGCCACAGGCTGGTTCTTTGAGGTACACCCCACTCCCGACCAAGGTCTGAGCGATGCTGCCAATATGCTGGAGTTGGACAAACTGGAGGGTCTTATAAAAGATCTCCTTTCGAAATAACGACATTTCGACAAAAATGAACGCAAGGGACTACGCAATACAATGTATTAAGGACGAGGCACAAGCTGTGCTGGACCTGATACCAAAGATGGATGACGACTTTGATCGTGCCGTAGAACTGATTATGCAGTGTAAAGGCAAGGTCATTGTAACGGGTGTGGGCAAGAGTGGTCACATCGGTGCCAAGATAGCCGCTACACTGGCATCAACTGGCACACCATCATTCTTTGTCAATCCACTGGACGTCTATCATGGCGACTTAGGCGTGATGGCACAGGGCGACGTCGTGGTGGCGATCTCGAACTCGGGGCAGACCGACGAACTGCTACGATTCATTCCGATGGTGCTGCATTTCGGCATTCCCATCATCGCCATGAGTGGCAATCCGCAGTCGCTGTTGGCCAAATACTCTACCTGCCACCTGAACGTAAGCGTAGAGAAAGAGGCCTGTCCACTGAATCTGGCACCAACCAGTTCGACAACGGCAACACTGGTGATGGGCGACGCGTTGGCTGTGGCACTGATGGAGCGCCGCAACTTCAAGCCACAGGATTTTGCCCAATTCCACCCTGGCGGCGAATTAGGCAAACGTCTGTTGACAACAGCCCAGGACGTGATGATAACCGAGCATCTGCCCATGCTGACAGCCGATATGCATTTGGGCGAAGCAATTATCCATGTCAGCAAAGGCAAATTAGGATTGGGTGTAGCGATGAAGGACGACTGCATCGAGGGTATGATTACGGATGGTGACATCCGACGCGCTATGGAAAAATGGAGCGCAGAGTTCTTTGATCGCACGGTAAGCGACATCATGACACGCACGCCAAAGACGGTCAGCCCTGACACGAAGATTGCCGATGTGCAGAAATTGATGAATAAATATAAAATCCACAATGTGCTGGTAGTGGACAGCGGAAACCATTTATTGGGAATCGTCGACCGCTATGCCTGCGTATTGTAAGATTGAGACAATGAGATATTAAGATATGAACAGACTAAAAAGAATACTCATACTCTTATTGCTGGCAATACCCTTGGCTGTTGCCGGCGTATATCTGTTTAAGACATTGGATGCGCGCGACGGTCTGACCAGCAGTCAGGTAAACTGCATATTGAAAGATTCGCGTGGCTACATTTGGTTTGGTACTACAGCTGGTCTGTACCGCTATGACGGCTATACGTTCCGTAACTTCCAGTGTAACTCGCAGGACGGCTCATCACTTCCCGACAGCTACATCATCAGTATGCAGGAAACGCTTGAAGGAACGTTATGGATAGAGACTTCGGCAGGCTTCTGTGTCTATCACCCGCAGACGGAGAACTTTGAACGCGACATGAAGCAGGTATATACCCGCATGGGTATCGAGGGGCAGCCCAACGTGGTTTATGTGGACCGCCATAAGAACTTCTGGGTCTCAATACCCAACAAGGGTGTGGTGGCTTACAACCAGCAACAGCAAACCAGCTATGAGTTTGGTTATACCAATGATGCCGTAGGTATTCCTCAAGGCAATATCGTTTCTATCAGCGAATGTCGCGACGGTGCACTTATGGTATATGAAGACGGACGACTGGTATGCTGCGACATCATGCACCAGCAACATACCGTATGGCAAACTGATTATATCGCAGTAAATGGTCTGCGACGCAGCAAGTCACTACGTGCCTTTGCCGACCAGATGGACAATATCTGGCTTTATGGCCAAGGCACACTGATGATGTATAACAAGAACACCAACCAATGGGATACCAGCGTTGGCAATCAGTTGGGACTGACGGGAATCAGTATGGACCATATCGTCAATGGTATGGCTGGCGACCGCATTGGCAACATCTGGATTGGTACCGACCGTACAGGATTGTTACGCATGAATGTCAATACCCACGAGGTTGAACACGTGGCTCCTCGAAGCTTCAACGACCAGCAAAACATCATCCAAGAAGTGATAGGCGTACAGAGTCTCTATGTGGACGATACCGACCTGCTATGGGTAGGAACCGAAAAATCGGGCGTGGCTTACTACGGTGCAAATATCTATAAGTTCGAAGCCGACATGATAGGTGATATTACCGCTATTGCGGAAGATCAAGACGGCAAACTATGGTATGGTACGAGCGACAAGGGTATTATCAACTACGAGGGACCATTAGCCAGCCGCAAGGTAACCTGTATGGCAACAACATCAGACGGCAGTCTATGGGTAGGTTCGAAGCAGAACGGTATAACACGTATCAAAAATGGCGTTACGACTTTCTATTCAGCAGCTCGCGACACTATGAAGACGCTGATTGACGATCACATCAATGCCCTTTGTGCTGATAAGACAGGAAACCTGTGGATAGCTACCAACGGCGGTTTACAGGTATATAGTCCTAAGATGAACACTTTCAGTAGCTATACGCGTGAGAATGGCATGTTGAACACCAACAACATCACCTCGCTCTACTATGGTACTGACAACAACCTGCTGATTGGTACAGCTGAAGGTTTGGTTATTCTGAACCTTTCGACACGCAAAAAGACGGTGCTGACGGGTAACACCACCAATCTGCATTCGTTTACCAACAACTACATCACACAGGTTTACGAAGATACCCGAGGCTTAATATGGATTGGTACGCGCGAGGGCATCAACGTGCTGAATCCAGAATCAGATGAGCTTTATTATGTGACGGAAAACGACGGACTCTGCAACAACTCCATCTGTGGCCTTGCCGAGGACAAGAGTGGAAGCATCTGGGTGACGACCAGCAACGGAATCAGCCGTATCGTGGTTCAGCGCAACCATGAGGACGGCACCTTCGCCTTCGGGCTCTATAACTACAATATCAACGACGGTTTGCAAAGCAACGAGTTCAATATGGGTGCTATCCTGTCGACAAGTGATGAAGGTAAAGTCTTCTTCGGTGGACTTTACGGTATCAACTGGGTTCGCGAAGCAGCCAAGGACGATCAGGAAACACTGCCACGCGTCATGTTGACACAATTGTTTATAGGTGAAGAAGAAATCCTAACTGGACATGCCTACGACGATCGTGTCATTCTGACCTCAGCACTTAATGAGAGTAGTAAGATTGAGCTGAAGAACAGTCAAAACACTTTCACCATCAAGTTTGCTGCGGGTAACTATAACAAGGGTGAGCGTCTGCAATTTATGTACTGGATGGAAGGTCGCGACAACGACTGGCGCAACGGTGATGCCATGTTACACGGTGTAAAGTTCCTGGATCTGGGCAGTGGAGACTATACGCTACACGTCAAGGCTGTCAGTGCCGATGGTGCCGTCAGCAATCAGGAACGCAAACTCGACATCACCATTGAACGTCCCTGGTGGTTGTCGTGGTGGATGCTCACATTCTACGTCATTCTCGCTATCGTAGCCCTCATCATCTGGCGCTATGGTATTGGCAAGGTAAAACATATCTGGATGAGCAAGCGTGCCGTCATTGATGAGTTGAAACGCCAGCGCGAGGAAATCAAGCTGGCCAGTGATGAATTGCGCCAGCCCATGGCCCGTATGACAACCATTATCGGCAGTATGGCTGAAAGGGAGCAGACGCTGGAGGGACGCGAACAGCTGAACTCGCTGCACTTCCAATTGTTGCAGGTCATTACACGTATCTCTGAGATGCAATCGACGCTGGAGAATCCTGAAAAGAAGGCTACCTCTTCAGCTAAAGACCGTCTGGAACTGAACGACAAGGGACAGGTGGCACTGGCCTACGACATCAGCAGTGAGTTGGCAATTGATGTCAAGCCTATAAAGGTTGACTCGCAGGCTAAGAAGTTTGCCGTTGTACTGATTGACGACAACCGCGAGTTCCTGAATTTCATGAATGCCCACTTGCACGACGTATATAATTTCCATACCTACGAAACGATTAAGGAGGCCCTGCCCGATATTGAAACACTGAATGCAGACCTTGTCATCTGTAAGCAGAACTTGAAGCCAATGACGGGTAGCGAACTCTGCACACAGTTCAAGATGGACAACCGTCGCGGCAAGACCAAATTCGTGCTGATGACTGATAGCGTGCTGACGCAGCAGGATATGGCAGACCAGAATATCACGCTGGCTGCCGACGACTATTTGGCTAAGCCATTCAATGTTCAAGAAGCCGTCATGCGCTTCAACAAGTTGATGGGTCTTGGTCCTATCGAGATGAATCAGGATGTCATTGAAGGTAGTGAGACACGTATGATTGAAAGCCGTAATGCCAGTATGACCACTGCCACCATGGTTTATGAAGACCTGGACGAACTGAAAGCTCAGGCTCAGACCGAGGCTGGCGATGGAGAGCAGCAAGACACGACCGAACAGCAGCCTGTCGAGAATGCACCTGCCGCCCAGAACCAGGGTGCTTGGATGCACGAGAAATATTATGGAGGTAACACCATTGGCGACTACTCGATGAGTGAATCAATGGATCAGCAACTGATGCGCAATGTGGAGCAGTTTGTACTGCAAAACATGAGCCGCGGACAGATCAGCCTTGAAGAGATGGCAACTGCAATGGGTATGGGTCGCGTACCTTTCTTCCATAAGATACGTTCTATCACCACCAAGACGCCAGCTGAGGTCGTACGCGACATTCGTCTGAAACATGCCTGCACGCTGCTTGTCAACACGAATGTCAATATGAGCGAGCTGGCTCTCAATGTAGGTTTCAAGACAGCTGAGAACTTTGTCAACATCTTTAAGGAGAAGTTTGGCATGACTCCATTGGAATATCGCTTGAAGAATAAAAGATAAAAAGGAGGAAATAGAAAAAAGGTAGAAGATAAGAGTGAACTAAAGAGAAATGGCAACATATAAATATATAATAACATATAAATATATAATAATAAGGTACGTACTTTTTTTACTTTTTTACCTCTTTGCTTTTTTACCCTTTTCAGTGAATGCTCAAACAAGCGACTCACTGATAGTACAGACACTGCGTGAGAGCAATATCCGTTTCTCACACGACAATAGTGTGACGCTATTGCTGTCAGGTCAGCAGAAGTTCGACGATATGTTTCAAGCTATCCGTCAGGCCAAGAGCAGCATCCATCTTGAGTACTTCAACTTCCGTAACGATTCCATTGCAATGTTGCTGTTCGACCTGCTGAAGGAGAAAAGCAGGGAAGGTGTCGAGGTACGTGCTATGTTCGACGGCTTTGGCAACGACTCCAACAACCAACCCCTAAAGAAGTATCACCTGAAGCCTCTGCGCGAGGAAGGTATCGAAATTGTGGAGTACTCCCCTATCCGATTCCCTTGGGTCAACCATATCTATGGACGCGACCACCGCAAGATAGTGGTCATCGACGGACGTATAGCTTATACGGGGGGCATGAATGTAGCCGACTATTATATAAAAGGTACGGAACAGGTGGGCGAATGGCGCGATATGCATTGTCGTATTGAGGGCGATGCCGTCAACGACCTACAGAGCATCTTTCTCCGCATCTGGAACCGCGCAACCAAGCAACAGGTCAGTGGTGCTAAATACTTCCGTGGTGGTACGCTCACCAATTTTTCTGACCTGAAGCCAGACACCACTGCCACCAAAGGACGTAAGATGGTAGGCATCATCAATCGTGAACCTGGCATCACACCCAAAATTATGCGTACATTTTATATCAACGCCATCAATCAGGCGCAGGACAGCATCCATATCATCAACCCCTACTTCACGCTCATTCCTACTGTGACACGCGCGCTGACTCGTGCCATTCGTCGTGGCGTAAAGGTAGAGATTATGCTGTCGTCAAAGAGCGATATTCCTTTGACGCCAGATTGCGCACTCTATCAAGCCCGCAAACTGCAGAAGCGTGGCGCTATTGTCTGGCTCTACAAGCCTGGCTTCCATCACTCTAAAATCATGATGGTCGACGGACGTTATTGCACCGTTGGTAGTACTAATCTCGATGCACGCAGCCTGAAGTGTGATTTTGAGGAGAATGCGGTGATTGTTGACAAGAATACGACGCAGGAACTTGACGATATGTTCTGGCGCGACAAGCAACAGTCGTTCCAGCTAACAGATGAAACATGGGATGAATTCCGTACAGGATGGCAGAAGTTCCGTGGTTGGTTTGCTCACTTGCTGCAACCGTTCCTGTAGCCTCTCAATTCCTCATTTTCTCAATTCCTCATTTTCTCATTTTCTCAATTCCTCAATTCCTCATTTTCACTATTCCGCCCGTTCCTCTGCCCTGCGAACAGAATCGTGTCGCGATATCAGAGCCATCATCATCCGAATATCCGTGTCGCTGATGCCACGTTGGTTCAGCCATCGCTTGTTTTCCAATATCTCAAAATAGTTTCCACCCAACGTAAAATACTGGTCAAAACATGCGTCAGCCTCTTTGATGCGTCCTAACAGCCACTGACAATAACCCTTATTCAGATAGTCCTCGCTTGTAGCACTATCATTACTTGTCAATTGCTGATACAACTTATCAGCCTGTTCCAGCTTACCGTCACATGTCAAGGCCCATGCCAACACCCTTTGGATGTTCACATCCTCATCGTGCTCGTAGTTCAGTTGGTAAAGCAGTTTCAACGCATCCTCATACTCCTCCATATTCACCAGACAGACAGCCTTGTTAAGCATATAATTCACCTTGTCCGGATGCAATAGTATCAGGCGTTCATAGACATTATTAGCTTCATCATAACTCCCATAGGAAAACAGCTGGCGAGCCTTACCCAGCAAGGCACGCTCATTGTTTGGTTCCAGCTGCAGAGCCTCATCGTAATTACATTGCCACAGATAGAACTGTACATCGCGCATCGACTCAGGGAACGTATTTAGAAGGAAACCTGCCTCACGATGATACATGTGCTTTTTCATCACTTTCACCACCTCAGGCTTATGGGCATCAATCGGTGTATCGCTGAATAGTTGTGAGAAGAAAAAGCAGCATATAGCAGGCTCTGGTCCTTTCTGGTAGAAGGGATTAACGAAAGACTGGCGATTGGGGAACAGACGGAAGAAGCGATACAAGTCCATCAGATAGTTGCGACGGATAAAGGCTGGTGTCTGCTGTTCTTCATTGTCCATTGTCATATCACCCATGCTGGCCTCACCACGCTTCATGGCTTGGCGCATGCTTTCAGGCAGTTGATTGACAACCTGTTGGAAGGCTATCACAAACGAATACTTGTCGCTATTGCAGAAAGGTCCTTTGCTCATAATTGACGACAAGAAACGGTTGTCCTCGAATTTCTCGACAAACTGAGCAATATCAGGATGCTGTATAAAGAAAGGTACAAACCAGTTCGAGATGTCGTAGAAGAAGGGGAAACGCTTGGTTTGCGAAAAACCGCCATAGAAGATGTCTGACCCCTTGCGCTGCATGTCTATCATCCGCTGGAACGACTGTTCCAACTTCTCCATACGCTGTTCCGAAGCATCAGGATGCAACACGTCCTCAAGGGCATCGTCTTCCATCTCTTCTATGCCATTCTTCGTGACGCGGAAGCTGTTGTTCTTCAGAATGTCAGGCATGATTTCCTGTTGCACGGTATTGGTGTCCTTCTCGGCATCCATCGTGTAAATCATCTGGATTTGCAACTCTGTCAGTTCGGCACATGTGCGTTTCGATTTCAACAGTTCCTCTATCAATGCTCGCTGCTCAGGATAAATTTGCAACATGTCGTCGTCGATACCTAACACCCAACCAACAAGGGCACGCTGGCGTACATGCTCATCCGTCGAACGTCGATATACACTTACCAGTGTTCTGAATTTCACAATATCGAAACGATTCATCAACGACAGCATCACAGCCGACACCAGCAATTGCTGGTCGATAGCGTCGATGGTTGGCGAAACCAATAGTTCCTCCATCATGTGCCCCGTTCCCTCCGACCAGATGTTCGACGTCAGCATATAGTTGAACAGTTGGTTCATTTGCTGCTGATGCGCCTTGTAGAGAGCCAGACTTTTCTCCTTTCTGGTATGCTCAGGCTCCAATTCCAGCATGGCCACCTCGCTCACAAAGTTCTCCATCTCCTGACGGATGATTTCCAGATTCATTGGACGTCCCGTCTGCCGGGCACTGCGATGCAGCTGCTGCAGGAACGATGTAGCACTCAGATGGCGATGAATGGCGATATTGGCCATCAGCACGTAGATGCGTTGTAACAGCCTATTGTATTGCTCGTCACGCTCAGGGTCGGTAGCACCCTGGATCCAGTAGTCGGCCATCAGGTCGTATTCACTCCTCAGCGTCTCCAGCTTCTCACGCGACTGCTGGTTGGGCCAAGCCGTCAGATAGGTTTCCAACTCCATAATAGCCAACCCTGCATTGCCTGTAGTCAGTTGGTTGTAGATGCGCTGTAGCGACGTGTCAATTGCTCCCATCCTTATCTTTTTTAGGTGTTTTTCTCACTCCCAGCCACTTCTCTATCTGAGCCACATCTTCCTGACGCGGGCCTTGCATGTAAACATACGGATTCTTCTTCACGTCGGGCAGCGAATCCACCACCTCTTTCCTGACGTTACAATGCCGCATTATCAGGTCACAGTAGTGTTTGAATCCATTCTTATTGATTGAGTCGCAAGCCTGATTATAGGCATTTACGAATAGTTGTAACTGCTTGGCACGTTCAGGGTGACGCATCTCCTTCTCACGGAAGACCACCACACCAGGCTGTATCTTCGTCTTACGCGAGTCGAACACCACCTGATGCTTCATCATTCGTGCCATCGAAGCCTGTGGTTCCGTCATCCATAGGGCATCCATCTCGTTGTTCTGCAACATCAGCATCCGCACATTGACATCATTAATCTGAACCTTGAATACGCGTTCCTCCTCCAATTTCACAGAGTCGCGTACCTTATCCGTCATCATGTCTGTAAACGAGAATCGCGTCATGGCCACCATTTTGTCGTCCAACTGTTTTAGCTGGTGGATACGGGCATTGCGATTGGTAATAAGCTGCCAGTAGGCATTCGTCACCGTCACGTAGCGAAGCTTCGTTCCACGCTGTTGCATACGGATAGCACGTACCAAGTCGGTCACCGTACCCTCAACACGACCACGCTCCATCGCCGTGTCGCAATCCATCTGCGCCGTAAAGTGCTTCAGACGGACGCCGCCACGAATCGTGTCAAACAGCTGGTAGTATTCAGCGACATACAAAGGAAGACAATCCAACGTAGGCAGCACAGCCACTTTCAGCGCTGCAGAATCCCTGCGCATAGCCTTGCGACGATTCTCATTGGCTATACGTTTGGTCTCTTCGTAACTCTGTCCGCAAGCTGCCACAAGCAGCAAGCCGACTATCACAATTATCAGATGTTTCATAATTCGCTGCAAAGTTACGAAAAGTCGAGAGCAGAACAAAAGATTTTAATCTTTTTTATGCCGAGACGGAGTAAGTTCGCCATCTTTGATGGCAAAGTTACGAAAAAACAGTGTAACTCGGAAGCGATTTTGGAAGATTAACGCATTTCGACCTATAATAAAGGCAAAACGGGGAAGAATGGGGCACCTCTCACCACCCGTTTCTGATTCCGCGAACTGCTATATTTTGCATAGCAATAGAACCACCTCTGCAAAGGTACGACAATTATTTGAGATGAACAAATCAGGTCAACCGTATTAAAAAAGCTAAAACAGGAATAAAAAAACAAGGAATAATTAGTTTGTTATTCTAAAAATAGCTATCTTTGCATCATGATTACGGATTTAGAACATATTGGCAATATTCCTGTCAGCACATCGGCTGTAGCATCCTTGTTTCCTGATATGAAAGCTGGAAATCAGAAGGTGCGTAATCTTGAAGCGGCTGGTCAAATCATCCGTCTTAAAAAAGGGCTTTATGTAGTCAGCCCGAAGGTGTCGCGAGTGGCTCTGTCAACCGAGTTGATAGCGAACCATCTCTATGCCCCCTCGTATGTATCTAAGCAGACGGCCCTGCGTTATTACGGACTAATTCCCGAAGCTGTATTTACTACACAGTCAATGACCGTAAAGCATTCCCGCAACTTCGAAACACCCGTCGGACGCTTCGAATATCAGAGCATAGCACGTGAGGCTTTCTCTATTGGCATCACATACATCAACAAACAAAGCTATTCTTTTCTGATTGCAACACCTGAGAAGGCTCTTTGCGACATGATAGCCAACTCGCCCAAGGTGAATCTTCGTTATCTGAAGGATGTAGAGATCTATCTCGAAGAGGACATCCGCATGGATATTGAAGACTTCAGAAACATGGATGTTACAATCTTCGAGCACTACGCTCAGGCTGGCAAAAAGGCCAAGTCGGTTACTACCCTTATAAAATATCTTAGGAAATGAGTACAAACGAAATATTCAACCAGATGCTGTCTGCCTATGATTTGACGACAGAACAGAAGAAACGCAATGCCACATTCGAGGTCAACCAGCAGATAATCCTGGCAGGACTCTATAATGGCGGATTCTTTAACGAGGCAGCCTTTTATGGCGGCACCTGCTTACGCATATTCCATGGATTGCAACGATTTTCCGAGGATATGGATTTCTCTCTCCTGACGCCTAACGAGAGATTTGACTTCACTCAGTACTTCCAACCCATCATTGACCAGTTTGCCCTTGTCGGTCGTGATGTTGAAATCAAAAAGAAGGACAAAAAAAGCTTTGGAAAGGTGGAATCCGCTTTCTTAAAGGACAATACTGATGTGTTTGATGTTACCTTCCAGACCGAGAAATCGATCAAGATCAAAATAGAGGTTGACACCCAACCGCCTATGAAGTTCAATACTGAGCAGAAGTTGCTCCTGCTGCCAGAGTCGTTCATGACGCGTTGTTTCACCCTGCCGGACCTCTTTGCAGGTAAGATGCACGCTCTGGTCTATCGAGCATGGAAGAACCGTGTAAAGGGTCGTGACTGGTATGACTTCGAGTGGTACGTCCGCCATAACATCCCACTTGACTTCACACATCTTCATGAGCGAGCGATAGAATTCAATAATGAGGATATCACCAAGGATTCATTCCTTGAAAAGCTGAACGAACGTCTTGCCACGGCAGATATCAATCAGGTAAAGGCAGACGTCCTGCCATTTATCCGCAATCCCAAGGAAATGGGCATCTGGTCAAATGACTATTTCCTGCAACTCGCTCAAAT
>CAMHTW010000014.1 GCA_946188165.1 uncultured Prevotella sp.
AAGTACTTGGTTTCAAATATATGAAGTGTAGAATTCCAAAATAATTTGTAACTTACCAAACGAAATTACAATCATCCATAAATCAAGAACGCTTAAAACTCCAACGACCCGTTGGAGAATTAGTGAAACAGCCTGTTTCAGAAAATTGGAATGACGCCAGCAATGACTTCCCAATCCCCTTTGCCCTGGTTCCATGGGGCCAGCATATTGAGATTGTTACACGGAGTGAAAGCCTAGAAGAAGCATTGTTTTACATGCAACATGTAATTGAGAAAGGATTAAGCAGGACAGCACTTGTCCTTCCTACCCCTGTCATTGTATGACTAAAGCTGCTTGGACTGGCTTAGTCTCCTGCAAAATTACGAAATCTTCCTTAACTATGTATAATAAGGTGGAGCTTTTTGAGAAATTTTAAGCATTTAGGACCAAATATGCGGCATTTGAGAGCCAAACGCCGCCTAATTATTGTATTACCTTCCGTCCTAAATGGTGATTATTGCCACAATTGCTCCTGCTCCCAGTTCTGCGGGAAACCAAGGGCGCCCGCATGAACACTCGGGAATTTGGAGAAGAGTAGCTGCAAGTCCTGCGTCAGCGTATTCTGAGGGTCTATGACGTTCAGCCAATAGCGAATGATGGCAAGTACGAAATAGACACGTTGTGTACCTGTCGCAGGCAAAGTGATGAATGTGTTACGAGGATGACGCGGCATCAGTGGGCGAACACCAAGCGTGCGGTTCCACAGACGCGCATGGTGAGCACAAATGTTACGTACATAGACCAGAGTATGAAGCCACGAGGCAAACACCGTATCGCTTACACCAAAAACAGCCGCCACGTCGCGCTTGGGAATACCTGGCTTCAAATACTGATAGAGTATAGACATTGTACCAAACGATGTCACTTCGAGCGTCATCCAGCTTGGCGGCAAGGGGTCACTGTATTTCCGCTTGAAGGCCCGTACAAATTGCTCGTCACTGCGATGGTATTCATCAGCGATGCTTTGAAGCGTTTTGGCGTGCTGCGCGGTATTGGTAAATAGTGATGCATCAGCGAACCACGTGCCGCCTTTAGCCATCGACATCACATAAGCCATCTGCGTACGCACTGCCACCTCAATCCGTCCGATATTTCGAAATACAAGCTCGCGCAAACGACTATCAAACTCATAGAGGCTAACGGCCTGTTCAAATGTGACACCTGGCTTGAAAGTGTGGTTTACACGATCGGCTAACAACGGATACCAATAACCGCTCATGCGATAGTAGCTCACACGATGCAGCCATGCTTTAGCAGCCGCCTCGTCTGCGAAGGTCATACCACGCTGTTTCAGGATACCAATCTGATTGGCAAAAGTTTGGATCTGTTTGGGATAGGGAACCTTGGGCATAATTCTATTAAATGAAAAGGCTCACCCTAAGCGCGCTGATCTGACGAGAAGCGGGGTGAGCTTGTTGAGTGCAAAGATACGAATAATTTCCGAACTACCAAAGAAATCATTGAATTATTTGCATGTTTTAAGGAAAATCCATACTTTTGGAGCGGCAAGAGAATCATTCTATATCCAGGGCAGCACTGGCTAAGGCACTTGGAAGAAGTGGGCCTCAGGTGAGAAAGGCTATCGATGTCTTGCGTGATAAAAGGATACGTCGCAAGGGTGGAATGCAATTCATAGCAGATTGCAGCGCCACACTTCTACCTTTAGGTGGAAGAACAAGGAGAACACACGCGCAGACCAACTGACAACCTGGGGTTAAGAAAAACAGGGTACACCTCTAACACCTCTAACACCCAAAAAACGGAGGCGAAACCCAGAAAAACGGAGGCTCCGTTTGAAAAAATGGCGGCCCCGTTTGAAAAAATGGCGGCTCTAAATTTTCAAACGGCGCCTCCGTTCAGATGAACGGCGCCTCCATTCGCAAAAATGATGTTGAACCTCATAAAAACTAAACGAAAAAGACTACTTTCAACCGCAAAGGCCTCATCAACAAGACCGCTAACGGAATGGCATTGCGAAAAATGCGCATTTCGTACTACACCTTTCTGGCCAACACCGACAAGAAGTCTTTTACTTGTTTACCCACATTTTGGGTGTTAGAGGTGTTAGAGGTGTACCCTGGTTTTGCTTCTCACGCGCGTGTAGCTCAGTTACTCGCCATCGACAGTGCTCACAGCCTCCTCCCCGTGAGCGCGCCAGTTAGGGAAATATTTTTCCCCAGTTAGGGAAAAAGTTTTTCTTAGTTAAGGAAAAATACCTAAGTTATACACGTCGTTCGCGACGACATTACGGCTCACTGCCAGCGAGATTACGGCTCGCTCCGCAAACATTTCCGCCTTTTTCTACTAAGACCTGGCCCTATGGCAAGGGCAGAACCAGATTCTGAAGAATGCTTGCTTGTTGATCATTTCTGGTTTTCTTTAATTATTGAGGTCATCATGGATTTTCTTCCATTGCAAAGCGAGCATGGTGACGTCATCGCTTGCTACGAAATCATAGAAAGACAGTCCGTAGGGTTCCTGCAGCGGACCGTTGTACTTCTTTTCCATTTCTGGTGGCACGACTTCATTTCCTAAAATGTCATCATCGCTGCAAGATGTGAGAGCGAATGAGAAACTCATAATACCTGCGGTAAGGGTGCTCATGAGCGCCAGCTTTACCAAATTCTTCTTTGTTGTCATAATTGTAAAATTTTAAATTGTTATACTTATTTATTATTTAATTATTGTTTTGGGGTTGCCCTTTTTGGGTTTCAGTCAGGGCGGAGACTGATTTAGTAAGCACTCAAGGTGCTGATTATTACGCCTTTATGTTTTGTTTGTGTCAGTAAGTCAAAGAGCGATATCATTTCTGATTTCTGATGCAAAGTTATGACGGATTTTGATTGATTCCAAGAAATTTTGTGTTTTTCGCTCGCAGTTGTTGCGACACAGGGGGGTGTTTTGTAACAAATCGGGGGAACGTTGACATAGTTGTCGCATCCCCCCTCTTAAAAGCTACTCACAGATTGTTAATCCTACGGAAACTTTTTCTGCGATTCGTTTTGCCGTTTCTTGGAATATTCGTATCTTTGCGTCGGATATGGCAAAAACGAATCATGGGTACTTGGTTTTATATATGAAATGTCAAAACCGCCGAAGACAATGCCAAATATGTAAGCAAAAACCACAAAACATGCTAAATATTTGGAGATATTTGGATTTTTGCGTAATTTTGCAGCAAAGTAACCGTTAAACTGTTTCAATTATGGATCCAATCACAATGTATGCCCTTATCGGTGGCGCTATTTTGCTACTGGTGCTATTCCTGTTTATTTCATACGTAAAAGCTCCTCCCTCGTCGGCTTTCATCATCTCCGGTCTTAGCAAGGAGCCACGTGTACTGATTGGCTCGGGCGGATTCCGTATTCCGTTCTTCGAGCGTCTGGACCGTGTTTACTTGGGGCAGATTACCGTCGACATCAAGACGGAAGAGAGCGTGCCCACCACCGACTTCATCAACGTCGATGTAGATGCCGTCGCCAAGATTCGCGTGATGCCCACCAACGAAGGGACACGTTTGGCTGCCAAGAACTTCCTGAACATGATGCCCAGCGAGATTGCCGAGCAGTTGCAGGACTCACTGCAGGGTAACATGCGTGAGATTATCGGTACACTGGACCTGCGTTCGCTGAACACCGACCGCGACGGATTCTCTGACCAGGTCATGACGAAGGCACAGCCCGATATGGCCAAACTGGGTATCGAAATCATTTCGTGCAATATCCAGAATGTGACAGACAGGGAAGGACTGATCAAGGACCTGGGTGCCGACAATACGGCAAAGATTAAGAAGGACGCCTCGATTAACCGTGCCATTGCCGAACGCGACGTGAAGATTGAGGTGTCGAAGGCAGATAAGGAGGCTAACGATGCCCGCGTGGATGCTGACACCGCTATTGCCATCAAGAATAACGAACTGGCTCTGAAGCGTGCTGCCCTGAAGCAGCAGGCAGACACAGCCCAAGCTGATGCCGATGCCGCCTATGCCATCCAGCAACAGGAGCAGCAGAAGACCATCAACATCAAGACCGTTGAGGCTGAGATTGAAAAGACGAAGCGTGAGCAAATTCTGTCGAAAGAGCAGATTGAGATTCGTCAGAACCAGTTGGCTGCCGAGGTGGAGAAGAAAGCCGATGCTGATAAGTATAAGGTTGAACGCGACGCTGCCGCTGACCTCGAACAGCGTAAACGTGTAGCTGAAGCCCAGAAATACGAGGCCGAACAGCGTGCACTGGCACAGAATGCCGAGTCTGATGCCGTCCGCTACCGCTTAGAGCAGGAAGCCGCAGGTATCAAGGCTAAAGGTGAGGCCGAGGCTTACGCCATCCAGAAGAAAGGTGAGGCTGAGGCTCAGGCTATGGACAAGAAGGCCGAGGCTTACAAGAAGTACAACAATGCTGCCGTCATGCAGATGATGATTGAGGTATTGCCTCAGGTGGTCGAGAACGTGGCTAAGCCCATCTCAGCCATCAAGGATGTTCACGTCTATAGCGGAGGACAAGACAGCGGTGCTGGCGTGGCAGCCATGAGCGGTGGCGTACCCGTTGCCATCAAGCAGGCTTTCGATGTACTTAAGTCGGCAACTGGCGTTGATATGGCCGACATCATGCGTGCTGGCACCATCGATGCCAAAGTAAACCGCAACATCAACCTCAATGACGAGGCCCGCGATGCTGTCGACAACATAACAGGAAAGAAGAAGTGAAGATACTGATTACAGGAGCCAGTGGTTTCATTGGCTCCTTTATTGTGGAAGAAGCGCTCCGACGCGGATTCGAGACGTGGGCAGCTGTACGTGGTAGCAGTTCACGCCAGTTTCTGACGGACGAACGCATCCACTTTATCGAGTTGAACCTCTCGTCGGAAGAACAGCTCTGCGAGCAGCTGAAAGACCATCAGTTCGACTATGTGGTACATGCTGCAGGCGTCACCAAGTGTCTGAACAAGGCCGACTTCCACCACATCAATACCGAGGGCACCCAAAATCTGGTGCGTGCCATCATCGCCTTGAAGATGCCACTACGGCGCTTTGTGTATATCAGTTCGCTCAGCATCATGGGCGCTATCCGTGAACAACAGCCCTATACAGAGATTCTTGAGAGCGACGAGGCCCGTCCCAACACCGCTTACGGACAAAGTAAGCTGGAGGCAGAACAATGGCTCGCTGACCTCCCCTCCTGCACGGGAGGGGGCGGGGGTGGGTTCCCCTACGTCATCCTACGTCCAACAGGAGTGTATGGTCCGCGTGAGCGCGACTACTTCATGATGGCTAAAAGCATCCAGTCACATACCGACTTCGCCGTGGGCTATAAACAGCAGGACATCACCTTCGTTTATGTCACGGACGTGGTACAGGCCGTATTCCTTGCCATGGAGAAAGGCCAGACGGGTCGCAAATATTTCCTCAGCGATGGAGAGGTTTATCAGTCGTCAACTTTTAGCAATCTGATTCGCAAAGAGTTGGGCAATCCCTGGTGGATTCGCATCACAGCTCCCATCTGGGTATTGCGTGTGGTGACTTTCGTAGGCGAGTATGTTGGACGACTGACGGGTAAAGTAACAGCTCTCAATAATGACAAGTATAACATCATGCGTCAGCGCAACTGGCGCTGTGACATAGAACCTGCTCGACAGGAATTAGGCTACGAACCACAAGTAAAACTCGAGGAAGGTGTACGCCGCAGTATTAAATGGTATAAGGATAACGGATGGCTATAAAAATTAGTGAGTTTTTTATACGAGACAAAAAAGCCAAGAAGGGATTATTGGCATTTGAGTGGGTAGCCATTGGCTATCTGGTATTCACCATATTGATGATGATCATCCTATGGGACAAACTGGTTGCCCCAGGAGAGATGATGAAGGGACGCGCACAGTTTCTGCTGGTCACACTGGCCTGCTGGGCGGTTCACTATCTTTGGCCCTGTCGCCTAACCATATTTTTACGTATCCTGGTGCAGATGGCTTTCTTAGGTTGGTGGTATCCTGATACCTACGAAATGAATCGTGCCCTGCCCAATCTCGACCATGTGTTTGCAAGTTGGGAACAGTCACTGTTTGGTTGTCAGCCGTCCCTACTCTTTTCGCAAAAGGTGCCATACGGTTGGTTCTCAGAATTAATGTGCTTGGGCTACGTCAGCTACTTCCCGCTGATGCTCATTACCTATCTTTACTACTTTTTCAAGCGCTATCAGGAGTTCCAGATGACGGCCTTCGTCATGCTGGCATCCTTCTTTGCCTACTACGTCGTCTTCGTGCTGCTGCCCGTCACGGGTCCGCAGTTCTATTACCTGGCAGTAGGCACGGAAAAGATTGCCGCAGGTATCTTCCCCAATCTAGGCGACTGGTTCCTGACACACTCCGAACGCATGGCGGCACCAGGCTGGACGGATGGCTTCTGGTATCACATGCTCGACCTGACCCACGATGCCGGCGAACGTCCCACTGCCGCATTCCCCAGCAGTCACGTAGGTGTCACTACGGTCGTCATGTTGTTGGCTTTACGCACACGCAGCCGGGGACTTATCTTCACCATCCTACCGTTTTATATCCTGATGTGCCTCTCCACCGTCTATATCTATGCCCACTATGCCATCGATGCCATTGCCGGACTCCTGACGGGCATCCTGCTATACTTCGCATTGAAAGCCATTTGGAAACGCTTTTAGTTCGCCACAATAATAAAAAAAGGGACTCCGCTGAGCCCCGACCTTTGTTAACCTTAAATCTAATACTATGAAAAACACAGTGCAAAGGTAATCGATTTTTTCATAAAGTGCAAGAAATCAATGTATAAAAGTAGTGTTCATAAAACACTTTCTTGACATAAATCAACCAAAAAGAAAAATTTTGAAGCGAAAAATTTGGCCGTTTCAAAATTAATGCCTACCTTTGCAAACCAGTAAGAGACATAGATAGAAAACTAGGATTCCGACGACGAAGGTCGGGATTCTTTATTTTTTCTGCGTCCGACAATAGAATCAAAGAAAAGAACTAAAATAATATTAAGGATTATGGCTTACATGTCACAAGAAGGCTACGACAAACTGATAGCCGAACTGCACCGCCTGGAAGCGGTTGAACGTCCTAAAGCATCTGCTGCTATTGCAGAAGCTCGTGAGAAGGGCGACTTGAGTGAGAATAGTGAGTATGATGCTGCCAAGGAAGCTCAGGCACATCTGGAGGATAAAATCAACAAGCTGAAAGCTACTATTGCTGAAGCTAAAGTGGTGGACACATCGCGTCTGAGTACAGACACCGTCCAGATTCTGACGAAGGTGGAGATGACCAATCTGACCACTAACGCCAAGATGAGCTACACCATCGTGAGTGAGAACGAAGCCGACCTCCGTGCTGGCAAAATCTCGATCAAGACGCCTATCGCCCAAGGACTATTGGGTAAGAAGGTTGGCGACGAGGTAGAGATTACGATTCCACGTGGCACCATCAAACTGCGCATCGAGAACATCAGCATTGCATAAAACAAAAGACAACAAGGACAACTATTTAACAAATTCACAAAAAATAAATGTTGTTATAGTTGTCCAAGTTGTTTTCTAAAATAAAAAGTTATGGATATTTTTGCAAAGATTGCCGCTGGTGAGATTCCCAGCTATAAAGTGGCAGAAAACGAGGAGTTCTACGCTTTCCTCGACATCAATCCGTTGGTAAAAGGTCACACGTTGGTTATTCCCCGTCGTGAAGTTGATTATTTCTTTGATATGGCCGACGACGAATTGGCTCGCTATCAGCAGTTTGCCAAGCAGGTCGCCATTGCCATCAAGAAGGCATTCCCCTGCAAGAAGGTGGCTCAGGTGGTGCTCGGTCTGGAGGTTGCTCATGCCCATATCCACCTCATCCCCATGCAGAGTGAGGCTGATGCCGACTTCCGTAAGGAGAAGTTGAAGCTGACAGAAGAGGAGTTCAAGGAGATTGCCGCAACAATCCAGAAGAATTTCTAAATACTTTCGGAGTAATTCTAAATACTTTCGGAGTAATTTAATTTTCTACACCATTATTTATGATAGGAGTAATTCTTGCAGCAGGCATGGCCAAGCGCCTGCGCCCACTGACTGACACGCAACCCAAATGTCTGCTGAAGGTGGGCGAACGCACATTATTGGAGCGCACCGTTGATGCCCAGTTAGCTGCCGGCATCAACGAGTTAGTGGTGGTGACGGGGTATCGTGGTGAGATGATTCGCGAGTTCCTGACGGGGCACTATCCCACCCTTACCATCCACTTCATCCATAATGCTGACTACGAGCACAACAACAATATCTTCTCATTGTGGATGACACGCCCCTATACAGATGGGAAGGACTTCCTCTTGATGGACAGCGACATTCTGCTGGATCCGAAACTGGTAAAAGCCATTGTCGATGAGACAGGTACTGCCTTGGCACTGAACCGTCACGAATGTGGTGAAGAGGAAATCAAGATTATTACTGACGGCGAAGGTCGTGTGGTGGAACTCAGCAAGACATGCAGCATTGCTGATGCCATAGGTGAATCGGTAGGTGTGGAGCGTATTGCCAGTGACTATTCTACAGCATTGTTCCGTGAATTGGAACAGATGATAGAACGCGAAGGACTCATTGACATCTTCTATGAGCGTGCCTTTGAGCGCCTCATCCCACAAGGTCATCACTTCCGCGTGGTGGACACAACAAACTTCTTCTCCATCGAACTGGATACGGTCGAGGACTTCGAGCGTGCCAAAGAGCTGATACCGGAAGAAGTATATTAAATTAGGAATTAGGAATTAGAAATTATAAATTATAAATTACAAATTAGAAATTAGGAATTAGGAAGTAGAAATTAAGAAGTAAGATTCAGGTTCATTCCGTATGATTAAACGGCAGAACATATCATAATTTCTAATTTCTAATTCCTAATTTCTAATTTACATCAAGTCAGAATATATCTCTGCTACCTGGTCGGCAACATTACATCCGCTGAAACGGCGGATGTATTTTTTGCTGTTCTCGATACGAAGCTCCCTACCTTCTGCCCCTACTAAGGTTAGACGGATGGCAGCAGCCATAGCCTCAACATTACCTGGCTGAACATAAAGGCTATCAGGGCCGCCAGCCTCCTCCAGACAAGAACCTGAGCAAGCCACGACGGGCAAGCCACAGCTGATAGCTTCGATGATGGGAATGCCAAAACCTTCGTAGACTGACGGATAGACAAACGACTCGGCTAAAGCATAGAGCATGGGCAGATGCTCATCAGGTACACCATGCAGCACACGTACACGTTCCTCCAAATGATGTTCACGAACATACTGCAACACCTGGTCAGTATAGGGCGTATGACGTCCCACCATGACCAAAGCCACATCGTCAGGCAATAGCGGTAGTGCCTGCACGGCCTGCAAAATATTCTTGCGTGCCTCTATTGACCCCACATTGAGGATGTAACGCTGAGGTAACTGATAGGCACTACGCACCTGCGTACGTTGCTCTTCACTGACTTCGACACTGAAACGGGGTGCGAAACTTTGATAGACGATAGAAATCTTCTGTTCGTCAATATCGCCATAGTACAGGATGTCACGCTTGGTACACTCGCTAATGGCAATAACGTGGTCAGCCTCTCTCAAAGTCTGACGGAATTTCCAGGCATAAATCTTAGTATCCACCCAATTGTAAAACTCAGGATGACGCAGAAATATCAAGTCATGAATGGTCACCACACTACGGATACCAGACTTGCGAATACCAATGGGAAGTTCACCCGACAAGCCATGATACAATTGTACCCCATCGCGCTGCAAGTCAGTCACAACGCCCTTCATACGCCACCAAGAAGATGGAAGATGAATGGAAGATGAAAAATGAGGATAGCAGAAGCTGACATTGGGACGTTCAACAATCTGTGAGCGCAGGTCGTCACGACCCTTGTCAGGTGCATAGAGGCGCAACGCCAAATCCTGGCGCTGGGCCAAATCATTGACCAGCGTACGACCATAGCTGCCTAACCCTGTTCCATTGCGAACAATGCGCTTCGCGTCGAATCCGATGATATTTTTCGTCATATTGGTTGCAAAGATACGAATTTTTTAGTATCTTTGCAACCAAATAAAGATCAAATTTGTCAGTACCCGATGAAAAAGATTACAATTATTATTCCTGCCTATAATGAAGAGGCATCCTTCATGCTTATCCAAGAAAGGATGAATCAGGTGTTGGAACAAAATGCCAGTTACGATTGGGAGTTTCTTTTTGTCAATGACGGTAGTACCGACAATACGTTGCAACAGATGATTAAGTTGCATCACGAAGATCAGCATTACAATTACATTGACTTGTCGCGAAATTACGGTAAAGAGATAGCCATGATGGCTGGATTCGACTATGCGACAGGCGATGCCGTCATCGTGATGGATGCAGACATGCAACATCCCATTAACGTGATTCCTGAGATGATAAAGTATTGGGAAGAAGGATTTGACGATGTCTATGCCCAGCGCCAAGACAGCAGGGAGTCGTGGTTGAAGCGTAAGACTTCACACTGGTACTATAAACTACTCCAATCAGTCACCAAGGTTCCCATCCAAAATGACACTGGTGATTTCCGCCTTTTAGACCGTTCTTGTGTTGAGGCACTGAAACAAATGCGGGAAACAGAAAGGAATACTAAGGGCATGTATTCTTGGATAGGCTTTCATAAAAAAGGTATCACATACCAGCAACTGGAGCGTCAAGAAGGCGTCAGCAAGTGGAGTACCGGTTCGCTTGTCAATCTGGCCCTGAATGGTATAATGTCCTATACGACAGCACCATTACGATTAGCCTCAGCACTCGGTGTGTTAGTCTCTTTGGTCGCTTTCCTATACCTTGTATATATTATTATCGTTACCATTATCTATGGAGAGCCCGTCCGAGGTTATCCAACCATTATGGTTACCATCCTTTTCTTGGGAGGTGTACAACTGCTGAGTCTTGGTATTCTTGGAGAATACATTGCCAGGATATTCACAGAGGTCAAGGGACGCCCCGGCTATTTCGTGAACTCTTATAATGGGGAAAAGAATCTTCCTGTTAAGTCTGCTGGAAACAGATTATAAGACACAAGACCGATGGATTTTTTGTCATTATGCTTGTTTAGTATTGTTTTTTTTCGTAACTTTGCAAACAAATCAAATAGAATCTTATATGAAGATACCTTTTTCTCCACCATACATTGACGATAACGTCATTGCGGAAGTCACAGACTCCCTGCGTTCCGGTTGGATTACCACAGGTCCCAAGGTGAAAGCTTTAGAGGAAGAGATTACGAAACTGACAGGCACACAGCATGCGCTATGCGTGAACTCGTGGACCACGGGTGCTATCATGATGTTGCGCTGGTTAGGTGTAAAACCTGGCGACGAAGTGATTATTCCTGCCTATACCTATTGTGCAACGGCCTTTGCCGTGCTGTGGGCAGGTGCGAAGCCTGTGATGGTAGATTCCGACGATGACCTGAACATCTCTGTAGAGGCTATCCGCAAGGCCATTACCCCACGTACCAAAGCCATTATCCCTGTTGACATTGCAGGTTATCCATGTGACTACAACGCGATTATGGCATTGGTCAATGAACCGGAGATTAAGGCACAGTATCAGGCAACGTCACCTGTCATGGAGCAGTTAGGACGTATTATCGTCATCAACGACTCTGCCCATTCCATCGGGTCTCACTATCATGGTCAGTTCTCGGGCACTGATACGGATATCGTCATCTTCTCGCTCCATGCCGTCAAGAACATCACCACGGCAGAGGGAGGCGCCATCTGCCTGAATATGCCTGCACCCTTCGACAACGCCCAACTCTATCAGCAACTACGTATGATGGCACTGAACTGTCAGACGAAGGATGCCTTTACCAAGAGTAAGGCAGGCGGTTGGCGCTATGATATTGTGGGTATGGGCATGAAAGCCAACATGGCTGATGTCAACGCTGCCATCGGACTGGCACAGATACGACAATACGACAAGTTGTTGGCAGAACGCAAGCGTATCTTCACCACTTACAGCAAGGCATTCGACAAAGAGCCGTGGGCCATCACCCCACCAATCGTCAAGGACGGGCGCGAGACTTCGTACCATCTTTATGCCCTGCGCATCAAAGACATCACAGAAGAGCAGCGCGACGAAATCATTGCAGAGATTTCCATGCTTGAGGTCGCAGTCAATGTGCATTTCATCCCATTGCCCATGCTGACTCTGTTCCATGACTTGGGCTACGACATCAAGGATTATCCACAGGCATACCATAACTATTCTCATGAGATATCATTGCCCTGTTATCCGCAACTGAACGAAGAGATGACTCAGTTTGTCATCCAGACGGTTATCAACGCATATCATACAGTAATCGATAAGGCATGAGCGAGGCCAGGATTTCAGTCGTCATCAATACCTATAATGCCAGACAGCATTTAGCCAAGGTGTTGGAGTCTGTCAAAGACTTCGACGAAGTGGTGATATGTGATATGGAGAGTACGGACGATACGGTGACGATTGCTGAGCAGTATGGCTGTAAAGTAGTGACCTTCCCTAAGGCTAACCACAAGAGCGCAGAGCCTGCCCGTACGTTTGCCATCCAGTCGGCATCCAACAAATGGGTATTAGTGGTTGATGCTGATGAGCTGGTCACACCAGAACTGCGTGAGGTACTCTATCAGAAGATAAAAGAGCCCAATTGTCCCGCAGGCTACTATATTCCCCGTCAGAATATGTTCATGAACATGTTCGTTCGCGACTTCCATTACGACTTTCAGTTACGTTTCTTTATCCGTGAAGGAACGGAATGGCCACCATACGTACACACCTTCCCGAAGGTGCAGGGAAGAGTCGAAAAGCTGAAAGCCAACAAAGAGGCCCGTCTGCTGCACCTAATGGACGAGACCATGCATGAATACATGGCAAAGATGAACGAATATACCGATAACGAGGTTGAAAAGAAACGAGAGAAGGGCTATGGCCTTGGTGCCTTGCTATGGCGTCCCTTCTGGCGCTTTTTCAAGAAATATGTGCTGGATGGCGGCTACCGTATGGGCACACGCGGCTTGATTCGTGCCATGATGGCAGGCTTTTACCAGTTTGTTTTGGTTTCCAAGATTATTGAGAAGCGTTATCGCGATTGACAAACGAGCGCTTGTCTTCGTACTGTCTGAACGGCAGATTATAATCCAGATAAAAGAAATTATGCTGGCGCTGGTTGTCATGAGGAGGGATAACCATATAATCGCCATACTTATTCCTGAGATATGCATCAGCATGCTCTACACCCATTACCGTGTGTCCTTCAAAGGTCACTGGCTGAGGAGTGCCTAACATCGTTTTGGGAATCACGCCTTTCACACCATCATCATAGTCAAGCACATACTCCGACGTTTCATAGTCATAGGCCAAATAGGCTGCACGTAACTGTTTGCGAGCCCATTCGTGCGAAAATATTTTCTGAATCAGCAACACTGGCCATGAGCTGGGGCCATGTCCATGCTTGTAGGGGTCGCGATGCAGGAAATATAGCAGTTTGTCGCATGCCTTATAGCGCGCCACAGCTAATTTCTGGGCCACCTTGGACTTGGAGATGCCATCGATGGGGAACACGTCGATATAAATGCCACCCACATAGTCGCTATGCTCACGCTCTATCAGCGTAGTGCTGCCATCTACTATCTTGCCAAAGCCACCGGGATAGCTGGCATCAGTCTCTATTGACAAGGCTTCAAGGGGCTGTGGCAGCCATTCATGGGCATGAGTCATCAAGCTGTCATAGTCAGGACGCGGCATACAAATGTCCATATCGTCGTCCCAGGGGATAAATCCTTTATGACGGATAGCACCCAACATGGTACCAGCCCAACAATAGTAAGTCAAATCGTGCTCACGGCACACCTTGTCTACAGACAACAATATCTGCAGGATATGCTCATGCAAAATGTCAATATCGTATGATGCCATAATGATTATTCTGTTTTATCTTGCCAAAGGTAGTACAAAAAAACAAATACACAAAATATATTGCATAAAATTTGCATAATAGCCATTAAATTGTTACTTTTGCAGCATGAAGATTTTTCATATCGTATCGAATAAGGAATGGGGTGGTGGCGAACAATATGTCTATGACCTGAGTCTGCGCCAGCGGGCTGACAGTATTGACGTGACCATTTTCTGTAAACCTGTTGAAGACATCATCCGAAAATATACAGAGGCTGGCATGCAGGTGATACCCTTACCATTGGGAGGTGCCCTTGATGTGAAGAGTGCGTGGCAGATGGCTGCTATCATCAACAAGGAAGGAACTTGTACCATACATGCCCACAATTTCAAAGATGCCTTTACGGCATGCTACGCCAGAAAGCTATCAAGCAACAAGAATGTTCGCGTGGTCATGTGCCGTCATCTCACTCGCACAGGAAAGAACAGTATACTCTACCGTTGGTTATATAGTCAGCTTGACAGGCTGATCTTCGACTCACAGATTTCCACCGATGTGTTTCTTAGCACAAATCCCACCATCAACCCTAACAAGTTGGGCATTGTCCATACCAGCATCGTTGTGCCTGAGGACACTGTGCCTGTAGATGTTCGCAAGGAGTTCAATATCCCTGAGACCTGCACAGTAGCCATGTTTCATGGCAGATTGGACCCAGAAAAAGGCATTGACACCTTGATGGATGCTGTAGAGCAAATCAAGGAAAAGGACTTCAAACTGGTGCTGATTGGCAAAGGAAGCGATGAATATACTGAGCACCTCAAGACAACTATCAACAGCAAAGGCATTGCTAAGAAGATTATCTTCGCTGGCTTCCGTCATCCAGTGTTACCCTATGTGGCTGGAGCTGATTTCGGCATTCTGGCATCCACCGTTCGCGAAGGTTGTCCATTGTCACCTCAGGAATATATGTCACAGGGACGTCCTGTTATTGTTACTAATAATGGTGGCCAACGTGAGTATGTTGTACAGGAGCAGAATGGTTTGTTAGTGCCGCCCGGTGATGTCAAGGCCCTCGCTGACGCCATTGCCCGTATGGTAGATGATGTAGCCTTGCGCCAGCGTTTGGGTCAACAGGCAAAGGCAGACTTTGACGATCATCTGAATTACACGCATTACTACGACCAAATCAAAACCATCTACAACGTATGAATAAAGTGGTCTACTATCTGGTCTATGGTATATGGTATCTGCTGTCGCTGTTGCCTTTTTGTGTCCATTACCTTTTCAGTGACTTCGTTTATCTCATCCTGTATCGTCTGATAGGCTATAGGGTAAAGGTGGTGCGGAATAATCTCACAACCTCGTTCCCAGAGAAGTCTGAGGCAGAGATACGGGAAATAGAACGGAAATTTTACCACCGGCTCTGTGACTATTTCGTCGAGGCAGTGAAGATGATGACGATGAGTGAACGTCAGATACGAAGACGTATGGTCTTCAAGAATACAGAAGCACTCAATAAGTGTTTTGACGAAAATCAGTCGATAGCCCTTTATCTGGGACATACATTCAATTGGGAGTGGATTACTTCTTTACCACTATGGATAACGAAGAAGGTTCACTGTGGAGAACTATATCATGCCCTCGAAAATGAAGCCTTCGACAAACTATTTCTACACTTGCGTGAGCGGTGGGGTTCAGAATGCATCCCCTTGGTGGATATCTTGCGCAAGACCATAGAATACAAACACAAGCAGCAAACTACGATTATCGGCTATTTAGGCGATCAGGTGCCGCATTGGAACAACATACACCATTGGTGCTGGTTCTTAAACCACGATACACCTGTGATGACTGGCACAGAACGCATTGCCATCAAGAACCGTCAGGCTATCTTCTTCCTCGAGATGACACAGAAGAAACGGGGCTATTACGAGGCTGAGTTCAAGTTGATTTCCCGTACACCCGAACAGTTCAAAGAATTCGAAATAACTGACATCTATCATCAGATGCTGGAAGCCAGTATCCGTCGTCAGCCAGAGCTATGGCTTTGGAGTCATAAGCGATGGAAACGAACGCGCAAAGAGTTTGAAGAACGATTTATGGTAGTTAACGGAAAAGTTGTACCTAAAGAAGAAGAAAAATGATATTCGTTCGTGACAGAGGGCGCATGGCAAACAACATCCTTCAATATGGCCACGTGTATGCATGGGGGAGGGAGCATGGTAGACAGACCATGTCTATGCGTTTTGCCTATAAATACCGGTATTTTCATATCTGCCACACGCGCCATCACAATTTCCTGACTTACCTCTTTGCCAAATACGCTGCAAAAGCGGGTTTTCTACCTGTTGTCAATTTTGCAGCCGACAATGCCGATTACACGACTGCAGAACAGGAGATGGTTAGTCGGAAAAACCTAATAGTTGAGGGATGGTATGCTCGTTGGTATGACTTATTTCTTAAGTACAAAGCAGATATTATCCGTTTGTTTGCCTTTGACGACAATATTGAACAGCACACAAGTAAGTTGCTTCATGAGGGCCTACGTATTGGAGTTCACATCCGACGTGGAGACTATGCCAACTTTTACGGTGGACGTTTCCTGTATTCTGACGAGCAGTATTTAAGTGTGATACGCAGCTTCATCCAGCAACATCCTAACGAGCAAATCACTATCTATATTTGTGGCAATGATCCAAATTTGAACCACGACTACTACCTTCAGATGCTAAGCCACAGCAAGGTTATATTTCCTGAAGGTAACCCTGGGCAGGACTTATGCCTGCTGTCCCACTGTCACTACCTGATTGGAGCCCCCAGCACTTTCACACTTGTGGCAGCCATGTATCGCGACACACCGCTTTATTGGATTGAAGATCCTACCCTACCCGTCACATCAGATAGTTTCAAAACGTTCGATTATTTATTCCAACATATTTATTGATGCTATGAATATATTGTACATCGTATTTGGCGACAAACTCGACTATCATTTGCAAGCCTATCTTTCTATTAGGAGCTTTCAAAAGCAGTTGAAGGATGATGATCATATTTTCGTTGTTACCTCACGACCTGAATACTACAATCATGCCAATGTCACGACACTCAACGTGACAGATGACGAGATAGAGGCTTGGAAAGGGCCACACCACTTCTTCTTCCGTGTTAAAATCAAAGCGATGGAATTGTTGGCATCTAAATATCCAGACCAGCATATTTTGTATCTGGACAGTGACACATTCCTGTATGGAGACCTTGATGTCCTTAAACAGCGTCTTGATAACGGCAATGGCATGATGCACTTGAGAGAGGGGCATCCCAGCAAGATGAGAGGAGGGTCTTTAAAGCTATGGAACACTGTAAAAGGACATACTTATGCAGGCATTACTTTGAGCGAACGCCACGATATGTGGAATGCTGGTGTCGTTGCAGTTCCCAAAGACCGGCTGGACAAAATCATTGCCACCTCACTGACCATCTGTGACGGTATGCTTGACGATGGAGGGGACTGCTTTATTTTGGAGCAATATGCGCAATCCGTATGCATGAACGAACTGACACAACTCATGCCGTCTGACGACTGTATTGGACACTTCTGGGGCAACAAAGAAGAATGGGAAGCATTATCCAGCGAATTATTGCTGCGTTCGTATATGAAACAGAGCTCGTTGCAGGACGAGCTGGATGCCATAACCCCTCAGCTGTTAAGTTCACATCCTATTTATATTCACAAGTCAAGTACTGCAGAAAAGCTGTGCAAACTGATTATGCGACTATTCCCTAATAGTCAACATCGTTACATAAAATAATCAAAAACAGGTTTCTTTACTCGTGGGGTGTAAGCCTATCCTGCGTCATACGCTCCATATATTGCTGTATGATAGCCTTCAGCTCTCGCTCCATCTGCTGTTGCTGTGGCACTTTGCCTTTCACGTCGTGCTGCATCAGCGAATCGGTCAGTGCATAAACGGCCTTGGTCTGTTGTCCGTCAAACTGTAGCACATGACCATGTTTTACGTATTGGTAGATGCCGTTCAGATAGTTGACGGCCCACGTATCCTCAGCAGAGGTATTCAGCACATCGATACCAAAGCCAAAGTAAGGCTTCGGATAGTGGAGCATACCCATTACAGTGGGCAAGATATCTATCTGCTGAGCAATTTTGTCCTGCATCTCTGGTTGGCAATCTGGATTACCTGGTTCATATATAATAATAGGTGAGCAGAAACCACCAAGGTCGGTCTGGTAATAGTCGTGGTCACTCATATTGGTGTGGTCGCTAGTCATCACGAAGATAGTATTGTTGAACCATGGTTGCTTGCTGGCAGTCTCAAAGAACTTCCCTATTGCCATATCTGTATAGCGAATACATTTATGCATGATGATGCCCTCTTCCGGATAGACGTCCTTGTATTTCTCTGGAATCTCGTAGGGATGGTGCGAGGAAGCTGTGAAGACTGCAGTCATAAAAGGCTCCTTCATCTCTGACATCTTGGTAGCATAATATTGCAAGAAAGGTTCATCCCAGATAGCCCACATTCCATCAAAATCGTCGTCACCACCAAATCGTTTGTCTTCGTCATAGTCCTCTCTTCCGTAATATTGCTGAAAGCCAGTACTGCGGGCAAAAGCCATGAAGCCCATCGAACCGCGTTGGGCTCCGTGGAAGAAGGCCGTCTCATAGCCCTCGCCTGCCAACAATGAGGCTATACCGCTAACATGATTCATAGAGGACGGTGTAAGGAAGAAGGGCTCTACAAACATAGGAATTGACGAAAGGATACTGGGCATGCCATCTATCGACTTACGTCCGTTACAGAACGACCTTGTAAAAGTAATGCTCTTGCTGATGAGCGAATCGACACATGGCGTATATCCTTTATATTGTCCATCCTCCAGATTCTTATTCAAGGCTCCGATATATTCACGTCCGAAGCTCTCAACAATTAAGACCACGACGTTTTTCTTCGTCATAGGCATGGTGTCGTTGGGAACATGAATGGGTACATAGACGGAGGTCATTTCCTTTTCGTCCTGATAATAGTCGGGCACAACAAACACGGCCTTGCCAATGGTACGATAGAGCGAGAAGGGGGTATTCAACACCAAGGCAGCTTCAACAGGACGATCAACATACTGGTTGGCATTGGAGATGGTGATGGGACGTACTGCGGTAGTAAAACCGCCACGAATACCTGCCACCACGAATGGAGCAAAGGCTGCCAGCGATAGCAGTGTCGCCACATCGTAACGCCACCAGACAAGCTCTCGACGATGGAGCCCTGCTGTGCGATACAGTCGATACATCAGCCATACTATGAATACAAATAGCAGTACCAGATACCAATGGCGCAAGGTTTCTGTCAAGAAGATACCACCCAAATTGCCCTCGTTTGAGAACTCGCTGAATATGGTTGTCGTCGTACGACGCATGGTAAAGCGAAAATAGACAGCATCGCACAGATTAACAGCCAATGCCAAACCATTGATGAAGAGGAATACGCCCTTACTAACTTGCTGGTAAATTTTTGTCTCTTTCTGATGTAAAGGGAACAGCATCATCACGGTATAGGGAATATTGGTTACTAAAATGGCACTGGTATCGAACACCAGCCCTCCTGCCAACATTTCCATTATATGGCCAAAGCTCAGATTGGGGGAGAAATAGCTCCAGTTCTCCAGCAGATAGGCAATACGGGCTATGAAATAGACCACATAAACCATCAACAGGTTGTAAAGTGTAGCACCAAGTGGTGACAACAGCTTGATATGTTCAAATCGTTTCTTCATGCTTTCTTCTCAATTAGGGATGTAACTGATTGTCTATCATTCTGTCAACATACTGCTGGATAACGGCTTTTATCTCACGTTCCATTTGAGTCTCTTCAGCTATAGAACCTTTAAGATTATGCTTCATAACATAATCAGTAAGCCGATAGAGCCCTATCGTTTTCTCGCCATCAAACTGCAAAACATAGTCGCCTTTACAATACTGGTATGTACCATCCAGATAATTAATTGCCCACAGGTCTCGCTGTGGTGTATTCAGCAGGTCACTGCCAAAAGCCAGATAGGGCTTGTCGTAACCCACAATACCGAGAATAGTCGGCAGGATGTCCGTCTGCTGGGCAATACCCTCACGCATTCCAGGAGCAATATCGCCACTCGGGTCATAGATGATGAGTGACGTGCTGAACTGATTGATTGCACTCTTATACGCTGCATGATTGCTCGCATTGGTATGGTCTCCTGTCAGCACAAACACGGTGTTCTTAAACCATTTCGTCTTACTGGCTTCATTGAAAAAGCGACGAAGCGCATGGTCTGTATATCGGATGCTCTTATGGATGGGCAACTCTTCCTCGACAAAACGGTCTTTGTACGCGTCTGGCACATGGAAGGGATGATGACTGGTCAAGGTAAACAGAGTGGTCATAAAAGGTTGCTTCATGCCATCCATCTTCATTTTGAAATATTGCAGGAAGGGCTCGTCCCAAATGCCCCACCAGTTGTCGTAGGCTGCACGCCCCTCCGTATGCGGATCGGCTTCAAAATCCTCCTGACTGAAACATTGATGGAATCCCGTAGCCTTGCAAAAGCCTTGGAATCCTAAGCTGGAGGCTGGTGCACCATGGAAAAAGGCTGTCTGATAACCCATGCTACTCAGATAGCCTGCCATTCCGTCCAAATGGTTGTTTGCATAGGGACCAGCAACAAACGACTCAACAAACATAGGAACACCACACAGGGCTGAAGGCATAGCGTCAATGCTGGCACGACCGTTGGCGTATGAATAGCGGAACGTTACAGAATGGTCTATCAGCGAGTCAAGGAATTCGGTATAGCCCTTATAGCCCGGCAGGATATCTCGATTGTAAGCACCAAAATACTCACGGCCAAAGCTCTCAAGGAAAATGACAACAACATTCTTAGGGGTGAGAGATGAGGGGTGAGAGGTAAGGGGGTGGTGAATGGGACTATAGACCTTTTCTAACTCATCAGCACTGGTGAAATAAGCTGGTCTGTGATAGGTCTTCTTGCCAATGGTACGCAGCAGAGAAAAGGGTGTATTCAGTATCAGCGAGGCATCGTTGGGCTTGCTGATAAACTGATTGGCTGTGCTGACCTTGATAGGACGGTTGTCCCAGAAGCCGCCTCGCATACCGCCCCAACACAACACGCCGTAAATAAGCAGAGCAGCAATCTGACGGAAATAGTAAAGGCCAAACGGTCGCGTCTTACTGACAGGCGTCTTATAGCATTTATAAAGGAAGAGCACCAGCATGAGGAACAGCAGTACCAAGTACCAATGGCGCATAAACTCGTAGCCAACAATGCTGCCTAACTTGTCGTCAGCACCAAACTCGTTGAAAAAGGCTACTGTGGTGCGTCGTGCCGTATATTGATAATAGACAGCGTCGCCTAAATTGGTTGCCAAGCACAAGCCGTTGACAACCAGATAAAGTCCCTTGCAGAAGTGCTGATAGGTACGGTTTTCCTTCAGATGGCAAGGAAAAAGCACCAACAGTAGATACAGCGCATTGGTATAGGCGATGGCTGACGTGTCGAAATAAAGACTGCCAAGGACGATGTCGCAAAACTTTCCTGAATCGAAGATGTGCTGATAGATTGACAAGTTCTCTAACAGGAAAGCCACACGCGTCACACTATACGCCAGATAAAGTAGCAGGATGTTCCAAGCCACTGCCCAAGGGGCGCTGATGTCCTTATATCGTTTTGTCCACTTCATTGTTTTCCTAACTGGTTAATATGCTCCGATGCTGTCTGCAGAATGGCCATACCACGACGTATCAGTGCCTCGCTGTCAGTACTTTTGTCAACAACGATGCGATTGGCATTCAGGTCATAGACGGCAAAGCCTGTACTGTCCTTCATCGTGATGCCATTATTATAGGTATGCACGGCAAACGGATAGGTATAGTTGCGGCTCATGACGTCGCGGCTGAACAGGAAGTCGTCATGAGGAAGACCTAACTGACCCAGCAAGGTGGCAGGCAGGTCAGTCTGATTACACAACACGTCAATGCGACGAGGTTCCTTGAGTGCTCCCCCTAACCACAGCATAGGCACATGGTCGTGCATCTCGTGCTCTTCACTAACGCCGAAATATGTAAAGCCGTGGTCAGGCAGCAGAACAATCAACAGATTATCCCACTGAGGCGTCTTTCTGACTTTCTCAATGAAAGTGCCGATACACTGGTCCAGATAATGAAAGGCATTGGGTATCTCTTCCTTCAACTCATGAGTAGGAACATCCCAGGGCTCATGGCTGGAGAGCGTAGAATAGCCTATGAGATAATGCTCATCGGATTTGAAACCTGCAATCTGTTCGTAAAGTGTTGCGAAGGTAATATCGTCGCGCACACCCCAATTCGCACTATGCTGTTCCTCCAGTGAATAGTCCTTTTGCCAACATAATTGGTCGAAGCCTGTCGTCACCAGATAGCTGCGCATATTGGTGAAATTAATGTCGCCACCATAAATATAGCTCGTCTTGTAGCCTGCCTCACGCAGAGATTTGGCGATGCCTGGCAGGAAACGAGTTTTGGCAGGCATCTTCATGACTGATGACTTTGGAAAAGAAGGATAGCCGCTCAAGGTACACAGCGTACCACGATCGGTACGATAGGAGTTGGCATAGAACTGCGAGAAATAGACACCTTCGTGCACATAGCGATTCAGATTGGGCATGATTTCCTTGCGCCCACCGATATCTTCCGTAAAGATGCCACCACAGCTCTCCAAAAGTATGATGATAACATGAGGCGTTTTAGTGCGCAACAATGTATCTGAGTCAACACTCGTGGTAGGATAGATATCAGCCATCAATCTGGCACGCTCGGCTTCTTCCATGAATTTATACTCAGGAACAGAACTGCTGTTTTTCTCCAATGAAGCCAAGAAACTAAACACAGGATTCACAGCAGAATGGTTCAGGAACTGCTGACTGGAATAATAGACTTGTCCGATATTTGTCGTCGATTCGCCTAAGCCCCCACGAATACCTATCACGAGAAGCGGAACGGACACTAAGAACGCTAATAGTCCGAAGGCTGCGGACTTCCAGTCCGAAGGCTGCGGACTCACAGTCCGAAGGCTGCGGACTGTCAGCCAGTAGGCTTTATACATCAGCACCGTTACCAGCAAAAGAATAATGAGTCTGACAACGATATAGCCCCAGCTGACACTTGCCATCGCTTCAGTAGGTGTTTCCAGATACTGCAGGCACGAGGCGTCGAGTTTGAACTGCCAGAACTCATAGAGGCTGGTGTCTGCCACGAAAGCCAAAGCAAAGGCAAGAGATATCAGCAGGTAATAGCCTTGCAAGATGCGAAAGAGCCAGCGACCTGTGTACCAAATGCTGACCATGATCAGGAGGAAGGGCACTATTAGGAAGTAGAGCGCCGTCGATAAGTCGAGCGTGAGACCGTGGACCATAACATCAAAGACGTCGCCGACATCAAAAGAATGGCCTTCGGCATTACACCACATAAAGACCAGTTTAGCTGCGACGAATATCAGCACCGTCAACAGATAGGTCGTCAGGAGATAGAGTGCCCGCTGCTTCATAGCGACTGCATATCGTTCAACTTCTTGTAATAGCCGTCAATGGAGAGCAACTCATCATGTGTGCCTCGTTCTACGATACGTCCTTCGTGCAACACACAGATTTCGTCTGCATTCTTGATAGTACTCAAACGGTGGGCAATAGCTACTGTGGTGCGCGTCTTCATCAGTCGCTCCAAAGCATCCTGCACCAAGCGTTCGCTTTCTGTATCGAGGGCACTGGTAGCCTCGTCAAGAATCAAGATGGGTGGATTCTTCAAGATGGCACGAGCTATCGATACACGCTGGCGCTGACCACCAGAAAGGCGTCCACCACGATCGCCGATATTGGTCTCGAACTGATGTTCCGACTGCATAATGAAGTCGTAGGCATTGGCTATCTTTGCAGCCTCAGCAATCTGCGCATCAGTAGCATTGTCAACACCAAACGAGATATTGTTGCGGAAGGTATCATTAAACAGGATGGCTTCCTGATTCACGTTGCCTATCAGCTGACGCAGATCGAAGATGCCTAAGTCCTTCACATTGATACCATCAATCAACACTTCGCCTTCCTGCACATCGTAGTAACGGGGAATCAAGTCAACCAATGTCGACTTGCCACTACCCGACTGTCCGACAATGGCAATGGTCTTGCCCTTAGGAATGACCAGATTAATATCCTTCAGAATCCATTGATCGGCATAACGGAACGATACATGGCGGAACTCTATCTGGTGTTCGAACGAAGCAATATGCTTGGGGTTGGGCACTTCCTTGATGGTATTCTCTGCCAGCAGAATCTTATCGACACGTTCCATTGAAGCCAAACCCTTAGGAATATTATAGCCTGCCTTCGAGAAGTCCTTCAGGGGATTGATGATGCTGTAGAGCATCACCATATAATAGATGAATATAGGACCGGAAAGCGCCTGATAGTTCAGTACCAGCACACCACCGAACCACAGCACGATGACAATCAGTATGGTACCCAGGAACTCGCTCATCGGGTGGGCAGACGACTGACGGATGTTTACACGCATGATGTCGTCGCGGTAGGCAGAATTGATACCGTCGAAGCGGCGGTTCATCTTGCTCTCAGCACAGAAGGCCTTGATGATACGCAGTCCTCCTAATGTTTCCTCAACCTGACTCATCGTGTCGCTCCACAGCGATTGGGCCTTGATAGAATCTTGCTTAAGTCTGCGACCAACATAGCCCATAAACCAACCCATGACAGGTACGATGACCAGCGTAAAGAGTGTCAACTGCCAAGAGATGAAAATCAAGGCGGCAAAGTAAGAGATGATGAGAATAGGATTCTTGAACAGCATCTCCAAACTCGACATAATCGAGTTTTCTATCTCCTGCACATCACCGCTCATTCGGGCAATAATGTCACCTTTGCGCTCTTCAGAGAAGAAACCAAGGGGCAGCGAAGTTATCTTCTGGTACAACTGATTACGGATATCTCTTACCACACCTGTACGGATAGGAATAATCGTAGCAGCACTAAGGAAATAGGCACCAGTCTTGAGGAACGTAGTGGCAGCCAGGAAGAGACCAATAAGCAGTAGTGTCGTGGTCTGACCATAGTCAGCTATCAGACCGTTGACATAATAGTTCATATTGTTCATCAGCACCTCCTGAACGTTACCCCAGTCCCAAGCCATATAGCTGGTAGCTGTTTTTGCATCACTGGTTTGGAACAGAATCTGCAGGATAGGAATCAATGCGGCAAAAGAGAAGATGTTGAGTATGGCCGATAATATATTGAAGACTATCGACAATACCAGATATTTCTTGTATGGCGGAACAAAACGCCTCAGGATATTCAAGAATTCCTTCATATGATCTCTCCTAATAATGTTGCACTTGTACTGCCCATGATACGCACCTTGACAGTCTCTCCAATATGATGACCTGCCTTAGGCATCACCACGGCCTTGTTTTGCTCCGTACGGCCCATCAACTGCTCACGGCTACGCTTTGAAAAGCCCTCAATCAGCACGTCAAACTCCTTACCTTCGTCTTTCTTGTTTTGCTGGGCAGAGATTTCTGTCTGCAAGGCTATCAATTCATTCAGTCGACGTATCTTTTCTTCTTCAGGCACATCGTCTGGCAGATGCTTTGAAGCGTATGTGCCAGGACGCTCAGAGTATTTGAACATAAAGGCAGAGTCATAGCCCACCTCGCGCATCAGACTCAAAGACAGTTGGTGGTCTTCTTCTGTCTCACTATGATAACCCACAAAAATATCCGTAGAGAGTCCGCAATCAGGTATGATGCGACGGATGGCGGCAACTCTGTCCAGATACCATTCACGCGTATATTTGCGATTCATCAGCTTCAGTATACGATCTGAGCCGCTCTGCACGGGCAGATGGATATGCTTGCACACATTAGGCATCTCGGCGATTACTTGCAAGGTCTCATCGCTCATATCCTTGGGATGACTCGTCGTAAAACGAACACGCATCTCCGGCACCTCCTCAGCTACCATCCTTAGCAACTCAGGAAACCTCAGCTCCCCTCCCGCTCGGGAGGAGTCGGGGGTGGGTCTCACGTAGCTATTCACGTTTTGTCCCAAAAGCGTTACTTCCTTGAAACCCCTGTCGCGCAAATCACGAACCTCGCGAAGGATGCTCTCTACATCACGACTACGTTCACGACCACGCGTATAGGGCACAATACAATAATGGCAGAAATTGTTGCAACCTCGCATAATACTGACAAAGCCGCCTATTCGGGCACCATGCAGACGCTGGGGCACTACATCTTTGTAAGTCTCACTTGTACTGAGCTCAATATTAATAGCCTTATGGCCCGTCTCTGCCTGTGCCACCAAATCGGGCAATGAGAGATAGGCATCGGGACCAGCCACAAGATCGGCATGATGGTTCACGAGCAAGTCGTCCTTCACACGTTCTGCCATACAACCCAACACACCAATTATCAAGGGACGCTTACGCCTAACCGCATCCAAAGCATCCAAACGATGATAAATCTTCTGTTCGGCATTATCACGCACCGAACAGGTGTTCAGAAACACGGCATCAGCCTCGTCCAACGACTCCGTCGTTTCGTAGCCAGCCATCTGCATCACAGAGGCTACCACCTCAGAATCGGCCACATTCATCTGACAACCGTAAGTCTCTATATATAACTTCTTCATATTTTTTCTACTTTACGGCTGCAAAGTTACGTATTTTTTTTCGTATCTTTGCAGGCAAAACAGAAATATTAACTTATGGAACTGATAAAGAATAAAGAATTCGGGGGTGAGCGGCCACTTTTTGCCACCCACGACTTGAGATTGGAGAATATCATCATCACGGATGGTGAGAGTGGCATCAAGCAGTGTCAGAATATGCAGTGCAGCAACAGCCGTTTCTATGGCAAGTATCCTTGGTGGCATGTTGATGGCGCACTCATCGAGGACTGCTACTTTGCCGTGGGTTCACGCTCAGCCATCTGGTACACCAACGACATGGTCATGCGCCGTTGCCGTATTGACGGACCCAAGTTCTTCCGTGAGATGAACAACTTAGAACTGGAGGATGTCAACATCACGGATGCTGACGAGACTTTCTGGAAGGTGAACGGCTTGAAACTGAAGAATGTCACCCTGCATGGCGGCACCTACCCTTTCATGTTCAGCCAGAACATCTATGTCGACGGTCTGAACAGTGATGCCAAGTACGTGTTCCAGTATTGTAAGAATGTCGAGGTACATAACGCCAAGATACTGACCAAGGACTCTTTCTGGGAATGTGAGAACGTTACGATCTACGACTCCGACCTGGATGGCGAATATCTGGCGTGGCACTCCAAAAATGTACGGTTGGTGAACTGCCACCTGGCTGGCGAGCAGCTGTTGTGTTACACGCAGAATCTCGTACTCGAGAATTGTACGTTCGACAAGATGTGCGACCGCGTCTTTGAGTATTCTACCGTAGAGGCAGATATCCGTGGACATATCGAGAACATCAAGAATCCCACCAGCGGACATATTGTGGCAGACAGCATCGGGTCGATAACCATAGATGAATACGTTCGTCAGCCCAACAACTGTGTCATAGAAATAAGGAAATGAAATACGATTTCGATAAACACATAGAGCGTAGAGGCACTGGCTGTGTCAAGTGGGATGAAATGACGTCTCCTGATGTCATACCCTTGTGGGTAGCCGACATGGACTTTGCGGTGGCACCTGCTATTCAGGAGGCTATCAGGAAACGTGCCGAGCACCCCGTGTTTGGCTATACTTATGTACAGGAAGACTACTATAAGGCCGTCATTTCATGGTTTCAGCGCCGCCACCAATGGACGATTCAGCGCGAATGGATGCTCTACACCACAGGCGTCGTACCTGCTATGTCGGTAGCCATCAAGGCACTGACGATGCCTGGCGAACGGGTTCTCATCCTGTCGCCCGACTACAACTGCTTCTTCTCCAGCGTCAAAAACAATGGCTGCGAGGTTGCGGAGTGTGTGCTGCGATTCAGTCACAACAGCAACCGCTTTGAAGTCGATTGGGAATCCTTTGAAAACCAATGTGCTGACGAGAAGACAACAGTCTTTCTGCTCTGCAATCCTCATAACCCCACAGGTCGCGTTTGGTCTCGCGAGGAACTGGAGCGGATGCGTGACATTTGTCACAAATACAACGTGCGCATTGTTTCTGACGAGATTCATTGCGAACTCATCATGCCTGGCAACACTTTCTGTCCGATGGGGACGGTGGATGCTGGAGCCATCATCCTCAACTCACCGTCAAAATCGTTTAATATCGCTGGTCTCATGATGGCGAATATCATCTGTCAGGATGCTGCTACGCGGCGTCGTCTGGACCGTGCCATCAATATCAATGAAGTGTGCGACGTCAATCCCTTTGCCCCTGAGGCAGTGAAGGTAGCTTATAATGACAGCGAAGACTGGATTGATGCCCTCAACATGTATCTTTGGGACAACTACCATGCGCTGTGTGATTTCGTCGCGCAGCATATTCCCCAATGGCGGGTCATGCCGCTTGAAGGCACTTATCTCGTTTGGGTAGATGTCAGTGCGTGTTGTGACGCCGTCGAAACATACTGCAACCATATCCTTGAGAAAGCACAGGTTTGGGTGAATCCTGGTACGATGTACGGTCCCAAGTCTGGCGAAGGCTATCTGCGCATCAACATCGCCTGTCCTCGCAGTGTACTTATGGAAGCATTAAATAGAATCATAAAGATATGAAAAACGAAGTAAATGTTTGGTCAGTCACTTGGGGTGTCCTGATGGCTGTCCTGTTTTCTGCAGCTGCCGCCTATCTGGGCTTGAAGGTCGGACAGGTTTTCGAAGCTGCCATTCCCATTGCCATTATTGCCGTAGGTGTTTCTGCTGCTGCCAAGCGTTCGAATGCCTTGCGCGAAAACGTGATTATCCAAAGTATTGGTGCCTGTTCAGGAGCCGTGGTGGCTGGCGCCATCTTTACGCTGCCTGCTATCTATATCCTGCAGGCTAAGTATCCGGAGATGAGTGCCGACTTCTTGAAGATCTTTATCGCCTCACTGTTAGGGGGTGTTCTCGGCATTCTGTTCCTTATTCCATTCCGCCGCTATTTCGTGGAGGCACCACAGGAACAATTCCCCTTCCCTGAAGCTACGGCCACCACACAGGTTTTAAAAAGTGGAGATACATCCACCGAAACGGAGGGCGACGGGAAAACCGTTGCTAACAAAGAATCTGCTGGTTCCCAAGCTAAGCCGCTATTGATTGCGGGATTAGTGGGTGGCCTCTACGACTTCATCGTGGCCACCTTTGGCTGGTGGAACGAGAATGTCACCTCGCGTATGATTCCCTATGGTGACGACCTTGCAGAAAAAGCCAAGCTTGTGTTTAAAAATAATACGGGCGCTGCCGTACTGGGCTTGGGCTATATCATCGGTTTCCGCTATGCCTTAATTATCACGCTCGGTTCACTATTCGTTTGGTGGCTGGTGGTACCGGGCATGGCACTGCTGTTCTCAGATACCGTGCTAAATCAGTGGAATCCTGCCATTTCGACAGCAGTGGGCGATATGTCGCCAGAACAGATTTTCACGTCGTATGGCAAGTCGATAGGTATTGGTGCCATCGCTATGGCGGGCATTATTGGTATCATCAAGTCGTGGGGCGTCATCAAAAGCGCTGTAGGACTGGCAGCGAAGGCTGGCGATGCTGGCGGAGAGACCGTTGGCAAAACTAACGGGCAAATGGCGGGCGACGGTTCAGCAGTAACCAATCAGGACCTGCCCTTCCGCTTCATTGCCATTGCCTCTATTGTCACCCTCGTTCTAACCTTCCTGTTCTTCTGGTTTGGCGTGATGGACGGCAACCTGCTCTTTGCCCTTGTAGCTATCATCCTGACGGCAGTCATCGCATTCCTGTTTACGACGGTAGCAGCCAACGCTATTGCGATAGTAGGTTCTAATCCGGTGTCGGGCATGACGCTGATGACGCTCATTCTGGCTTCCGTCGTGATGGTTGCCGTGGGGCTGAAGGGCACAGGCGGCATGGTGGCAGCACTCATCATGGGTGGTGTGGTATGTACCGCTCTTTCTATGGCTGGTTCGTTTATTACCGACCTGAAGATTGGTTACTGGTGTGGCACGCTGCCTCGCAAACAGCAGACGTGGAAGTTCTTAGGTACATTGGTTAGTGCTGCTACTGTTGGCGGCGTCATGATGTTGCTCAACGAAACTTACGGCTTCGCCTCTGGTGCACTGGCTGCTCCACAGGCCAACGCTATGGCTGCCGTTATCGATCCCCTGATGAATGGTGTCGGTGCACCTTGGGCCCTGTATGCCATCGGTGCAGTGATTGCCGTAGTACTGACGCTTTGCAAGGTTCCCGCACTGGCTTTTGCACTGGGTATGTTCATCCCCATGGAACTGAACGTACCACTGGTCATCGGTGGTGCTATATCATGGTATGTGACGACCCGTACGAAGGATGAGGCCACGAATAAAGCTCGCGGCGAACATGGCAACCTTATCGCCTCTGGTTTCATTGCCGGTGGTGCACTGATGGGTGTGGTTAGTGCCTTGCTGCGCTTTGGCGGCATCTCGTTCGACTATGCAGAATGGTGGGCCAATCCGTTGTCGGAACTGGCTTCGCTGGCAGCCTATATCCTGTTAATCATCTACTTCATAAAGGCAACGAAGCGATGAAACGACTCTTGTTCTGGGTTTTGCTACAGAACTGCAGCACAGGCCTCATAGCACGCGACTATGTTATCACCGACTATGGTGCAAAAAGCGACACGGCGGTACTGTGCACGGCGGTGTTGCAGCAGTGCATCGACCTGTGTTCTGAGCAGGGAGGCGGTCGCGTGGTGGTACCGGCTGGCCAGTATAAGACAGGCAGCATCGTACTGCGCAGCAACGTGAACCTGCATCTGGAGCTGGGCGCTACGCTCTACGGAAGTACGGATTTACGCGACTACCGCCGTATGACGACCAGTTACAAGTCACTGCGAACGCATACGCCGACGATACAATTGATATATGCCGACGAGGCTGAGAATGTAGTGATTGACGGCTACGGAGCGATAGACGGACAGGGGCGTGTGTTTCCCAAGCAGTCGTGGAACGACGAGGGCATCACACGTCCACACCTGTTGCGATTCATACAAAGTAGCGACATCGTGGTCAAGGACGTTACGCTGCGTAACAGCGGCTGTTGGATGCAGCACTATCTGGCCTGCGACCGTGTACGAATCGACGGTATCAAGGTCGTGAACCGTAACAATTATAATAATGATGCGCTGGACTTGGATGGCTGTCACGACGTCATTGTGCGTGGTGTGATAGCCGACTCGGACGACGACGGCATCACGCTGAAGTCCACGTCGCCCCGACTCTGCGAGAACATTGTCATTGCTGACTGTGTGGTGTCGAGCCATTGCAACTCGGTGAAACTGGGCACGGAGACTAACGGCGGCTATCGCAACATCGCAATTCGCAACATCGTGGTAAAACCCAGCGACGACCAGTCCTCACTGTTCTTCGGACGACCCCGTGGGACGTCAGCACTATCGTTAGAGATTGTGGATGGCGGACTTATGGAGAACGTCTCGGTAGACGGTATGACCATTACCGGCACCGAGTCGCCTATCTTCGTCCGACTGGCCCATCGCGGTCGCGGCTGGACGTTCAGCAAGAATGGGGCCGACGCCTTCGTGTTGCAGAACGTACAGGGCGGCAACGAAGGGACTACGCGCAGTCAGAAGCCCGACAGCGTGCTGACCGTCGGACGCATGCGGGGTATATATATAAATAATGTACGCGCGAGGGACTGCGGCAACTATGGCTGGTCTATCAGCGGACTGCCCGACCATCCTGTAGAAGACGTTCACGTCAGTAACGTCAGCATTCATCATAGTGGAGGCATAACCCGCGCACAGTTGGCCGACATCAACAAGGCGCTGCGTGACGAGAAGGCCGCCGAATATCCCGAGGCTACGATGTGGGGCCCGCTGCCCGCTAAAGGCCTTTACATACGGAACGCCCGTAACGTTCACTTCGAGAATGTTGAAGTCTACACGGAACAGCCCGACGCAAGGCCCGATTTTGTAAAGAAGAACGTACAATGAAGCATTTTTTCCTTTCTCTTCTTCTCTTTTTTCCAATATCTTTGGCTGCTCAACAGCGAAGTTGGGGTAATCAGGGCGATGGGACGTATCGTAATCCCGTGCTTTGCGCAGACTTCAGCGACCCTGACGTGATTCGCGTTGGGGGAATGTACTATATGGTGGCCAGCGACTTCCACTTCTTGGGGATGCAGGTACTTGAGTCGGAGGACGGCGTCAATTGGCGTTACATTTCGCAGATATACCGTCGGTTGGACGAACCAGGCTGGGATGCGATGGTGCACTATGCCGGCGGCTCGTGGGCACCGGCCATCCGCTATCATAACGGACTATTCTACGTCTATTTCTGCACGCCCGACGAGGGGCTGTTCATGTCCACCTCCAGTGATGCGCATGGACCTTGGTCGCCGTTGCACTGTGTACAGCATGTAGAGAAGTGGGAGGACCCGTGTCCGTTCTGGGACGACGACGGACAGGCCTACCTGGGTCGTAGTCGCCACCGTGCGGGACCTATCATCGTACACCGTATGTCGGCAGACGGACGGACACTGTTAGACGAGGGCGTTACCGTGTACACAGGCCCCGTAGCCGAGGGTACGAAGTTCATGAAACGCAACGGCTACTACTATCTAATCATTCCCGAAGGGGGCGTCGGCACGGGCTGGCAGACGGTGCTTCGTGCACGCAACATCTACGGTCCCTACGAACGGCGCATCGTCCTCGAACAAGGTTCAACCAACGTAAACGGGCCGCATCAGGGTGCCCTTGTTGAAGGAAACAATGGCGAGTGGTGGTTCTATCATTTCCAAGAGACGCCCGTGCTGGGCCGTATCGTACATCTTCAACCCGCCCGATGGGTGGACGACTGGCCCGTGATAGGCACGGACCTCGATGGCAATGGCATCGGCGAACCTGTCGCCAGCACTAAGTTTGCCAGCGCCCGTAATGGCAAAATCATCGCGAACAGCGAAACCTTCACCCTCCAACAATCTGACGAATTCAATGGCTCACTGGGACTTCAGTGGCAATGGAACCACAACCCCGTGGATTCGCATTGGAGCCTGACGGAACGCAAGGGCTGGCTAACGCTACATGCCCTGTCTGCCGACAGCCTGAAACAGTGTCGCAACCAGCTGACACAGAAGGTTGTTGGCTATCGCAGTATGGCTACGACACTCGTCCAACAAGAAGGCCAATGCTACAGCGGTTTGTTTGTGTCGGGCAAGCTGTTCCGTGGTGTCGGTCTATGTGCTGACGGCATATTCGTCGAGGTAGGCGGTCAGCACCACATGGTCCGTAGAGGCAAGTTTGCAAAGGTGTACCTCCGCGTCAGCATCGACGCTGAGCGCAATCAGCACCAGTTCTACTACAGCACGGACGGCAAGCGGTTCAAGAAGGCTGGCGAATCGTTCGCCATGAGGGGAGGCTATTGGAAGGGCATCCGCACCGGACTGTTCTGCTACGGACAGGACGGACATGCGCAGTTCGATTACTACCGCGTGGAGTAATCATCCATCCTACCCACCCCCAGCCCCTCCCGAACGGGAGGGGAGTTACATCAAACATCAGCCATCCTACATCAGCCATCAACCATCAGCCATCAACCCGCTTAAGATTACGGGGGTGGTGGTTCAGAATCTGTTCCCTGAGGGTTGACATATCGATATGCGTATAAATCTCCGTCGTTCCTATGGACTCATGGCCCAGCATGGCCTGGATGGCGCGAAGGTCGGCACCGCCTTCAAGTAAGGCCGTAGCAAACGAGTGGCGCAGGGTGTGTGGCGAAATGGTTTTCTGAATGCCTGCCGCCACAGCCGTTTCCTTAATCATGATGAGTATCATGACGCGCGTCAGATGCGCGCCCCGTCGGTTCAGAAACACAAAGTCCTCCTCGCCCGGTTTTATCTTCATCTCGCGACGGTCCATAAACCAGTAGTCCAGTTCCTTGATGGCACGCGGAGAGATGGGTACAAGCCGTTCTTTCGAGCCTTTTCCTAAGATGCGGACATACTGTTCCTGTATAAAAAGGTCGGATAGCTTCAGGTTGACCAGTTCACTGACGCGCAATCCGCACGAGAACAATACTTCAATAATGGCACGATTGCGCTGTCCCTCCCACTTCGACAGGTCTATGGCGCCTTCAAGCATATCCACTTCCTCTGCCGAGAGTACTTCTGGCAAGTGCTCGCCCAATACTGGCGACTCCAAGAGTTCACTGGGATCGTCGTCACGATAGCCTTCCAACTCCAGAAAACGGAAGAACGAGCGCACGCCGCTCAGTATTCGGCACTGCGAACGCGCGTGTATGCCGATGTCGTGCAGCGAGGCGGCAAAGTGTTGCAAGTCCGACAGCTCCACGTCGAGGACATCCTTGTCCACAGCGTCCAGATAGTTGATCAGCTTCAGCAGGTCACGGATGTAAGCATCCAGCGTATTTGGCGAGTAGCCACGCTGCAGTTTCAGGTAGCGCTGATAGCTGCGGATAATATTTGTAGGCGTTTTCTTGTCCTTTTCCATTTTTATTTCGTACCTTTGTAGGCGCAAAGGTACAAAATCTTTTTGAATTATGAAAATTCTGATTGTCAATGGTCCTAATTTAAATCTGTTGGGTGTCCGCGAACCCGGCATCTATGGTTCGTCATCCTTCGAGCAGTATCTGCCCAAGTTACAAGCCCAGTATCCCGACGTAGAAATCGAGTATTTCCAGAGCAATATTGAAGGCGAGCTCATCAACAAGATGCAGGAAGTCGGCTTTACCTACGACGGTATTGTGCTGAATGCAGGTGCTTACACACACACTTCCGTTGCCCTGCACGACTGCATCCGTTCGCTGAAATTGCCCGTCATCGAGGTCCACATCAGTAACGTCCATCAGCGCGAAGAGTTCCGCCACCATTCCATGATATCGGCGGCCTGCCGTGGCGTCATCTGTGGCTTCGGTCTCGACTCTTACAGACTGGCCATTGAAGCGCTAATAAACAGCCCCTCCCGTGTGGGAGGGGAGTCAGAATAGTTCGAATCTATGGTTATATTTCTAAACACAAAAATTAGAATCCGTGGATAAAGTAACTAAACACCCCTCCCGCACGGGAGGGGCGGGGGGTGGGTTTGGTCTCGAATCCTACATATTGAACCATATCGAGCCAGAACCCGACTATCTCTATCGGCTCTGGCGCGCCACCAATATCCACATGCTGCACGGTCGCATGGCATCAGGCCACCTGCAAGGTCGTTTGCTCAAGATGCTGGTCAAGATGATTCGTCCCAAGAACGTCCTTGAAGTAGGAACCTTCAGCGGTTACTCCGCCATCTGCATGGCTGAAGGGCTGGAAAAGGGCGGTATGGTCTATACCTTTGAAATCAACGACGAGCAGGAAGACTTTACCCGTCCTTGGATAGAAGGGTCGCCCGTCGCTGACCGCATCCGTTTCATCATCGGCGATGCCAACACAGAAGCCCCAAAGTTAGGCATTACCTTCGACATGGCCTTCATCGACGGAGACAAACGCACCTATCGCGATACCTATGAGACGGTACTCGCCCTGCTGCGGCCTGGCGGTTTTATTGTGGCGGACAATACGCTGTGGGATGGTCACGTCGTGGACCACAATTATGACCGCGACCCGCAAACTCAGGGTATCGAGACGTTCAACGACTACGTGATGCACGATGACCGTGTTGAACAAGTTATACTGCCACTTCGCGACGGTTTAACACTCATTTACAAGCGTTAAGTCAACATTTTGCACAATTTTTGCACATTTTCCTTGCAAAATGTTTGGTAATTCAATAAAATTGCGTACTTTTGCTTACAAATTGTAAAACAATACTATTAGCAATGGAGAAAATTGACAATCTTGACAAGAAAATCCTTAGTATCCTGTCGAAAAATGCGCGCATTCCGTTCAAGGATGTTGCTGCAGAGTGTAATGTGAGCCGTGCTGCCATCCATCAGCGCGTACAACATCTGATTGACGCTGGTGTCATCATGGGCAGCGGTTTCGACGTCAATCCCAAGAGCCTCGGCTACTCTACCTGTACCTATGTAGGTATTACCTTGGAACGAGGCTCCATGTACAAGGATGTCGTAGAATGTCTGCACCACATACCGGAAATCGTCGAGTGCCACTTTACCACTGGTCCTTACACCATGATGGTAAAACTATATGCACGCGACAACGAGCAGTTGATGCATTTGCTCAACGGACGTCTCCAGGATATTCCTGGTGTGGTGGCTACTGAGACGCTTATCTCGCTGGAGCAAAGCATCAAGCGAGATATACCCGTTTCTTTTGAAGAAAAATAAATCCGTAAAAACAAGTCGGGAAATGGTAAATCTTAAATCCTCAAATCAGTTCGACTGGCAGTCGCAACTGTCAACAGTCTATGCTTCCTTCCCCGAAGCCCAGCGCCGACCTGTCATCGGCATTACCGGCAACTATGGCGAACTTACCTGCAAACTTGCCGAGGGATACTATCGTTCTGTACAGCAGGCTGGTGGCGTACCAATTATCATTCCGCCATTGGCGAATACTGACAGCATCATCAACACGTTAGAGCACATTGACGGTTTAATACTCAGTGGTGGTGCCGACTATAACCCGCTTTATGCCAACGAGGAGCCGATACCCGCATTGGGTGGCATCAATAGTGAGCGCGACCTGCCCGAATTGTTGATAACCCGCCTGGCATACAATCGTCAGATTCCTATCTTAGGTATCTGTCGTGGCATTCAGACCTTGGCGATGGCTCTTGGCGGCAAAGTCCGTCAGGACATTAGCCAGAGTACTATCAAGCATTCGCAGGAAGCCGAGCGCTCAGAGCCTACCCATAGCGTCACAGTCAAGAAGGATTCCACCTTATATGATATATATAATAAGAAAGATAAACTCTATGTCAACTCGTTCCACCATCAGGCCGTAGGCGATGCTGGCCAATTGTTCAGTGTCACGGCAACAGCCCCTGACGGTACTATCGAGGCCATCGAGAGCAACGAATATAAGAGTATCTTGGGCGTACAGTGGCATCCCGAATGCCTCACAGAAGGTTTACCACTTTTCGAGTGGATTGTCAACGAAGCCACCGCCTATCGTGATGCCTGCGACATGCACCAACGTGTGCTGACGCTCGACACCCACTGCGATACCCCGATGTTCTTCCCCAAGGGTGTAGATTTTGGTTCTCGCGACAAACAATTGCTCGTCGACCTCCACAAAATGACGGAAGGTCATCAGGACGCAACTATCATGGTAGCATACCTGCCCCAGCCCAAGGCTGGCGAGGACTTCCGGTCACGTGTAGACTTTGATGTCGATGGGCCTACAGCCTACGCCGACCTCATCTTCGACAAGATTGAAGCACTCGTAAAACGCAATAGCCAATATCTCAGCATTGCCCGCACGCCCAACGACCTCTGGATGAACAAGCATCTGGGCAAGAAGAGCATCATGTTAGGCATTGAAAACGGACTGGCTTTGGACGGCAAGATAGAAAACCTCCAGCATTTTGCCCAACGCGGCATTGTCTATATGACGCTGTGCCACAATGGTGACAACGACATCTGCGACTCGGCCCGTGGCAGTCAGACGCACAATGGTGTTAGTGCTTTCGGTCGTCAGGTCATCAGCGAGATGAACCGCTTGGGTATTATGGTAGACCTCAGCCATGCTGCTGAAAAGAGCTTCTACGATGCCCTCGAAATATCCAGCACGCCTATTGTGTGCAGTCACAGCAGTTGTCGTGCTCTTTGCAACCACCCACGCAACCTCACTGACGACCAGATGCGTGCCCTGGCTGCTAAGGGTGGCGTCATGCAAGTCACATTATACAACGGTTTCCTCGTCAAGGATGGCGAAGCAACCATCGAGGATGCCATGCGCCATTTGCTGCATGCCATCGATGTGATGGGTATCGACCATGTAGGTTTGGGTACCGACTTCGATGGCGATGGTGGCATTCGCGGACTTGCCAACTCCTCAGAACTCATCTATTTTACACGTCAACTCATGGCACATGGCTTCAACCAGGAGGATATCCAGAAGATTTGGGGAGGCAATTTCCTCCGTGTCATGCAACAATGCAACGCCACACTCCGACCTTAAGGTAGGAAAATGGCTAAAGCGATAACCTTGGTTAGAGAAGTGCAAAGTATCAAAGAACAATGAATAATATCTCATTCCCTCATTTTCTCATTTTCTTCATTTCAGCTCTCTTCTGTTCGTGTAGCACCACCAAAAAGAGTCAGACAGCAGAACAGTCAGTCGTCAACATTGAGTTCAATGCAGACTCTGCGTATACCTTCTGTGCAGCCCAATGCAGTTTTGGGCCTCGCACCATGAACAGCGAAGCACACGAGCAGTGTGCTCAGTGGATTCAACAGAAGTTCGAACAGTACGGATATAGTGTGGAACTGCAGAAAGCCGACCTGAAAGGCTACGACGGCACCATCCTTAAAAGCACGAATATCATCGCCCGTCAGACTGCAGACAGCAGACAGCAGCCATCTACGCGTATCCTTATCTGCGCCCATTGGGACAGCCGGCCCTGGGCTGACAACGATCCTGACGAGGCCAACTGGCGTAAACCCGTGATGGCAGCCAACGACGGCGCATCTGGTGTGGCTGTCATGCTCGAACTGGCCCGCCTGCTACAACACAACCATGGGTCAGAGATTGCAACGCCACACTCCGACCAAGGATCGGAGAACGATTCTGCTCGTATGGCAGTTGACTTCATCTGCTTCGATGCTGAAGACTGGGGTGTTCCGCAATGGGAAGAACAGGTGGATGGCGACTCGTGGGCCCTTGGTGCACAATACTGGGCTGCCAGCAGTTTGCCCCAACAAGGCAACTACCAATTCGGTATCCTTCTTGATATGGTTGGTGGTCAGGGCGCTAAGTTCTATCGCGAGGCCTTCTCCATGCAATATGCACGCAACATTGTGGAACGCGTATGGCAGGCCGCCAATACGGCGGGCTATGGCAGCATATTCCCTTATAAAGATAGTGGAGGCGTCACCGACGACCATGTTCCCGTCAACGAGAAGGCCGGCATTCCCTGTATCGACATCATCAACTACTATCCGGATTGCGAGCAGAGTTCATTCGGACCTACATGGCACACCATCAACGATGATATGCAACATATCGACAAGAACACGCTTAAAGCTGTAGGCCAAACCCTCGTGCAATTAATCTATTCGGAGTAATCCTTCTACCCCTACAGCTTACAATTAGTCAATGCTTATCACCTGTAGCTGCTGACCTGAGTCAAGGGCTTCCTTAATGTCCTTACCACCACTCTGCACCTTACAGAGACTGATATCGGCGCCTTCAACCTCCTCAACCTTCAGCTTGCCAATCTGAGACTTGGCCTCACGACCGGCAATAGTCTTTACGACATAGACGCCAAAGTGAAGACCTTCAAAGGCACCTTCGCGGCTACCCAAGTCGATATAAACTTCCTTCTGCTTGGTTTTCTTGGCTCTTGCACCTTCAAGAATATTGGCTTTCAAAGGCCTGTATTTGTTCAACCAGTTAGTAATCTGACGCGACAGCGTACTCATAGCACTCCTGATAGCCTGATCGCTTGTAGAATTTGACGGATAGCTGGAACTCTGGGCGTTGAACGAAGGACTGGACACCACATCGCCTGTCTTAGCATCCTTCAGGGTCAGCGTCACGTCAATCAACCCAGTGTAGGTTGTGGTAACTTTTGTCTTGCCATCCTTGTCCTTCGTGTCCTTACTTTCTGACTTGGCTGTAATATTAGTAATGACGGCATCGACAACGATATGACCTCCTTCCGCATTGTCACTCGACTGCAAAAGTCCTTCGTTGTAACGGAAGCGACGGGCATTGGAAAGTCCCTTGACGATGGCAGTCTTCACGTCTTCCTCAAACTTCGGAGCCTGAACCGAGGTCTTACCAGTCAGCACACCAGTAAGAATCTTGCTAACAGCATCACCTGTCGACATTTTCTCATCTCGATGCGTGTATTGCGAATTGTTCAGCACAATGTTATACTGTTTGTTTCTGTCAGCCGGAACATTTTGGGCTGAAATGGTAAAGGTGCAGCAAAGGACGGCTGCAAGCGTCATAACTAACTTTTTCATTGTCGAATGCATTAAAGATGTTGCAAAGGTAATGTAAATTGAGCAAAAAGCAAAACAAATTATGCTTTATTTACAATGCGAGTTATGAAAATCATAGAAACACCGAAATCAATTCGCCAACATCTTGAAGAACGATGTCACCAAATAAACCCGTTTTCAAAAAACATGTCAAAAAACTTGGGTGAGATATTACTAGTTGCGTAGTCCGTCCCTACGATTGCAACGCCACACTTCGATCTTTACTCGAAGAACTGCCAGTTCGTTCCTTACGGACTGAGAGTCCGAAGCCTACGGACTAAGAGTCTGAGTACGTCGGACTAAATGCGAGGCTTCTTGGTGTTTTGAGCGCAAAAAGCAAGGACATTCATCAAACATCTTACAACTGACCTGCTTCTACCATCAGCACCACACGTTCTGTAAGGCGGTCAATGCCCTCAGGGTCGTACTCCTTCTTGAGCGAAGCGCCAAAGGCCCAGGCAAAAGCTTGATAGAAACCGGCACGTACAGGTCCAAGAAAAGCTTGGATCAGTTCGTAACCTGACGAATGGCTTTCACGGTAAATCAGTTTGATGAGCAACTTACCTTGCGAATAGGTCAATTTCTTCATACGAGGCTTATATTCCTGCATGATGCTCTTCTCCACACGTTTCATGTGTTCCTCCTTCGCCTTTTTATTAGGCAGCGTCTCCAGATATTCAGCAGTCTCCATCATAATCATGTTGGCCTCCTTGGCGATGGGCAGCACCGTCTTCACGTTCTTTACCAATCGCGTGTACGCCTGCGCCTGACGCTTGCTGCTGAACTCTACAGGTGGAAACACATACACATTGTTCATCTCCATGTATTGAATGCTGTCGCCTCCCTCCAGCACTTTACCCACCTTCACGGTAGGCACAAAGGTTGGACTGTCCATATCGACAGCCTCAGGGTGCTTGTTTTTCTGGGCCAATACACTTTGTGCGATAGCCAGAAACGCTAATATCATCAATACATATCGTTTCATTGCTCCTAAATCGCGGCAAAGATAGTGTAAACTAACCGAAAATCAAAATAAATTAGGTTTTTTTACGACACTATTTGGCCCTTTGACGTACTTTTGTCGCAAAACACGTTGCGTGTCGCTACAAAGCACGAAGAAAAACATGAAATTAGTTGGAACGAGACGAAATTCGCCGTAACTTTGCAGCAACAAAAGATAAAAACAACAACAGTATTAACAATTTAAATTTAAGAAAGGAAACAAATTATGGCAAAGACTCCAGTAGCAATGAAAATTGACGGTTACAAAGATCGTGAAGTATTGAAGGTAACCTATGAATACGAACAGGAAACTGATGTAGAGGGTCAGATGTCTGGCATTCCCCGTGGTGGTAAGATTCAAGTTCGCGTCAAGGCACTGAACGACGGAACACCCGACCTGATGGCATGGATGGTAGAACGCAACCTGCCAAAGAACGGCAGCATCGAGTTTCTAGAGACCAAGACTGGTAAGGCTATGAAGTCCATCAAGTTTACCAACGGCTATTGCGTCGACTTCGAGGAGAAGTGGGAAGACAAGGTGGGTCACTACGAGGAGATTCAGATCACCTGTAAGCAAATAGAGGTCGGCTCCGTCAAGTTCGAGAACGAGTGGGCATGACGCTACGACAGTTAAGAATTAAGAATTAAATAATAAGAGTTAAGAAATAAGAATTAACAGCAATTATTGAGAGTTAGTATTTAAAAAGTATATTAATTAAAGATAAGAAAGGAAACAAGATATGGCAGAGAATGTAACACCGGTAATCCTGAAGGTTAAGGATTTCGAGAATCGTGAAGTATTGATGGTCGACTACAAGTTCAATCAGGCCACAGATCGTGAGGGACAGATTGCGGGTATCCCCCGTGGTGGTCGCCTTAAGGTTCGTGTCAAGGCCATGAACGACGGCAACAGTCAACTGCTGCAGTGGATGCTCGCTCCCAACGACCCACGCGACTTCACCGTCACGTTCCAGAACACGGTCGATGGTTCGACGATGAAGGAACTGAAGGGCACAGGTTGCTACTGCGTGAACTACAAGGAGAACTGGGAGGACGGCCAGGAGCACTACGAGGAGATAGAAATCGTATGTCAGAAGCTCGAAAACGGTCCCGTAGGTTTCTCCAACCCCTGGAAGTAACCAAAGGAATAATTACTGTACGTGTGCAAAAGGTCGCATGGCTCAAAAGGCTATGCGACCTTGTTTGTTTCAAATTTAGATAGCAAAAAAGTCGATAATACTGAAACTGTTGTAGAATCTTTTTACATCCCACTAAACTTTTGAGCTTCGTTTACGTCAAAAAAGTAAAACAAAGACTTAATGAAGCTTCTACGACCCACTTTTCTGTTTTTTATTTGTTGTTTCGGCATACTCAGTATGTCGGCCCAAACGCCATCGCTGACAGGACGCGTGATGGACAGCGACACTAACGAGCCCCTGACGAGGGCTACAGCACAGTTGTACCGCATTGGCAGGGACACGACGTTTGTCGGCGGAACCTTTTCGGATGCACAAGGCCATTTTGCGTTCAATAATGGTGGCACAGGCTCCTACCTTCTGCGCATCTCGTTCTTAGGTTACAAGACGTCTGAACAGCGTGTCAGTCTGGCGGCAGGCCATACGCAAGCGCTCGGCAGGATAGATATGAAGCCTGATGCTATGCAACTGGATGAGGCTGTGGTAACAGCCAATTTACCTAAGATGGTTATCAAGGACGATACGGTGGTGTATAATGCCGATGCTTATCGTGTGCCAGAAGGGTCGGTCATTGAGGCTCTGGTAGAGGCGCTGCCTGGTGCCAAGATTGATGACGACGGAAAAATCACCATCAATGGTAAGGACGTGAAACGCTTCAAACTGGACGGACGTGACTTCATGACGGGCAACAACGACGCCGTGATGAAGAACCTGCCCTCGTATGTCATTGACCAAGTGAAAGCCTATGACGAGAAGAGTGACCTAAGCCGCATGACGGGTATTGACGATGGTAACGACGACTTCGTGTTGGAATTTGTGACCAAGCGCAGCGCCAGAAAAGGTTTGCAGGCCAATCCTGACGTCGGTATTGGTACCGACAGACGCTATGGTATCCGTCTGACAGCCATGAAACCTTTCGGCGACGTACGCTATACGTTTATGGGTAATGCCAACAACGTGAATGACCGCAACTTCAGTGGACGAGGTGGACGAGGCCGTGGCAACGGACAAGGACAGCGTGAAACGAAGACGGGTGCATTGGACATCAGTTATGAGAAGCAGAACAAGCTGAGACTGAGTGGTCGAGTCACATGGAATCATGGCGATACCGACAATTGGAACCGCACGGGTTCAGAGAGTTTCGTTAACACGCGTGGTGGTGCCTTCTCGAACAGTATCAGCCAAAGTTACTCGCGTAACAACAGTTGGACGGGTAACATGAACCTGCAGTGGACCATCAATCCCATGACAACCTTGTCGTTCCGTCCTGATATCAGTTTCTCTACCAACGACAGCAGGAGTTTTTCTACCTCGGCATCATTCAATAAAAACCCTTTCGACTATGTCACCAATCCATTGAGTGATGAAGGTCTTCAGAAATTAGACGAGGACTCGTTAGTTGTCAACAGCCGCCAGAACAAGTCGCTGAGCTATGGAGAGAACAAGAACATCAATGCACAATTACAACTGTATCGCCGAATAGGAACCAACGGTAGGAATATAGCCCTGAGCGCCAACTTTAGATATAGCGACGGCAACAACAAGAATGCCAGTCTTTCAGCCGTACATCTGTATCAGCAGAAAAACATTTGGGGTGGAGACTCTACCTATCAGACCAACCGTTATACCCTCTCTGACAACAATAACTTGAACTATTCACTGGGAATTACCTATACGGAACCGTTGCTGACATTCAAACCGAAAGGACAAGAGGCCCCTGCTAACGGGCAGCGGCAACGTGGTCCCTTCGGGCGTAACCAACCTCGTGGTTTCGGACAGATGGGACTATTCCTGCAACTGAACTATCGCTACGAATACAGCCATCAAAAGAATGACCCTGCCACTTACGATTTCCCCAACTATTCGGATGCAGCCTTTGAAGAAGTCCTACAGGATTATCGCGACTGGACAGCCTTGTTCGGCTATTTGGACAATCCCTATGAGAGCTACCTCAGCAACGACCTAAGCCGCTATTCAGAACGCACAGAGTATAACCATAACATCGAAGTGCAGTTACGCTACGTCCGCGAAAAGATAAATTTGAACGCAGGTATCTCTATCCTACCCCAGCGTTCCCACTTCATCCAGCAATACCTGGGACGTCCTGTTGACACCGTGCGTACAGTAACCAACATATCGCCAACGCTGAACATGCGCTACCGCTTTAATCAGCAAACTAACCTGCAGGTACAGTTCCGTGGACAGACACAGCAGCCCAATATTACACAATTGCTTGACATTTATGACGATACAAACCCGCTAAGCATCACGATGGGTAATCCGGGACTAAAACCATCCTTCAATTCAAACCTCCGTGTTAATTTCCAAATGATGCGACAGCCAACCCTCGTCAGTGACAGTCTTGGATTCCAAGTACCTAAGAATCAGCGTAACTGGAGTTTCAACTCCAACGCTGGATGGACGATAACCAGCAATAGCATCGGTAATATCGTGACCTATAATGAGACGACAGGTGGACGTATTTCACGGCCTGAGAACATCAACGGCAACTGGAATGCCAATTTCGGCATGGGCTTCACTATCGGACTGGATACCCTGAACCGATGGGACATCACGGGCTCTATCAATGCCACTTACTCGCACCGCGTAGGCTACGTTAATCTAAATCGTACTGCAACGCCAGATCGTAACGTGACACATACCTATAACGTCAATCCCTCAATTTCACTCAGTTTCCGTAACAAATGGCTCAGTTTCTCGCTGAACGGACGCGCCACCTACGCACGTACTGACAATCGTCTGCAGGCTTCTAACAACCTGACAACATGGAACTTCCAATATGGTGGCAATACGAAGATTACATTCCCTTGGGGTTCGAATCTCTCTACCGATTTCCACATGTATAGCAAGCGAGGCTATGCCGATGAAACCCTGAATACCAATGAACTGCTTTGGAATGCCCAGCTATCGCACAGCTTCCTACGTGGAAAGGTGTTGACGGTAATGTTGCAGTGGTACGACATCCTGCACGAGCAAACCAACTTCTCACGTACAGTCAATGCCAACGGCTGGCGTGACCAAGAAGTCAATGCCATTACATCGTACGCTATGCTTCACGTCAGCTATCGACTGAACCTCTTCGGAGGAGGTCAGAACGGACCTGGTGGACGCGGTGGTCGAGGTGGACGTCGTGGAGGCTGGGGTGAAGGCCCTGGTGGATTCGGTGGTGGCGGCGGCTTTGGAGGTGGCTTCGGAGGCGGCTTTGGAGGCGGACGTCCTTAACAAAGCTGACACCAACCATTTTCTTTATTGCCAAACGGCCTTCATGTGGTGGAGCATAGTTGTACTCTCACCACAGGAACCCGTATGCTGAATATGTATACCACCAAAAGTGTTAGTTCCAACATTTGCACGAAGATGAACCTCGTGAGGAAGATCGGAATTGGCGGGCTGAGGTGTCGTTGTAGTAACATCAGCTGAGAACAATCCCCCGTTGAAATGGAGAGAAATGGTACAATTGGTACGATAACAAGTAGATGAAACCGGTTCCGTCAATGATGTAATCTGACCATGGTCGTAACGTACCAGATAGAAGTCTACAGCCTTGGCATGCTTTGTGGTTCGGATGATACGAAGGCCATAACCTGTGAGTGTTTGGGTATCGAATTTTAGACAAACATCCATATACTGACCTGTGGCCGAACCAAAGCCCTGACCTGCCGTCTTAGTTGGGTCAACATCGAGCGTCAACGACATATCTCCATAGGTACGTTGTATGGGCGTATACATCAGACGGGCACCACGCTGGGCTTGTAAAAGTCCCATTCCAACGGCACCATTAAAGCCTTCACCATATTCCCACATAGGCTTCTGACGACTAAATGACCAATCGTATTCTGACGTATCAGTAGGCTTAAAACCATCGACAGTCCACACACCCTCGGTAACGATAGGTTGCCAATCACAATAGAACTGACTGAAATCGGTGTCGAGCATATCACGTTGAGGTGCACGTTTTACCTTAGTTTGGACAGCAAGGGGTTCGCCATAGTCGCTACGTTGGTGTTTGGCCTTGATGACAGCTTTTATTTCATGCTTATAATCTGTCTGGCTAACTTGCATGATGCGTTCTGGGCCAACATGACTTGTCGCTACAGGAATACCATCACGATACCAAGTGATAAGCGATTCATCACGTCTGCCTTGCAAGTCAAGTGCATAGTCTAATATAAGTTGATGACCACGTTGGACTATTCGAGGCTTCTTGACAAACTCAGGGACAGGTAATATTGAAGGTTTAACTACCAGATGACAAGCAGCCTCACGATCATTCATTGTCCTGGCAATGATACAGAAATCAGCGGTTTCATCGGAATAATTAGCGGGAATAACGGTAAGATTACCATGATTGTCTGGTTGCAGCAGAACATAACCCTGATAGCCATGTGTAGGGGCATTCGAAGGGTACCAATGAATAGGTTCTGAGTGTTCTGAACAAGATAGTCGTAATGTATCGCGACCCGTGAGCAAGGTCGCCTCATGCTGACTGATACCCAGAAAAGGCGGCTCGGTCAACTCATCTTTCACCCAATCCAAATAGTCAGGTTGTAGCGTGTTCTGTGGTTGTCGACTGCCAATCAGGTAGGGCTTGCCATTAAGAGTAAAGTTCTTCTGATAGCAGCGTAACCAAGGCTGAGGATAGGCTGTCCAACCAATATAGATACTATCCGATAGCGCATGATAACGACAATCGATAAGCGTGACAGGACCACCTTGTTTGCAGAAATACATCTCGTGATTGTCACCCTTTACATTAAAATCACAGTCGACTAGCAAAACACCTTTGCCGAAAGTGCTCCAAAAGGGTTTCTGACCATAGAGGTCAAAATTGCAACGACGATAAACAGCATTACCGTTTAATGCATCATCAGTACACTCAAAATGGCAATCCTCATAATAAGAATGTTTGGCTCCATTTAGCGGATTCAAGTTAAGTCGGCTGATGAAACGTACACGCTTAGCAATCAGAGTATCGCCATGCATATAACCCACATGAGCCTGTGTGATGGCATCGCTACGTTTTTCCCGATTAAATCGGGGATTCTTGGGGTAAACAAGGTCCACATTACAATAGTTACCCATTGTCAGATTCTCCACCTCTAACTGATTACACCAGAAGTCGAACATCGTAAAATTACCAATGGCACCCTGCGTCTGGCCACGCTGACTGGCCAGCACGACGTCCTCAGGACATTCGCCTTTTCCGATGAAATGCAGGTTATTGTACTTTACCACCATACCAAATGGTTCTCGTCCGTTCTTACCTATCCTAACAGTAGCATCGTCAGGATCATCAATCCAATAGACGCCTGGATTGATATAGACAGTCATGTTGTCACGAAAGTGGGCAACTGCATCTTGGAAAGTGTTGTAAATAAAGGAAGCAGGAACCGTTGCCTCTGCATCAATCATGATGTGAAGCGAATCAAGGCTTTGAGGCAAAGCCAATACGGGCATGAAAGCCCACAACAAAAAAAGTCGACGCATTCGTCAGTAGTTTAGCCTTTATATTTGTAAATCAGTTTATTGGCTCCAGAAGTTATCTCCAATTCATCACGATGTTCCTTGATAAAGGAGTCGATATGACGCTTACGCTTTTCTTCCAAAATCTCGTCAACAGCAATCAAGATACCAGTCTCCTCAACATCACCAAAACCATAATTGATAGCAGTACCAAACAGTTTCATCGTAGGTGACAAGCCCATATAAGCATTAACAAGTGGTGGAATATTATAGCCCATTTTACGGATTTCACGGTTCAAGACAAGATAGTCATCTTTAAATGTCTTGCCACAAAACAAAGCCTCTAATTCCTTGACATCCGTCTCCAATTCCAGCGGTTTCATCGGGATAATGAGATTCTCCTTGTCATCGAAATGCTTCTTGAGAAAATAGAGAATCATATCGCGTCCCTTCCGGATATAAGAAGGGTACATGGTCATCTTACCAAAGTAATACTTCACATTATGACGGATAACGGTCAGTGCTCCCAAACCATCCCATAGGTTATCGAGTGCAAACAAACTCTTGGCTCCCATACGCGATGACTGGTAAGGAAGGCTGACAAATGAACGACCCAACTCAACCGTATAAGGGGCATATTCCTTCAAGAACTTCTCAGAGAAATGAAACATGTGACTGGTAGCCAAAATAGGCTGACCTTTCTCGTCATACTGCCAATCTGTGCCCAACAGATAGCGGTAACCGCCAATAATCTCCTCCTCCTCTGGATTCCACACGATAAGCTGTTTGTAGCAGTTCTCGCAAATGTCGAACTCGTCGATATCCATATCCTTACCTGTTCCTCCACCAGCTTCACGGAAAGCAATCTCACGCAATCGACCTATCTCCTTCATTACATTAGGCGCGTTATGCGCTGTAATGACATAGATTTCATTGTTGCTCTTGTTGGTCATGCGAAGCTGCTTGTCTGGTGTCAGCTCGCTTTTGAGCAATTCCTTACTGATGGGCTGGATGATTGGTAGTTCCATGTTGAGATTAAAATTTGGTGTTTAGAGTTTAGAGGGAATATACTTGGTCTTGGACAAATTTTGCCCATTCCAACGGTGTTTTACTTTTATCAAAGGTCTGCCAGGGAATAGGCTTACCTATTTTTACCTCGAACGTTTTACCGACGTTTTTATACATCTCATCAACCAAGAAAAGCATGGCCAGATTGAATGGCAGGAAACGATCGCTGAAATTGGCCAGACGATAGAAAAACTTCGAATTCTGACCACTGAAGTGAATTGGTACAATATCACGTTGGTATTCCACACTTTTCACAACAAACGTTTTTGACCAAGGAATATCGCGAATCACACCATTTTTCTTACGTGAACAGATACCTGCCGGATACATCAGCATGTGATCGTCACTTTCGAAACCAGCTTTCACCATCGCAGGGAAATTACGGCTCTGCTTACCAGTTTTATTGATAGGGATACATAGTGGAGCCAATCCCGGAAGATTCATTAGCAAATCATTGACGAGATAACGGAACCGAGAGTCATAATAACGTCCAATAATAGCACCAAGAGCAACACCGTCTTCACCACCCAACGGATGATTCGAAACAAAGGTGTAGAGCCTGCCATCATCAGGGGCAGGCAGATTCTCCTTACCCTTGACCACTAGCGTCATCTGCAAATAACGTACACACTCTTCGAGCCATTCCGTACCAACTTTCTCGCGTGATTCCCACAAGAATTTATTCACTTCATCTTGATGGATAATACGTTTGAGCCATGAAACAAGGAATCCGGGTATCCATTTTGCTTTGGAACCCATCTTACTCCTCAAGATATCATCAATATCTATCGTCTTTTCTGAAGTTTGCCCCATGTCTCTCTCAAATATTCCGTAACGATGTGCAAAGGTAAGCATTTTATTTTGTAATTCTTGCACTTTTTATCATAAAATGTGCAAAAAAAGTAAAACGACTTATACAAAACATCCCGCCATTCCTCATTATCCCACCATTCCCCACCATTGTAATAAAAATACAAGTAATTGATTCTTAATCATTTATGATATATTTCACAAAATTTAAAGTTTATGATATAAAAAAAAGTGGAGAAATGTGGGGGATTGTGGGGGAAAATGCTTACCTTTGCACCCAAAGTTATACTTAATACATAAGTACACATGCGATTTTTAGGTAATATAGAGGCAAAAACCGACGCAAAGGGTCGCGCTTTTCTACCTGCTGCTTTTCGAAAAGTACTGCAGTTGAATAGCGAGGAGCGTTTGGTATTGCGCAAGGATGTTTTCCAGCCTTGCTTGGTACTCTATCCTGAAAGTGTATGGAACGAGCAGATGGATCAGATGCGTGCACGACTGAACCGCTGGAACCGACAGCACCAACAAGTATTCCGTCAGTTTGTGAGCGAGGTAGAACTGCTTACTCTCGACGGCAACGGTCGTTTCCTGATCCCCAAGCGCTACCAACGGATGGCAGAGATAGAGCAAGACATCAAGTTCGTTGGCATGGGCGACACCATCGAAATATGGAGCAACAAGAAAGCCGAGGAGAAAAGAATGAAACCCGAAGACTTTGAGGCAGCTCTGGAAGAACTGATGGAATCCGAAGAAGCTAAAAGCGAAGAGTGAAAAGTGAGATAATAAAATGATCGTCACGGCAGAGACATATCATGTTCCTGTACTCCGAAAGGAGAGTGTCGACGGGCTGGATATCCAGCCCGATGGCATTTACGTTGATGTTACTTTTGGTGGTGGCGGTCACTCTCAGGAGATACTGTCTCGCCTAGGAAAGAAAGGTCATCTTTACAGTTTCGATCAAGATGCCGATGCAGAGAAAAACATCTTGGCCGATGATAGATTTACCTTTGTCCGCAGCAACTTTAGATATATCAGCCAGTGGATGCGCTACTATCAGGTTGAGAAAATTGACGGGCTCTTGGGCGACTTAGGTGTTTCAAGTCACCATTTCGATGATGAAACACGCGGATTCTCGTTCCGCTTCGATGCACCACTCGACATGCGTATGAACAAACGTGCTGGACAGACAGCCGCCGACATATTGAACAACTACAATGAAGAGCAACTGGCTGATGTATTATACCTCTACGGAGAACTGAAGAATGCACGCCGACTGGCAAAGGCCATCGTCAACTACAGAAGCAGTCAGCGTATAGAGACCACAGGAGAATTGCTAACGGCACTGGGTATCGATGCCAAACAGGAAAATTCTCAATTGTCAATTGTCAATTCTCAATTGAAGAAAGACATGGCTCGCTTCTATCAAGCACTACGCATCGAGGTAAATCATGAAATGGATGCCTTGCGCGACATGTTAAAAGGTGCTACGGAGTTATTGAACGAAGGCGGTCGGCTGAGTATCATCACCTATCACTCGCTGGAAGACCGTATCGTAAAAAACGTCATGAAGGCTGGCAACGCCGAGGGAAAAATAGAACAAGACTTCTACGGTCGCATTTCATCACCTTACCGGGTAGTTGGCAAAATGATAACACCCTGTCAAGAGGAACAAGAACGTAATCCACGTAGCCGTAGTGCCAAATTGAGAATAGCAGAAAAGATATAAATTTAGAATGGATAAAGACGACAAGAAAACACCTGCTGACGACGATCAGATTGAGTTGACTATCATCCCAACGGATGAGGAAGCTGACTCTGCTTCAGAACAAGCGACAAAAAGCGAACCAGAAGCAGAAAAAGCTGAAGAGGTCATCAAAGAGACGATCGAGAAAATCAAGCAGACAGCCAGTGAGGAAGATCCGCGTCCGTCGGGTCAACTGAATCTGCGTACTATCCTGGGTGGTGACCTGCTGACTACACAGATGGTACGTTCGCAGATATGGCTGTTCATCATGATTGTGGCGTTTAGTCTTGTCTACGTGGCCTTCCGCTATCAGTGTCAGCAAGACATGATCAAGATTGACAAGTTGGAAGAGAGGTTGCGCGATGCCAAGTTCAAAGCCCTCTCTGCAAGCAGTACGCTGACGGCTAAGAGTCGTGAGAGTCACGTTCTTGAAATATTGAAACAAAATAAGGACTCTCTGCTTCATCAGGCAGACCAGCCCCCATATATTATAGAAGTACCAGAATGAGCAAGTTCAGTAATGACCAGGTTATGCCGCGCTACATGATAATCGCTGTAGTGTTGACGCTCATCGGAATTGCCATTATCGGCAAGGCCTTCTACATTATGACCGTCAAGAAGCAATATTGGACAGAGGTTGCCGACCGTCTGAAACGCGACTCGGTGAGCGTGAAGCCCACACGCGGCAATATTCTAAGTTGCGACGGACAGTTGATGGCCACCTCCATACCAGAATATAAAATTTTTATGGACTTCCAGGCCGCTGCTTTTGTTGATGGTGACTCGCTATGGCTCGACAAGGTTGACAGCGTCTGCGATGGATTGAGCAAGATATTCCCAAGCATCTCACCTCACGAGTTTAGAATATGGCTGGAAACAGGTAAACGCAAAGTGAACAAAAACGGCTCCATCGGTGCTCGCCACTGGCCCATTTGGACCAAGCGCATCGACTACAACACATATACAGAAGTCAGCCAGTTGCCATTCTTCAACATGCCCAAATACAAGAGCGGCTTCCACACAGAGGAATTCAACGCCCGCCGTCGTCCGTTTGGTTCGCTGGCATTACGTACGGTTGGTGGTATGTTTGGTGCTAAGGATTCAGCCTACTACGGTCTTGAGCTTTCGTACGACAGTCTTCTGCGCGGTACACCGGGTATTACAGGACGTCGTAAAATTCTAAACAAATACATGAACATTCCCGTTACCCTTCCTGTTGACGGGTGTGACATCGTTACCACGATTGATGTCAATATGCAGGACTTGGCTGAGCGTTCTCTGCTTGACATGTTGAAGAGTCCGCAGGTAAATGGCGAGATGGGTGTTGCCATCCTGATGGAGGTTGCTACAGGTGACGTTAAGGCCATTGTCAACATGATACGCACTCAAGACGAGCAAGGTAATGTACGCTATGTAGAGGCTGTCAACTCTGCCATCAGCTACCGCTGCGAACCTGGTTCTGTGTTCAAGGTGGCATCATTCCTGGTAGCTCTTGACGACGAGGTCGTTGACACCAGCTATGTCATTCATACTGGTTGTGGTGTGGAAATGATGCATGGTCGTCCGATGAAGGACCATAACTGGCGTCGAGGTGGTTATGGCGATATTAATATGGCTCGCGCGTTAGAGGTCAGTTCCAACATTGGCGTAAGTCACATTATTGACAAATACTATGGTAAAGAGCCTGAACGCTATGTCAAAGGTCTGTACAGAATAGGCATTCATGAAGATCTGAAATTACCATTGGTAGGATACCTGGCACCAAGCATCCGTATGCCTGAAAAGAATAAACGTGGCCAGTATCTCAACTGGAGCAAGACGGCTCTGCCCTGGATGTCGATTGGTTATGAGACACAGATAGCGCCAATCAATACGGTGACATTCTATAATGCCATTGCCAACAACGGTAAGATGATGCGTCCACGTTTTGTCAAGAAGGTGATGAAGAACGGCGAGACCCTTGCTGAATATCCACCACAGGTCATCAAGGAGCGTATTGCCAAGCCGAAGGCTATCAAAACCATGCAAACCATATTGGAGCATGTGGTGAGCCAAGGACTTGGTCGTAAGGCGGGGTCGCCGTTGTTCAAAGTGGCAGGTAAAACTGGTACGGCGCAGGTGGCCGACCAATATGGTGGCTACCATTCAGGCACCACCCGCTACTGGTTGTCATTTGCAGGCTACTTCCCTGCCAACAATCCTCGCTATTCGTGTATCGTATGTATCAAGAAGTCGGGACTGCCCGCTTCCGGTGGTGGTATGAGTGGTGTTGTATTCCATCATATTGCTGAAGGTGTTATGGCACGTTACTTGAAGTTGAGCGTCGATGATGCTCACGACGAGCGTTCCGTTGCCATCCCCGATGTTAAAGGCGGAAATGCCAAAGCAGCCAATACTGTGCTTAACAAATTGGGAATCAACAAGCGTGAGCCACAGACAAAGGATAGTTATAGCCTGACGGTTGCTCCAGACGTAACTGGCATGGGTGCCCGTGATGCCGTTTATCAGATGGAGAGACGAGGTCTGAAAGTCAAAGTTCAAGGTCGCGGCAAGGTAAAGTATCAGAGTTTTCCTGCAGGCAAGGCCATTACCGATGGTGCAGAATGCATCCTGACATTGGAGAATTGAATATTAATATAAATAATAAGGTATATGAAACTAAGTGAATTGCTCAAGAATGTAGAAGTCCTTAACAGCCTTGGAGATGCTGATGTGGACATCACTGGCGTGAACATTGATTCACGACGCATAGAAAAGGGGCATCTCTTCATTGCCATCCCCGGCACACAAACCGATGGTCATAACTTCATTCCCAAAGCTATTGAGCAAGGGGCTGCTGCTGTGTTATGTGAGTACTTTCCTAACACGCGTGTGCCTGGCATTACCTATATTGCTGTAGAATCTACGGAAGACGCAGTGGGTAAAGTTGCCACCGTATTCTATGGCGAACCCTCGCTGAAGTTGAAACTGGTTGGTGTGACGGGTACTAATGGCAAGACCACAATCGCTACCTTATTATATAATATGTTCCGCAAGTTCGGACATAAATGCGGACTGCTCTCCACTGTTTGCAACTATATCGAGGGAGAAGCTATCCCCGCTGACCATACCACACCGGACCCCATCGAACTGAATAAACTTTTACATCAGATGGTAGAGGCCGGTTGTGAATATGCATTCATGGAGTGCTCCAGTCATGCCATCGCCCAGAAACGCATTGGTGGACTAAAGTTTGCTGGTGGATTGTTTACCAATCTGACACGCGACCATTTGGACTATCATAAAACCTTTGAGAACTATCGTGATGCCAAGAAGGCTTTCTTTGACGGACTGTCAAAAGATGCATTCGCTATAACCAATGCCGACGATAAGAATGGTGCTGTCATGGTTCAAAACTGCAAAGCAAAAGTAAAGACCTACTCCACCCGCTCAATGGCCGACTACCGTGCACGTATCATCGAATGCCATTTTGAAGGTATGTACTTAGAGATTGATGGCCGCGAAGTCGGTGTGCAGTTCATTGGCAAGTTCAATGTCAGCAACCTACTGGCGGTCTATGGTGCGGCAGTTATGTTAGGCAAGAAGCCCGAAGACATTCTCCTTGTGATGAGCACATTGAAAAGCGTGGCAGGACGTCTTGAACCTATCCGCTCGAAAGATGGCATTACCGCTGTTGTCGACTATGCCCACACACCAGATGCTTTGGAGAATGTGCTCAATGCCATCCACGAAGTGCTAGACGGCAAAGGCGGTCAAGTCATCACTGTTTGCGGTGCCGGTGGCAACCGTGACAAGGGTAAGCGTCCGCTGATGGCTCAAGAGGCTGTCAAGCAAAGCGACCGCGTCATCATTACCTCCGATAATCCCCGTTTCGAGGAACCTCAGGATATCATCAACGACATGCTGGCTGGTCTTGACCAGAAACAGATGAAGAAGGTTGTGAGCATCGTCGACCGTAAGGAAGCTATCAAGACGGCTTGCATGCTGGCCCAAAAGGGCGACGTCATCCTCATTGCTGGTAAGGGTCATGAGGACTACCAAGAAATCAAAGGCGTCAAGCATCATTTCGATGACCGCGAGGTGGTTCGCGAGATTTTCGGCCAGTTATAATATCACAATAACGAAAAAAGACTAACAATGCTATATTACATCTTTAGATTCTTAGGACAGTATGATATCCCAGGTTCTCATATCTGGTCGTATATCTCATTCCGTTCACTATTGGCACTTATCATGTCACTACTCATCTCTGCATGGTTTGGTGAGTATTTCATCAAGTGGATGAAGCGTCGCAACATCTCCGAGACAGCTCGTGATGCCAGCATCGATCCCTTTGGTGTCGAGAAGAAGGGTGTACCCACCATGGGCGGTATCATCATTATTGTTTCGATACTCGTACCTGTTCTATTGTTAGGTCGTATGCGAAATATCTACCTGTTGCTCATGATTGTTACCACCGTATGGCTGGGCTTCCTCGGCTTCATGGACGACTATATCAAGATATTCCGCAAGAACAAAGAGGGTCTGAAGGGTATCTACAAGATTATAGGTCAGGTGTCAATCGGTTTCATTGTAGGTCTGACATTATGGTTAAGTCCAGATGCCGTGGTTCGCGAAAACGTCTCTGAGCCTCAGCAGAATCAAGAGATTGTCATCAAGCACAAACCAGAGGCTGTCAAGTCATTACAAACCACTATCCCGTTCATTAAGAACCACAACCTCAACTACTCTAACGTGCTCTCCTTCCTTGGTAAGTACAAAGTAGCCGCTGGTTGGGCATTGTTCATCCTGATGACCATTCTCGTCGTAACAGCTGTGTCAAACGGAGCCAATCTTAATGACGGCATGGATGGTATGTGTGCGGGCAACTCGGCTATCATCGGTATAGCCTTGCTACTATTTGCCTACGTCTCGTCACATATTGTCTATGCAGCCTACTTCGACATCATGTATATCCCCCACTCCGAGGAGTTGGTAGTATTCCTGTCAGCCTTCATCGGTGCTATGATTGGTTTCTTGTGGTACAACGCCTATCCCGCTCAGGTGTTTATGGGCGATACGGGTTCGCTAGCCATTGGCGGTATCATTGGTGTCTGTGCCGTAATTATCCATAAGGAATTGATGTTGCCTCTCCTCTGCGGTATCTTCTTCATCGAAAGTCTGAGCGTGATTATTCAGACACAATGGTTTAAGATACAGAAGCGTAAAGGCAAGCGCGTCCGTGTGTTCCGTGCTACACCCATCCACGACAACTTCCGTCGTCTGGACTCTCAGCTCGACCCAACCAGTACCTACATCTTAAAGGGATGGCCAAAACGTCAGTTCCACGAGTCCAAGATCACTTTCCGATTCTGGATTGTGACCATTATATTGGCTGCATTAACAATTATAACACTGAAGGTTAGATAAACAACGGATTAAACAGATAAGAACATGAGTAAGATTACTATATTAGGAGCTGGCGAAAGCGGTGCAGGAGCTGCCGTATTGGCCAAAAAACAAGGCTTTGAGGTCTTTGTCAGCGATATGTCGAAAATCAACGACAAGTACAAGAAGCTGATGGACGACCACCAGATTGAGTGGGAAGAAGGCCGTCACACAGAAGAGAAAGTTCTGGATGCCGACGAGGTTATCAAAAGCCCAGGCATACCCGATACAGCTCCTATGATTGTCAAAATCAAGGAGAAGGGTATCCATATCATCAGTGAGATTGAGTTTGCCGGACGCTACACCAATTCGAAGATGATTTGCATTACGGGTTCTAATGGCAAGACGACGACGACCAGCCTCATCTATCATATCTTCAAGGCTGCTGGCTATGATGCTGGATTGGCTGGCAACATCGGCAATTCATTGGCTTTGCAGGTAGCTGAGGATCCACACGAATACTACATCATTGAGTTGTCGTCTTTCCAACTCGACAACATGTACGACTTCCGTGCCAACATCGCAATTCTGCTGAATATCACCCCAGACCATCTGGATCGCTATGACTTTAAGATGCAGAACTATGTCGATTCGAAGATGCGTATCATCCAGAATCAGACACCGCAGGATGCCTTCATCTATTGGAACGACGACCCCGTGGTAAAAAAAGAGTTGGCTAAATACAATATCAAGGCCATCCAATATCCTTTCTCTGAACTAAAAGAGTTTGGTAGTATCGGTTATATCGAGGAGGGACAATATAAGATTGAGAAACCTGAACCGTTTAATATGGAACAGGAATCATTGAGTCTGACGGGCAAGCATAACATCTACAACTCACTGGCAGCAGGTATCGCCTCCAATGTCGCTGGCATCAAGAAAGACATTATCCGTAAGTCGTTGAGTGACTTCCCTGGTGTTGAGCATCGTCTTGAAAAGGTATGCACTGTTCGTGGCGTACTATATATCAACGACTCAAAAGCCACTAATGTCGATGCCTGCTGGTATGCACTTGAGAGCATGAAGACCAAGACCATCCTCATTATCGGTGGCAAGGACAAAGGCAACGACTATGCTCCTATCATACCGTTAGTGAAGGAGAAGTGTGCCGGACTGGTGTATCTCGGTGCCGACAACCAGAAACTGCATGACAACTTCGACGCATTGGGCATCCCTGTTCGCGATACTCACTCCATGAAGGAGTGTATCCAGGCCTGCTACGAGATGGCCGAGCCTGGCATGACAGTACTGCTCAGCCCCTGCTGTGCATCATTTGACCTCTTTAAGAATATGGAAGACCGCGGCGAACAATTTAAGGAATTAGCAAGGAATTTATAAATGAACAAGAAAATAGGCAATCTCTTTAAGGGCGACAAGGTCATCTGGATGGTGTTCTTCTTCCTCTGCATGATCAGTATCGTGGAAGTCTTCTCGGCTTCCAGCGGACTGACATATAAGAGTCAGAACTATGTTGGCCCCATTGCCTACCATACGTTCACCATATTCCTCGGCGTATTGGCAGCCATCGCAACGCTCAACGTGCCATGCCGCTATTTCAAGCTGCTCACGCCTTTCCTGTTGCTTCTAAGCGGTCTCATGCTTTTAGTCGTAATGTTAGGTGGTGGCGAGAGCACCAATGATGCATCACGTTGGATTCGTCTCGGTCCTTTTACCATTCAGCCTTCCGAGATTGCAAAAGGTACCATCGTGCTTACTGTAGCTCAGATACTGGCAGCAATGCAACGCGAGAATGGTGCCGACCGTAAGGCATTCAAGTATATTCTGTGGTTCACCATTCCAGCCTGTTTAGCCATCGGTGTCGAGAACCTCTCCACAGCGGCCCTGCTGTTTGCCGTGGTATTCATAATGATGTTTATCGGACTGGTGCCATTACGCCAACTGGGCAAGTTGTTTGCTATCATTGCATTCATAGGTATTTTCGCTATTTCAATGGTAATGATTGTTGGTCAAGACCATACTGGCGAGGAAGGAGTCCAACTACAGGCCAAGACCGAACAGGTTGAGAAGCTGCAGAAGAAGAGCAAGATAGAAAAGATGCTGCACCGTGCAGATACATGGAAAGCCCGTATCCTAAACTTCGGCAAGGACGACCCTACTCCTAAGGAATACGATCTTGACAAAGATGCCCAGGTGGCTCATGCCAACATTGCCATCGTGTCGAGCGGTATTACAGGGAAAGGACCAGGCAAGAGTACCGAACGTGACTTCTTGGCACAGGCTTTCAGCGACTTCATCTTCGCCATCGTCATCGAGGAGTTAGGCATCCTGGGTGCAGCAGCTGTTGTGTTCCTCTACATCATACTATTATATCGCTGTGCCCGTATTGCCAGCCGTTGCGAGAACAATTTCCCAGCCTTCTTAGCTATGGGACTGGGGTTGTTACTGGTCATTCAGGCCACATTCAATATGATGGTGGCAGTGGGGTTGGCTCCTGTCACTGGACAGCCGTTGCCACTCATCTCTAAAGGTGGTACGTCGACTATCATCAACTGCGTCTATATTGGTGCTATCCTGAGTGTGAGCCGATCGGCCAAGAAAAGGCAGGATGAAAAGGAGCGACAGTCTGGAGAAGTTAAAGAAAACAGTAAAAGTTAAGAATACAAAAAGAATATGGAAGAAATGGAGTTAAGAGTCGTTATCAGTGGCGGTGGCACAGGAGGCCATATCTTCCCTGCCGTGTCGATAGCCAATGCCGTCAAGGCCTTGCGCCCTGACGCTAAGATTCTGTTTATTGGAGCCGAGGGACGTATGGAGATGCAGCGCGTTCCCGCTGCAGGGTATGATATCAAGGGACTGCCCATTCGCGGTTTTTTCCGTCCGTTATGGAAACCTGCCAACATCGGTGTGGCCATCGACTATCTGAAAAGCAAATGGCTTGCTAAGAAAATTCTCCGCGACTTCAAGCCGCAGGTTGCAGTCGGTGTCGGTGGTTATGCCAGCAGTGCTGCCCTTGGTGCAGCGAACAGCTTAGGCATCCCTACCCTCTTACAAGAGCAAAACAGCTATGCAGGATTAGCCAACAAGACATTGGCCAGCAAGGCCAAGAAGATTTGCGTGGCCTATGAGGGCATGGAGCGTTTCTTCCCTGTTCAGAAAATAATGCTGACTGGCAATCCCGTTCGTCAACAGTTGTTGGATAGTAGCATTAGCCATGATGATGCTGTACGCTCATTGGGATTCGACCCAGAGAAAAAGACCGTGCTCATCGTTGGTGGAAGTTTAGGTGCACGCACCCTCAACGAGAGTGTACTGGCCCATCTCAACGAGATAAAAGAGAGTGGTATACAATTTGTATGGCAGACAGGCAAATACTACAGTGCCGAAATCAGTGAGCGCATGAAAGGACAAGATATTCCCAACCTGAAGATTACCGACTTCATCAGTGATATGGCTGCCGCTTATAAAGCTGCTGACCTTGTTGTCAGTCGCGCAGGCGCTGGCAGCATTTCTGAGTTTTGCCTGTTGGGAAAGGCCGTTATACTGGTGCCAAGTCCCAATGTGGCCGAGGACCATCAAACCAAAAATGCCCTTGCTTTGGTCAACAAGCAGGCAGCCCTCTACGTCAAGGACAGCGAAGCCTCCAAGCTGCTGTTGCCCTTGGCTATCGACACCGTCAAGGACGATGGCAAACTTCAGAGTCTGAGCACAAATATCCTGAAAATGGCACTACCCGACTCTGCTGAGATTATCGCAAAAGAAGTCATAAAATTAGCAAATCAGTAAATCGATAAATCGATAAATCAATGAATATTAAAGATATCAAATCTGTCTATTTTGTAGGAGCTGGTGGCATCGGCATGAGTGCCATCGCACGCTACTTCATCAAGAAAGGCCTTGTCGTAGCTGGTTATGACAAGACGCCAAGCACGCTTACCCGTCAACTGGAGCGTGAGGGCATGCTCATCCACTATGAAGAGAATATCAACGAAATTCCCTTTGTCTGCAAACAGAAGGAGTCGTGTCTGGTTGTCTATACACCCGCTATTCCTGAAGAGCACAAGGAGCTGCGTTTCTTCCGTGAGAATGGTTTCGAGATTCAGAAACGAGCTCAAGTGCTAGGTACACTGACCCGTCAACATAAGGGACTCTGCGTGGCTGGTACACATGGCAAGACCACTACCAGCACCATGTGTGCCCATATCATGCACCAAAGCCATCTCGACTGCAATGCCTTCTTGGGTGGTATCTCAAAGAACTACGGCACCAACTATATTCTGTCCGATTCAGACTTCGTAGTCATTGAAGCCGACGAGTTCGATCGTTCGTTCCACTGGCTATCGCCCTATATGTCAGTCATCACCTCTACCGACCCCGATCATTTGGACATCTACGGCACTAAGGAAGCCTATCTTGAAAGCTTCCGTCACTATACAGAACTTATCCAGCCAAAGGGTGCACTCATCATCCACCGCGATTTGGAAATGAAGGAGAACCTGCCTCAGGGGGTACGCCGATATGATTATGCCCTGAACGAGGGCGACTTCCATGCCGAAAATATCCGCATTGAGAATGGCGAGATTACCTTCGACTTTGTGTCACCCATCGAGTCGGTCACCAACATCGAACTGGGACAGCCTGTTCCCATCAATATCGAAAATGGCATTGCTGCTATGGCGATGGCACAGCTGGCTGGTTGTACACCTGACGAACTGCGCATAGGTATGAAAACTTACGATGGCGTTGAGCGTCGCTTCGACTTCAAGATTAAGACACCTCGCCTGGTGTTCCTCTCCGACTATGCCCACCATCCCAAGGAAATTCTTCAGAGTGCCCGCAGCATTCGTGAACTATACAAAGACCGTAAGATTACGGCCATTTTCCAGCCACACCTCTACACCCGTACCCGTGACTTCTATCAGGATTTTGCCGATGCACTGAGTCTGCTTGACGAAGTCATTCTGACCGAGATATATCCTGCCCGTGAACAGCCCATTGAGGGTGTCACCTCTCAGCTCATCTATGACCGTCTGCGTCCCGGCATCGAGAAACAGATGATTCAGAAGGAAGATGTACTGCAGTTGGTCAAGAGCCGTACGTTCGATGTGCTCATCGTACTGGGTGCAGGCGACCTTGACAATCAGGTGCCACAGATGGCAACAATTCTTAATGAGAAATTAAGAAAATGAGATAATGAGAAATTGAGAAATTAAGATCATATATAAGCATGAACTGGAAGAAAATCGGAATCCTGACCGCGGACATCATCTTAAGTGTCTATCTGGTATTGGCCATCACTGCATTCAATTGCCCAGATGACCAGGATGCCGTCTGCCGTGAAGTGAAGATTAACATCACCGACGGCACTGGCAATGGTTTCCTCAATGTCAACGAGGTAAAGATGCAGCTCCAGCATGCTAAGATATATCCTTTGGGCGATCGCATGAGTGATGTGTGTACACGCCAGATAGAAGAGACACTACTGAAGAGTCCTTTAGTTGATCGTGTCGAGTGCTACAAGACGCATTCGGGACATGTCTTCATCAATCTCACCCAGCGTACTGCTGTCATGCGTATCATGGCCAACAACGGGGAGAGCTACTATATTGACAACCTTGGCGCTATCATTCCCAGCAAGAACAACTCGACGGACTTGGTAGTGGCTACTGGCGACATCAAACAAAAATATGCACAGACTGCCCTTAAGCAGTTTGGCCTGTTGTTGCTTGACGATTCTTTTTGGCAAAGTCAGATTGAGCAAATCAATGTGCTGCCTGATGGTTCTGTCGAGATGATTCCCCGCGTGGGTGACCATATTGTCTATCTGGGACAGCCCACTCATCTGAAAGAGAAACTGACCCGTCTTGAGAAGTTCTATCGTTACGGACTCTCAAAGGCTGGCTGGAACAAGTACTCGTATATCAATATTGAGTTCAATAATCAAATCATTTGTAAGAGAAGGAAATTGTAAAACAGTAAATCGGTTAATAATAAGATATGGCAAAGGATTTTATCGTAGCAATCGAACTGGGTTCATCCAAGATGACCGGTATTGCAGGACGCAAGAACCTTGACGGCAGCATCCAGGTGCTGGCCTGTGTCAAGGAGGACGCAACGGCATGCATCCGTAAGGGGTATGTCTACAACATCGACAAGACTGCTCAATGTATCACAACCATTGTCAACAAGCTGGAAAACCAGCTGAAGACCAGCATCATGCAGGTGTATGTGGGTGTGGGCGGACAGTCTATTCGCTCTATTCGTAACGTTATCGCCAAAGACCTGCCCAGTGACACACAGGTGACACAGGACATGGTTATCGAATTGATGGATGCTAACCGTAATATGAAGTATCCCGACCAGGAGATTCTCGATGCTGCCGTGCAAGAGTACAAAGTCGACTCACAATTGCAGCTCGACCCCGTCGGTGTACAATGTTCACGTATCGAGGGTAATTTCCTCAATATCCTGCAGCGTAAAACGTTCTACAAGAATCTGAACAAGTGCTTCGAGACGGCTGGTATCCAAGTTGCCGAGATGTATCTCGCCCCGTTAGCCTTAGCTGACAGCGTACTTACTGAGACCGAGCGCCGTTCAGGTTGTGCATTGGTTGACCTTGGTGCTGATACGACAACCGTCAATGTCTATTCAAAAAACATCTTGCGCCATTTGGCTGTCATCCCCCTCGGCTTCAACAACATCATCAAGGATATTGCCTCGCTACAGATGGAGGAGCAGGATGCCGAGAAGATGCTGAAGAAGTATGGTTCTGCCTACACAGAGAACAACGACATCGACAACAACATGAAATACTCCATCGACCAGGACCGTCAGGTCGAGGTGCGCAAATTTGTCGAGATTGTTGAAGGCCGTGTCGAGGAAATCATTGCCAACGTCTGGTGTCAGGTACCAGAAGAATATTGCGATAAGCTCTTGGGTGGTATTATCCTGACTGGTGGTGGCTCAAATATGAAGAACATCGAGAAAGCCTTCCAAAATTATACTCATATCGACAAAATTCGTATCGCAAAGTTCGTCACGCAGAGTATTACCAGCAACATCAACGACATCAACAATCACGATGGTATGATGAACACCGTTCTGGGATTACTGGCCAAGGGTGACATCAATTGTGCAGGCAACGAGATTGACCCCAATGGTGACCTCTTTGCCAACCAAAAGCCTCAGCAAACCGATACTTACGAACTGCGTCGTGCCCGTCAAGCCACTGAGACACCTGCTGGTGTGGTACGTACTGCCGAGGAGATTCGTCGTGCTGAAGAGGAAGCCCAGCGTAAGAAGGAGGCTGAAGAACGTGCCGAGCGTGAGAAGGCTGAAGCCGAAGCTCGCGAGGCAGAACGTATCCGTAAGGAGAACAGTCCTTGGAGCAAGTTTGGTCGTTGGCTGAAACAGCAAGCTACCGATATGGTTAAGGAAGAAGAATAATGCAGGCTAAAGCCCTATTTGACAATTGGTAATTGATAATTGAAAATTTTAGAAACATGGATAATAACATATTGCTCGACTTTGGCGAGCCCGCAAAAGAAAATAGCATCATCAAGGTGATTGGTGTTGGTGGCGGAGGTGGTAATGCCGTTAACCACATGTATCGCGAAGGCATCCACGATGTCAGTTTCGTATTGTGTAACACCGATAATCAGGCGCTCAACGATTCACCTGTTCCCGTCCACCTGCAACTGGGTAAGGAAGGCCTGGGTGCAGGTAATCGTCCTGAAAAGGCACGCGCTGCCGCTGAAGAGAGTCTGGAAGATATCAAGCAAGTGCTCAGCGACGGCACACGTATGGCCTTTATTACCGCTGGTATGGGTGGTGGTACGGGTACTGGTGCAGCCCCAGTCATTGCCCGCATCTCTAAAGAGATGGGTATTTTGACGGTAGGTATCGTCACTATCCCCTTCCGTTTCGAGGGCGATCGTAAGATTGACCAAGCTCTTGACGGTGTTGAAGAGATGTCTAAGCATGTTGACGCCCTTCTGGTCATCAACAACGAACGTCTGCGCGAAATCTATCCCGAGCTTACCGTGCTCGACGCTTTCGGTAAGGCTGACGACACCCTCAGCGTGGCTGCCAAGTCTATTGCCGAGATTATTACCGTTCACGGACTCATCAACCTTGACTTCAACGACGTTAAGACCGTATTGAAGGATGGTGGTGTTGCCATCATGTCAACAGGATATGGCGAGGGCGAAGGGCGCGTCCGCAAAGCCATCGACGACGCCCTTAACTCACCCCTGCTCAACGAGAACGATGTCTTCAACTCTAAGAAGATACTGCTCTCTATCTCGTTCTCTGGTGGTAAGGACGGCAAGGAATCACTCATGATGGAAGAAATGAACGATGTCAACGACTTTATGGCTAAGTTTGGCGATTTCGAAATCAAGTGGGGATTGGCTGTCGATCCAGAATTGGGCAAGAAAGTCAAGGTGACCATTCTGGCCACTGGTTTTGGTATCGACCGCGTCGACGGCATGAACAGCCATCGTCAGCGTCACAACACACAGGAAGAGGCAACACGTATTGCTGCAGAACAGGAGGCCGAGGCTCAGCGTCAGGACCGTCGTAATCGCTATTATGGCGGCGATAGCCAGTCGAAGCGCTACAAACGTCGTCCACATATCTACCTGTTCCGTCCTGAGGATCTGGATAACGACGACGTCATCTCTGCCGTTGAACAAACGCCAACCTACAAGCGTACACGTGAGATACTGGACAGCATCTACAGCCAAGCCAGCGGTGAGATTCCACAGCAGGAGAACGATTTACCACCCTCAGAACCTATCCAGGGTACTATTTCGTTTGCTTAATGTGATATGAAATACTGGTCGAGGTATTCGTAGAAATCAGGGGATTCACCTACGACTTTCTTCAGTACTGTGCCATCAGGTGCAATGACGATTTTCGTAGGGAAACCCTCAATCTTATAGTTGTCCAACACCTTTGAGTTCTTGGGCACATAAACATGCTTCCAAGGCAGCTCGTACTTCTTAACGGCTGCCTTCCATTTTTCATCACTGTCACCACAGTCCATACCAATAATCTCGAGCTTGTTCTTGTACTTCTCGTAGTATTTCTTCATATCAGGAATTCCTCTGATACACCAGATACACCATGAGCCCCAGAAATCAAGTACAACAACTTTGCCACGCATGGATGACAACGAAAGGGATTGCCCATTGATATCGTTGAGTGTAAAGTCGGAAGCCTGTGCGAAACTACTCATTGCGCCGCAAAGGGTAAGGATGACGGCGAACATCCGAATTCTAAATTGATTCATAGTACCTTATTACTTCACATATATCTTTTTGCCATCAACAATATAAATGCCAGCTTTCAAACAGCCCTGAATTCTACGTCCTTGCAAATCGTAAACAACATGACTGTCATCCGGCTTCAACCATCTCACGGCATCTATGCTTGACGGATTGTCAGAGGCGACGATGAAACTGACGGTTCCCGTACCTTCATTCTCAGATATGCTGTTAAGCATATAATTGGTTTCCTTGGCTTTTGAACTATTCCAGAAGCAGTAGTTGGGCAACTGCATTTGGCTGGTAAGTGCTGTTACGTTTTCAGGGCCAGGGAAGACGGATGATGACAAGCTTTCCTTCCATTCTTCATTGGTATATTTCTTTCCAGAACCACGCAGGTAGCTGCTGATGAGTGTGCCGTTCGCTGGAACCACCGCCACGCCTGGATGTCCCGGATTGCTGTTAGGCGCATCAGTCATATTAACGGTGTTATAGGGATAATCCACATGATAGACCAGCAATCCATGGGCGGCACTATACGTGTTGAGACCCCGTTTCTGTATATTCTCCATCACGATATAGTCGCGGTCGTTATCAGCGTTTACCAGCTTATACGCTTTGCCACCCTCAATCAGCGGAAGGAGGTCAGATACTTGCTGCTGACTATCAGCTGTGGGCTTCAATTCCTCTATCTTCGTCCAGCCCATGACTTCCTGTTCCCATGCATTATAAGGGCAAGGGGCAAAGCCATTACGGTTATAGAGTCCATAGTCCATGATGCTAAACGTCTCCATACCCTGGTTGTTGACATAAGCCGTCGACGTAGTGGCATAGAGATCGGGCAGTCCCATACAGTGGGAAAATTCGTGGATAAAGACGCCCGTACCATTGATATAGTCCGGATATTGGGGATGGAATAACTCAGGACAACAATTAAAGCGCGAAATACGCTGCGTGTCATTCACTTTTATATTCTGATAACTGGCCTTAGCCCAAATAGAGCTGTCGGCACCGCCCTGATTCTGTCCATATCCAGCAAAGATGACACATACCAATTCGATGCGGTCGTCCTTGTCGTTGTCATAGATACTCCAGTCGCTAACAATGTCTTTAGCCAACTCCAAGGCATCACGACAGAAATCAGAGAACCTGTCGTCAGACCCTGTTTTGTTTTTTCCGCCGTAATAGGCCATATTCTGAGGAAGAGTAAGCGGTCCCACGACATCGAACTGTGGCGTAAAATTCCCATAACTACAAGTATTGAAATATTGGCGCACACTGGCTACATTCATATGATTCATGTTACCCAAATCTTCCTGTTTGTTACCATTCAGATATTGATCAAAGGCCTTGACGGGGTCGTTGACGGTAAAACCTACATCCTGGAAGGCTGCCAGAATGGTCAATATGCGTGGACTTCCTGTATGTTGCAGATAACTACCAACACCTATCATCGCAGGCGATGCACAGCAACCTTCTGCTGCCGATGCCATAGTAACATCACTCGGCATCACCATACTGCCGTCAGCCAGCCGCATGGGTGTGAGCACACGCAATGGAGGTGCTGCTAAAACCCCTATATTAAATGCTAATTGCAAACAACTAATAGCAATTAAAAATAGTTTCTTCATCGTCATCAGTTCATATGATTCGGCTGCAAAGATACGAAAAAATTCATAATTCATAGTGCATAATTCATAATTAATTTGTAATTTTGCGCTCATGAAAGTAAAATGGACGTTCCTTTTAGCTGCTCTGATGCTGTTTGCGGCATGCGGTCGTAAGCAACAACATACCTACACCAACGACCTGTTGTTGCCCATGACACCCGTGAAGAATCAGGGCAAGTCGGAACTCTGCTGGGCCTACGCCATGCTGGCTACAATTGAGACGGAACATCTGGTAAGAGGTGACTCCGTCAACCTGTCGCCCGTCTACATCGGACGTATGCTAAAAATGGAGAAGACGACGTTGAGCACCATTGGCCTGAGAAATGGCGAACATGAGAAATCCTCTCAAAGGGCTATGGGGCAAACGTTGCTGAACATGATACAAAAGTATGGCATCGTGCCGTACGACGTATTGCCAGACGATGCCACAGACGATTTGCCCACCCCCAGATGGGTGTTCATGTTAGGAGCCCGCTACACACCTTGGGAGTTTGCCCACTCCGTCTGTGCCCCAGATGAATACCTGTCGTTGACGTGCTTTCCCGATTCACCCTATAACAAGAAGATTGTGGTGCCCGTGCCCGACAACTGGGAGCAGAATCTGTTGCTGAACCTGCCTATGGACACGCTACGCCACCATGTGGACCGTGCCCTGCGCCAACGCCATCCCGTCTGTTGGGAAAGTCGTGGCCATGCCATGTGTATTGTGGGAATGGCTCATGACGAGGCAGGCCGTCCCTACTACGTCATGAAAAACTCATGGGGACCCAAAGGCCCCCATGGTGGATTGGTGTATATGTCGGTCCGCAAAATGTGGAAGGACATGATTGCATTATATCTGACGAAGGAAGCTTTTGGCTATTAGCAATTGGCTAAAAGCCAACTGCCAACGGCTATTTGTTCAGCTTCCAAGTAACGCCGTCTTTCGTATCTTTTACTTCAAAGCCGGCAGCAGCAAGTTCGTCACGAATCTGGTCACTGGTGGCCCAGTCCTTATTGGCTTTGGCCTTTGCACGCAAGTCGAGCACCATATCGACAACCTTGCCGAAAGCTTCCTCGCGAGCATCGTTAGAACCAGCGCTATCGGCCTTGAGTCCGAGGATGTCGAAAGCGAAGAGATTCATGACCTCCTTCAGCTCCTTCAGGCAGTCGGCACAGATGGTAGCTTTGTGGTCAACGAGCTTATTGATAGTGGTACAAGCCTCGAAGAGGTTGCTGATGACCTGAGGTGTAGCAAGGTCGTCATTCATCGCGTCATAGCACTTCTGACGCAGGTTCTTCACCACTTTTTCAGTTTCAGCATCACATTGTGATGAAATCGCAATTCGCTCTATGTCGACAATGGCGTTCATCAGTTTCTCGTAACCCTTCTCGGCAGCTTGCAAGGCTTCATTCGAGAAATCCACCGTGCCACGATAATGGGCACTCAAGACAAAGAAGCGGATGGTCATGGGCGAATAAGCCTTCTCCAACAACGGATGATTACCTGTAAAGAACTGTTCCAGCGTAATGAAGTTGTTGTATGACTTACCCATCTTCTGACCGTTGATGGTCAACATATTGTTGTGCATCCAATACTTGACAGCTGGATGACCCATTGAGGCCTGGGCCTGAGCTATCTCGCATTCGTGGTGGGGAAAGATGAGATCCATACCACCGCCGTGAATGTCGAACTCCTCGCCCAGATACTTACGACCCATAGCGGTACACTCACAGTGCCAGCCAGGAAAGCCGTCACTCCAAGGTGAGGGCCAGCGCATGATGTGTTCAGGCTGAGCCTTCTTCCATAGGGCGAAGTCGGCCTGATTGCGTTTTTCACCGACACCGTCAAGGTTATCGCGCGAAGCATCTTTGATATTCTCAAGGCTTCGACCCGAGAGGATTCCGTATTTGTATTGCTTGTTATATGCCTCGATGTCGAAATAGATACTTCCGTTCGACTCGTAGGCAAAGCCGTTATCGAGAATCTGCTGTACCAACTGCTGCTGCTCAATGATATGACCTGTAGCATGAGGTTCAATAGAAGGACGTAACACATTCAGCATATCCATATACTGATGGTAGCGGTTGGTGTAATACTGTGCAATCTCCATGGGCTCCAACTGCTCCAGACGTGCCTTCTTGGCTATCTTGTCCTCACCCTCGTCGGCATCATGCTCCAGGTGGCCTACATCAGTAATGTTACGCACATAGCGTACTTTATAGCCTAAGTGTTTCAGATAGCGGAACACCAAGTCGAAGGTGATAGCGGGACGGGCATGTCCCAAATGAGGATCACCATAGACGGTAGGACCACAAACATACATACCCACATTGGGGGCGTGCAACGGCTCGAAACGCTCCTTCTGCCGTGTCAGCGTATTATAAATAACTAATTTTGATTCCATAACTTTCTCTATTTTTTTATCTATACCAATTGGTTTCGGTATCCGTCGTCTGACTGACGTCGGCCATACGTTGCCGCATGTCAGCCAATTTCTCAGCCAGTTCCTGATTGCGTTTCGTCAGACGCGTATTCACCTCACGTAGTTTTGCCAACTGTTCAACAAGATGATCCTTTTCCGGATCGACATATTGGTCCTTATAGCGACGGAAAGCTTTGACAGCAAGCCATACAATAAAGCCGATAACCAACAGGCTGAAGACTTGGATAATGAATAGTACGGTACGGCTTTCTAGAATACCCTCCTGAATATCCATCAATAGCACTGACACATCCTCCATGGGCACGTCGGCATAGAATACACCGACCGTCATGCCAGAGCGATCTTGAATTGCCATCACATAGGTACACATGATAATGTGGGTACCGCCTTGGTCAAGGTAGGGTTGCGTCCACATACTCTGGCTGTTTTCAATCGTTTTACCAAACCACTCCCGGGTGGTATAGTCGAAAGGCAACAAGGTAGCTGTCAACATCGGCTCAGTGGTTTTCTTTTTCTTGGCTTTTACGTCGGGTTGCCGGTCGTAGACATAGGGAGCATACAATTTTGCCAACCCCTGTGACTTGAAATAGTCGGGACGGAAAGCAGCGCCTGCACCCACTATGTGTGGATTGTTTTTAACCAAACCTGCAGCGATACGGTAGTAGCCTTTGGGGTTAGTGATACTCATTTCCACCGCTGTTTTAATATTACGTAGGGCCGTCTCCACCTCACTCTTCACAGCAGCCACCCGCTGGCTTTCTTCCAAATCATGGTTTGCTTTGGACAGTAACTGTTCCTCAGTTCCATAAGTGGCCATAAAGTATTGTGCAGCCCCCATTATTTCGAGAAGAATGGCGGATACGACTATAAGGATCAAAGAATATTTTCTCATTGAAAATTTAAGTTATTCCCGAGGAATTATTATGTCTTTATCAGGAGTTATACCTGTCCTGATTCGGATAATCCATTATTTGTGGTTGCAAAATTACGCAAAAATCCTAAAACGCCAAACAATTCTCTTCATTTTTTGCCGTTTCGCCGACAAAAAAGTGAGTTGCTTCCATCTAATTTTGCCATTTCAACATAATATTGTACCTTTGCAAGCCATTATGACAAGGTATTTAATATTGGAGCTGGCTTTCTTATGGTCTATAGGTGCTTATAGTCAGAATGGTTGGCAGGATGACTTTCGGCAATGGATGACAATAGAAGATATGGAGGAGGGGTCTGGTGAGACGATGATGGAACAGCTGGCAGAGGCAGCTGCTTCACCCATCAACCTGAATCAGACAACACGCGAGGAACTGGAGGCGTTACCATTCCTTTCCGCCACTCAAGTGGAGGAGATAGTGGCATACATCTATCGCTATGCGCCCATCCGTTCAATAGGTGAACTGAAGATGATTGGCAGTCTCGACTTCCATACCCGTCAATTATTGGAACATTTCGTGTATGTTGGTCAGGAAAGGCCTCGGCGTATATGGCCGAAACTGAGCGATGTATTCAAATATGGACGTCACAAATTGGTGGCCTATGGCAAGATACCTCTTTATGATCGTAAAGGCGATATGCTTTCAGACGGTTCTGGCTATTTAGGTTACAAATACCGGCACGACATCCGTTATCAGTTCAATTATAACGACCGCATCAAGTTCGGCCTCACGGCAGCTCAGGATGCAGGTGAACCATTCTTCTCAGACAAGAACAGGCTCGGTTACGACCACTACAGCTACTACCTACAGTTACGCAACATGGGACGACTTGAGGAACTGAACCTTGGCATGTATCGCGTCCAGATGGGTATGGGACTCGTCATGAATACCGCCTTCAATTTAGGCAAGTTGGCCACATTGCAATCGATGGGACGCTCTACACACATGCTAACAGCCCATGCTTCCCGTTCGCAAGGCAACTATCTGCAGGGCATAGCGGCTACGGTACGTATGGCTGACCGTTGGCGACTAACAGCCTTTGCCTCTTACCGACCACAGGATGCCACACTGAATGAAGACGGGACGGCTCGTACCCTGTTACATGACGGCTATCATCGTACAAAGACAGAACTAAATAAAAAGAACAACACCCAGGAGACAGACTTTGGTGGCAGTATTGGCTATCGGCAAAGCACATTCCATGTCAATCTGAATATGGTATATAGCCACTTCAACCGTCAGCTAACTCCCCAGCAGGTACTCTACAAACGCTATGCTGCCACGGGATCCGATTTTACCAACATCAGCGTGGACTATGGCTATAATACCAGTCGATGGGGCATATCGGGAGAGACGGCTGTCAACCAGCAGGGGACCTTGGCCACCATCAATACCATAAACTGGCGGACTACGGATGCGCTGACGCTCATGCTGCTTTATCGCTATTACGACAAACGCTATACGGCCTTGCATGCCAAGAGTTTCGGGGAGGGTAGCGGTGTGCAGAACGAACACGGTGCCTATTTGGGTGCCAAGTGGCAACCCAGCAGGGCTTGGCTGTTACAAGGCTATGTCGACTATGCACACTTCAGCTTTCCACGCTATCAAGTCAGCCTGCCAAGCGATGCGTTCGATGCCTTGTTGTCAGCATGTCATAACGGACGGAAGTGGAACCTTGAAGCACGTTACAGAATGCATATCCGACAACGAGACGACAGCGAGAAAAAGCGCTTACAGAACCGACCAGAACACCGACTACGCCTACGCTCTACTGTCAGTATTTCGCCTCAAATCTCACTACAGACAGAAGCCGATGCTGTCAGCACATGGGCTGATAATGCCTGGCAACAGGGTATCATGCTCAGTCAGCATGCCACGTGGCGATGGCGGTGGCTGACGATGGATGGCCATATTGGATGGTTCCATACGGACGGCTACGATGCCCGTCTCTATCAGTACGAACGCTCTGTGCAGTACGACTTTTCGTTTCCAGCCTACTATGGTCACGGCCTACGCCATTCCTTGATGTTGCTGGCTGCCATCGGACAGCGACTGACTGCCATCATAAAATATGAAACGACCAATTATTTTGACCGTTCCACTATCGGTAGCGGATTGCAGCAAATAGCCCAATCATCAATGACAGACATCTTGCTACAACTTCGCGTCAATATACATTAAATATTAAAGATTAAACATTAAATTTCAGCATTTTGCAGCATTTTGCAGCATTTTAATGTTTAATTTTTAATGTTTCTGAGCGAAGCGAATTTAATGTTTAATCTTTTATGTTTCTGAGCGAAGCGAATTTAATGTTTAATTTTTTATGTTTCTGAGCGAAGCGAATTTAATGTTTAATCTTTAATGTTTCTGAGCGAAGCGAATTTAATGTTTAATCTTTAATGTTTAATCTAAATAAACTCTTCGCCGTATTTGAGCTGTACCTCGTTGACGTACTTGCGTACCAACGCAGACGAGTCGCCCTTCTTACAGATTAACAACACGTTTCCCTCTTCAGCTATGATGTAGCCATCCAGTCCGCTAATGACACCCAATTTGCCTTTAGGCAATCGGATGATATTATTCGTTGAATCTTCAAGCAGCACCTCAGTATCAAGCGCCACATTGTCATCAGGTGTCCTTCTCATACACTCGTAGATGGCATGCCAAGTACCCAGGTCGGCCCAGCCAAAATCGCATTTCATCACATAGACACAACGACTCTGTTCTAAAATGGCATAGTCCAATGACAAGTTAGGATAGCGCGGATAGTTTTGTGCAACGTACTCTAACTCCTCCTCGTAGGTATAGTTGGGCATGTCAAATTTCAGGTTGCGCAGCACGGTAGGGAAAATCTCCTCAAAGCAGTTGGTCAGATGGCGCGAGTTAGAAATAAAGATACCCGTGTTCCAGTAGAATTCGCCACTCTCCATAAACACGGTGGCAAACTCGCGTTCGGGTTTCTCCGTAAACGACTTGACACAGAAGACGTCGGGCTTGCAACTCGGTTCGCCCAACTGGATATAGCCATAGCCTGGCTCTGGACGGGTAGGACGTACGCCCATAGCCAACAGTACGTCATTCTCGGCCACGTAGCCAAAGCCTGTCTCCAGACTGCGCTCGAACTTCTCTTCGTTCATCACCATCTGGTCGGAAGGCGTAATCACGATGTTGGCATCGGGGTTGATACGCTTGATGCGCATATTAGCCCATGCCACGCTGGGTGCTGTATTACGATGGACAGGCTCCACCAGGATACGTACGTCTGCCAGTTCGGGCAACTGCTTCTTCACCAGATGCAGGTAATCCTTACACGTACACACATATATGTTTTCTGTAGGCAGCAGGCGAGCAAATCTGTCATAGGTAATTTGCAGCTGAGTACGACCAGTGCCGAAAAAATCCAAGAATTGCTTTGGATAGTCCTTCCTGCTTACAGGCCACAGCCTTCTACCCATGCCGCCAGCAAGGATAATGCAGTAATTCTGATTGCTGATTTTCATGTTATATCACGTATAGATTTAAAATCACGCTGCGAAAATACAAAAATAATTCCTATAAAACAAGAAAAAGCAAGAAAAATACATATTTTTAAAAAAAATTCAAGATTCATGCTTGTATTTCGCAAATTATTTGTAACTTTGCACCCGCTTAAGCCCAGATGGCGGAATCGGTAGACGCGCTGGTCTCAAACACCAGTGGGGCAACCCATCCCGGTTCGAGCCCGGGTCTGGGTACAAGGCTTAAAAGAAAGAGGATGTGTCGGCACATCCTCTTTTTCTTATTAATGCAACGTTACTGTTCTCATCCTCTCATTTTCTCAATTGCATAGCCCACAGCTCTGTACTAATACTGTTGAACTAATGGCGGTCAGAATCGTGATGATGATCTGAATCACCGCCTTCCATGTTTCCTTTCTCATAATTCCTTCTTTTTTCAATTTGTACACAGAGACACAAAGACGCAGAGTCCAATTCTCATGTTTCTTTTTTTACCGCAGATTACGCAGATTTCACAGATTTTTTATCTATAGGTGCAGAGTGTGGCGCAGCTATAATCTGTATAATCTGCGGAA
>CAMHTW010000015.1 GCA_946188165.1 uncultured Prevotella sp.
CATGCCTAAGGGCCTTAAACGTATGCGATAATAACTCTTCCATCTTACTTCTTACTTCTTACATCTTCCATCTTACTTCTTACATCTTCCATCTTACATCTTCCATCTTACTTCTTACTTCTTACATCATCCATCTTCCCTTCCCTGAGGAAACCCACCCTCTATATTGGAGTTCCCCCTAAAGGGGAACGGAAATATAAGAGGGGAGTGGGGTTTCAGAAGGGCGCCGGTGTATAGATGACATGTCCCACTTTGTCAAAGGTCTTCATGATGATACGCTCGTTGACAGCCTGCTCCAGCAGCTTGTTGTAGAACTTCCATGAACCTATGTTGGCACGATTACACACCTGTTCCTTCAGCTCGCTGCCCGTAATCTGCTCACGACCGACCATCACGTCGCCTATCAGCTTCGGCAGGTCGATATGCCACGAGCCGTCATCCTCATTGACAACATACTTACGATTCAGGCTGGGCAACTGGCTGGCATTGCCATCCTCACCAGTGTCTTCTACGGGCACGGCAGTCAGTCGGGGCAGTCCTTTAGGGTCTACCTCGAAATACAGTTTCTGTTCAATGTCGTACTTACGTGTCAGCGTCTGCTCTACCTTGAAGATGCGCTTCGGCATCAGTTTCTCGCAGGCATACACCTCGAAGGCCTTGTTCATCAGCTCCGTACCAATCCAGCCTCGAAGGTTGTGGTCCTCCGAGCCTTTGTTCTGGTGCAGCACACACACGATACAACATTTGTGCTCCGTGGCCAGGTGCATCAGCTCTTCCATCACCTCCTGCGCCAGCATGCCATCGTTGATGTCGTTTACCAGGTCACGGATGCCATCGACAATTACCAGGTCAGGCTTACACCTCGTCACGGCCTCGCACAACAACGAACGCCGTTCCTTCCATGCCACACCACGAACATTGAAAACATCGAACATTTTTCCTGACCACGAATTGTTTTCTGCATCGAATAAATCAGCCTGTGCCAGTCCGTGTTTGTCCGCTGCCAATTTCATAATCCTGTTCTTCAGAATATCTTGCGTTGACTCGTCGCTCTGCTCCGTGTCGTACCACAGTACATGTAATGGTTCCTCGCGTATCCTTTTCAAAGGCAGTTGGTTTATACTCCCCTCGCCCTTCGGAGAGGGGTCGGGGGTGAGGCTTCCCACCGCCATCAGCATTGAGGTGACGAACGTCTTACCCGACTTCGCCTTACCCGTTATCGCCACCAGTTCCCGTCTCGGGAAACACGGCTTGTCGAATAGCCGGAACAGGAAGTCCATCTTCGGCAGCTGCTTCTCGGGCGTAATTCTCAACTTCTCCAGTAACAACATCTGCGGACTCAGCGCTGTATCCTCGCCCGCATGCTCCAGTTCTGCATCCAACTGGCTCATTTCATTCTCATTCATAACTTCATTTCATTAGTTAATCTTATGAGCGCGAAGTTACACAAAACAAAAGACTCCGACAAAAATTGTCGGAGCCTCGGAACACTTTTCGGAACTTTCGGAATCATTTTCGGAACTGTGCCAACGCTTTCATCAGTGCTTCACCTAAAATGATAAACTGTGACGATGCACCATCCTCTGCCCACTTGTCAAGACTTCGCGAGATTTTCCCTGTGCGAATGGGCTTGCCTACGGCATCATCGTTGCAATCATAGCGGATGGGCATGGTAAATGGCCAGCGTGACACGTCGCGCACAAACTGGCTTACAGTACCCTGATAACCATTCATCTGATAGATGCGATAGACTACGCTCCACGAGACGTTTCCCCACCAGTGTCCGTCTTTAATGGTCTTCTCCACAGCCCAGACCATCGCTTCGGGGGCTGGCAACTCCCCGCCCTTAAGAAGGGCTGGGTGTGAAGCAGTTTCAGCGCTATCTACTCCCTTCCCTTTTGGGAGGGGTCGGGGGTAGGCTCCAATATTAAACTGTTTATCCACATACTGGCTGCCTGGGGCATAGATGAACACAGGGCTGCCTTGGTGATCCTTGTCTTTGCGGTGCAGTTGCTCCAGCAGTTCGTTGAATTTCATTCGACTTTTTCTCGCCATGGCAGAGTCAGAACAAGTTCCACTCTGCTCATCTGGCTCATTGAAAAAGTTCACCAACTTTAGGACATCGGCGGGCAGCATGTCGCCAAGTCCTCCCAGAAAGTCTGGGACTTCTTCATTGTGATTCATATTCACGTTTTTCTCTAAAATTAAACCATAAGATGATTTTGGAGAAAAACGGAGAATACGTGGGCCGATACTTGGGTTTCTCAACATATCTTCACAGGTTTAACCACAAACCTCTCGCAAGATGTTGATACGGCCAAAGCCCACGCGTCTCCGTATGAGATGCGTGAGCAGGCAGCCGTCGTTTCTTGCGATTTTCTTGTTGAGTGGTTAATTCGTGAAGATATCGAGAAAGCTGGTTGCTCAGCGGGTGCAAAGTTACTCCAATTCTTTGAAACACCCAAATTTTTAGTGACTATTTTATGGACTCATGACATTTTTCTTTGTTAAAGGGTTCTACATTATATTGATTCTATTGTTAACTCACATTCTCTTATATAGTGCAAATGGTAGATTCTTGTTGATGATTGCGAGAATATGCCAACGTTTGGTAACGTAGGCTTTGTATTTATTCTTGTGAATGGCTGTAATGATTTGATTGGCAACCTTTTCTACTGGCATTACCCAAAAAAGTCCTTCACCTTTGGCCATTGCTGTATTAACTAATCCTGGACGAATATCAGTAACATAAATTTGACTTCCACTTTTGTAAGCCTTCTTGCGCAGGGCTTCCATATAGTTGATTTGATAGGCTTTCGATGCGCTGTAGGCTGGAGCTATCGGCTCGCCGCGGAGCCCTCCAGCCGAAGTGATGGCGACAAGGTGGCCATGGCCTTGTTGCACGAAAATGTTGTAAAGCCTATCAATAACGAACGTCCAGCCCGTGATGTTGGTGTCAATGGTTAGCCGCTCTACGTTATATTCAAGCGTAGCGTTAATATCACCTATACCGGAACACACGATAGCAAGATCAATGTATTCCAACTCTTTGTGAAGCGCATTGATGGCTTGTTCAATCTCTTCCAAGTTGGTAATGTCTGCTTTAGCCGTGATGGTTTTGGACGGATATTTCTGACATAATTCATCAAGCAGATTTGCTCGTCGACCTACGATGCCGATACGATTATCTCCTCTTGCATATTTCTCGAAAAGAGCTTTACCAATACCTGATGTGGCTCCGATGATAACGATATTCATATTACATTTTTGTATGCAAAGTTAATAGTTGTCTATTAACCCTATGCACATTAGGAAACAAAAGTTCCATTATGGCAGTAAACTCTCAAAACGTTTTGAGAATTTACAGACTAAAAGTTATTTCTCTACGGATATTACTGATAGTTGTGGGTGTAACTTTCAGATAGGAGGCTATATCTTTTAGGTTGATACTTTGCACTATTTCAGGACAACGAAGGAGTAAACGCTTATACCGTTCTCTGGTGGTCATGCGATAGGTATCAAGATATTGTGTATAGACCTGCGAAAAGAGATGGTCGGATATGGCTTGTTTGAGATCTTTCATACCATCGGAATCTAACAACTTACGTAATTCTTCACCAGTTAATTGAAAGACCTTACTAGAAGTTCCTGCCACAATAGTCACCTCCGACGTCTTGCTTGAAAGACAATTTGGGTAATCGCCCACGAACTCACTCTCAAAGGCAAAGCCTGTTAGATAGTCTTTTTGTTCAGAGGAATTATGTACCATGTAGTTGAAGTATCCACATTCAACAAATCCAATATACTGAGATTCCTCACCTGCTTTGATGAAATAATCGCCTTTAGCGTATTGTGTCAATCGTCCGTGATTAACACAATACTCATTCAGTGCAGAGAGGTCAAGACCATCAATATATGAGTTGAAGCCTGTCATATCTACATTTTGCTGGCAAAGGTACAAAAAAACTGCGAGAAATGCTAATCTTAATATTCTTTTTACTTTATATTTCCCGATGAACAGGAAACACTCTAGTTTGATGGACTCATTTTTTTCTTCGTTTAATAGTTCTACATATTGTCTCTTTTATCTTCTTATCCCATTTGCTATTCACCCTGTACCAGATCATTTCATTGCTGGTAAGGTTTGGCAAAGGTACGGAAAACGGCACAAAAAGCCCCCGACATGACCGAAAATCGGATGCCGGGGGTGCAGGTCTTAAACTAGTTAAAGAGTTTTTGCTCTATTTGTGGCTTTCGAACGTGATTGACTTGCGAATCGTGCTCAGATAATTAGGGGTGATGCATGCACGCGGGGTAAGAGGAACGATGTGTAATTGCACAAAGACGTTAAAAAAGTCCCTGTTAATCAGTAATCCCTTCCAAATCTAAATCGTATATAACTTCGCCAATTACTTCTTTCTTAAGAAAGGTAACCATATAGATGGGCAGATAAACGATGTTACCGCTCATACTCACATTGTCATTACAAAACACTATGGCACGAGGTATCGCATAGTCTGCATTGCCCATCACATTGCTCAAGGCGTTGTGTCGTTGATAATCCTTGCCAGATTTCACCTCGATGGGTAGGGCTTGCCCGTCCTTCTCGATAATGAAATCCAGTTCACCCTGTTTCTTACTATTAAAATAGTAGAGTTCGAATCCGTGTGCCTGCAATTCCTGAGCCACCATATTTTCAAAAATCGAACCGAAGTTGATGCCTTTCTCATTTTTCTTGCCTTGCAAGCGTCCTTCGGCCGAGCGGATGATACGCAACTGGAAACCTTCGGCATATTGACATGCCAATAGTCCAATGTCGCTTTGGAACAGCTTGAACAGATTTCTGCTGCGCGATAGTTTCAGCGGCACCACAGGCTCTTCCACATTATATGTAGGCAATGCCACACCAGCATTCTTCAGCCATAGGAAGCTGTTCTCATAGCGCGAGAATTTTAGGTTCTCGTTAAGGTCTTTCAGAATAAACCTCTTATTCTTAGCGTTCAGTTCAGATGGTATCAGTTCGAAAATCTCATCAATATAGAGTTTGTGGTTCTTATCATATTTCGTAATGTCACGCTTATAGAGTCTGATAATAGCCTGCTGCTCAGCCATCACATCCTGCAGATTATGCGTGTCGACATATTTCTGCACAGCTGCAGGCATTCCACCTACTATGAGATAAAGCCTGAACAACTCCATCATTTTCTTGTGTACAAACTCATCTACAGGTTGTTGCTGTTCAAAAGCCCTCTGCAGACCATCCGTCACTTGTCTTGACACACCCATTGCCAGTAAGAACTCTTCAAAGTCGAGTGGATACATATCCTTCACGTCCATATAACCCACAGGTTCTGAGCGCAAATCCTTTAGTTCAACGCCAAGCAATGAACCGCTCAGGATGTAACGATAACTACCCTCATCCACTAAAAACTTGATGGCCGTCACCATCTCTGGACACTCTTGCACCTCGTCGAAGAATACGAGCGTCTTACCAGCCACCAAGGGGGTGCTGGTCAGCAACGAGAGTCTTACAAGAATATCCTGGCTGTTCTTAGCCCCCTTCAGTATCTCTGCTGCACCGGGCTGCTCAATAAAGTTTATCTCCACAAAGTTTTCGTAGTGGGCCGTACCATATTGGCGTATAGAGAACGACTTACCCGTCTGTCGGGCTCCCGTCACCAGTAGCGCCTTATTAGTCCGCTTGTAAAACTGCTCTAAATAGCTGTCAATCTTTCGTTTAAGCATACACTTGTCCGTTTTTCCAATGCAAAGATAACTATTATTGTCCGTTTTTCCAACGCAAACAATCAGCTATTTGTCCGATTTTCTATTTAATTAACAATTGAGGTGGAACAAGCCACAAAGTTATTTGTTCGACCTCTGGTCGCTGGAACACAGGGGGGAATGGAATTAATTTGCCAACTGGCGGACGGGGAACTTGAAGTCCTTGAACGTGCGCTGCACCACCAGCGCGTCCGCCTTCTGCGCCCATCCCGTCATTGAGACGAGGCTGAACAGGATGGTAATGATGGTTTTCTTGTTCATGTTCATTTCGTTTTATTGATATTCCGAGCCGCAAAGTTACTAAAAGTCATACGAAAAAGCCCCGACATGACCGAAAATCGGATGCCGGGGGTGCAGGTCTTAAACTAGTTTCAGTGAATTTTTGTAAAAATACTATTTTTGTGCTCCGAAAGAGATGTTTTTGCGAATTTCGTTGAAAACGTCCTCGCCTAAGATTTCTTTGTGTGCAAAGTAACTCCAATTCTTTGAACCCCCCAAATCTTTAGACAATTATTTCAATATCAGCCATTGAAAAGCCTCGGATTTATACCGTTACCCTGATCTATGAGCATCTTGGCATATTGCTACTTGAACTACAAACGGCCGAACGAATTTTTCACAAACGACCGAACAAAATCACAACAAACAACCGAAAAAGCATCAAAAGATTTGTCGGGCGTTAAATGTTCTTAATCGATATTCTATTCTTTGAAGTGGGCAGCGTCGGCGCTGAGGCCGACGACTGCCCGCTATTAACGAGAGAGAATTATAAACGGCTCTTTTCTGCATTACCGGCACCTGTACCCTTATACTTCGACGGGGTGACGTTGAAGCGATAGCGCAGGGAGAGGGTGACGCAACGGGAGTCGTTGTCCTCCATCTTGCGGAACATCATGCGATTACTGTAGAGCGTGAAGCGATTAATGCCTCCATTGAAAAGGTCATTGCCTGAGAGTTTGATGTTAAGGCGGCGTTTGCAAAAGTCCTTGCTGACACTAAGCGATAGGATAGGGTTAGTACAGTCGAAATTGGCATTCGAGCCAGTGTCACCGTGTGTATGCACGTTGAAGTCTGCCTGCACAAGCCAGTCGTGAGACAGGGTGACTATGTTGCCCAATTGCAGGGACAGCATAGGCTGATTGAAACTCTTCTGTTCGTCCAGAAACTCCGCTTTAAGCCACGGCTTCATCAGTGATATGTTGTATTGCGGCGTCCATGTGACTTCGTGACCCAATTTGACATTCTTCTGTGCCCCCAGCGTGATGGTGATCCAATCGGCATGGTCGTAGTTCTTGTGGGTCACAAGGTTCACCTTGCTGTCACTCTCCAAGCTTTCTACCGTGTAGAGGATGGGGTCGATACAATGGCTATAGTTGACGTTGAGATAAAGCCACTTCCACATAGCCATCGCATTCGCATTATGATACTTAACGGGCTTCAGATAGGGATTTCCAGTCTGCATGTTCAAACGGCTCTCATAGATGACATCACTACTCAACTGCCAGTAAGACGGACGCCTGATGCGCTTGGCATAGCTGAACGACAGTTGCACCTTCTTCACAGAAGTTGACAGGGACACCGATGGAAAGAAGTCGTTATAGGTACGGCTCTGGTCATCGCGACGGATGCCGCCAACGAAGTATTCCGACGTCACGTGCTCATAGCGCAAACCTGCAGCCAACTGCAGACGGCCAATCTGCTGGCGTAGTTCCATGAAGGGGGCTATGGCTTGCTCATGCTGCTCGTTGTTGCTGTTGGCAATGTAGCCTTCCGTGTTCTCGAAACTGCTGTTCCAGCGGGTATTGGTATATTCCTCTCCAATCTCAATCTGTCCTTTCCCTATTGGATGCGTCACGAAGAGTTTCTCTGCCATCAGGCGGCTGCGCGTCAGGGCATAGGTGTTGACGTCGCGGTCATCATAGTCGTCGCTCAGTTCCTGTTGCCGGTTGCGGTTACGCTGATTACGATAGGTATAGTCGGCATTGAAGTCGATGCTGAACTTTCCAATCTTACCCGTGTAGTATATATTCACTTGGTGTTTGGGTGTGCCTTTGGCTCTTTTGACGCTACTGTTCTGCAAGTGGTCATAAGGGGAACCGTCGGCTTGCAGGTCATCATCATCCTCAAACGACACTTTCATATAGTCGTAGGTGTTCTGATAGAAACCGCCAAAAGAGTTGTTATCGTTCAGCTGATAGTTGAAGCCGAAGCGGCCCTCAAGGAATGGATTGCGTACATGCTCTTCCTCTCTGTTGGTAATAACCCACAGCGTGTCGGCAAAGACGGTCTGTTCAAACTCACTGCGGCTCCACTTCTTGTTATAAGCTCCGAAAAGGTTGGCGAATAATTCCAGCCTGCCAGTGCGGTAAGTCAGGTTGATGCGCTCGTTGTTTACGTATCCACGATCTTTGCGGCTCCATGAGTTCAGTTCTACACCAAGGCCTTCACCTGCTGTGCGCTTTGTGTGAATGATAATGACAGCATTGACGGATGCGTCATAGCGGGCTCCGGGATTCTGGATGACCTCCACCGTACGGATGAAGTCCGACTGGATGTTCTTCAGTTCCTGCAAGTCGGTCAGCTTACGGTTGTTCAGGTAAATTAGCGGCACACCCTTACCCAGGATTTCAAAGACATCTCCTTTCCTTGAAATGGTAGGTACCCTCGATAGCACATCTTCAGCGGTGCCCATTCGTTCCATCACCGTGCCCTCAACATTCATCACCAGCGAATTGCCTTGCAAGACTACCTTCGGACGTTCACCTTGCACCACTACACCATTCAGTGTGTAGTTATCAGGCTGCATCTTTATTGTTCCCACTTCAGACTGGTTGCAAAGCTTGTAAACGGTCTTGTAGCCCACGTATGAGATGCGGACAAGAACGGTAGGCTGCTCGTAGGGAATGACAAAAACGCCAGCCTCGTTGCTCACGCCCCCACCGATGACGGTTGAGTCTGATGGATGAAGCAGGTAAACATTGGCGTAGGGCACGGGCTGGCGGTTCTCGTCAATGATGGTGCCTGTCAGGTGGCAATCGGTCTTGTGGGTACACTCCACGTAGATCTCGCTCTCGCCACGCTTTACAACACGTATGGGATAGAAACCGACAATCTGCATGATGGCATCTGTGACAGACTTGTTCTTGATGTTTGTGGTCACGCGGAAGTCTTCCAGTTCATCGTAGATAAAGGTGATGTTGTAATCAGTGGCTTGTGCCTGAATGTATTTCAGGGCTTCGGAAAGGGGGACGTCCTGAAAGGTGTGCGTGATCTTTTGGGCCCTTGTAACAGATACAATGGCGCACAGCAATAGTATGAATGATAGTCTTTTCATCATGGCAAACGTTTTAGCAATCCTTGGCGGGGATGGCGGTGGTTCTTATGAATAGGGTATCATTCTCGGTCTGGATCTGTATCCACTCGAAGTTGTTCAGCATCTCCACAACTTTCTCCAACGTATATTCCGGCTTCCATTGATAGAACAGGCGGAGACGGGGGGCATCTTCGTTTTGATAGACCACCTTGACGTTATAGTAGGCTGAGAGTTCTTCGAAGATTTCTCCTAAAGGCACGTTGTCGTAGAGCTTGGGCTGTGGTGCCACTATCGTGTCAGGCTCAGCGAGTTGAGGACTGGAAGTTGAAGGTTGAGAGTTCTTGATGACTTTCGTTTCCTGTTCCTTTGGTGCGTTATAATGACTGGCGATGTGGATGGCTGCAAAAGCAATGCCTGAAAGCATGAGAATGCCCACAAACATAGCGGCGAACTTAAGGAGCGAATACTTATCGTTTCTCGTTTCTTGCTTTTCATCACTCAGTCGTTGCCATTCGGCATCAATCATGTCGTCAGTGACTTCCTGATCGGCACGGGTAGCGTCAATGGCACTCTGGGTCTTCGACATCAGCGTGTAGAGCTCACGGCACTCTACATCGGCAAGTATCTCCTGCCACTCTTCTTCAGTATAATGCTGGGGCTGTTCCATCATCTGGAGCAATAGATCGGTCTTGTTCATACGCTCATTTGTTATTAAGATATGTACGTAATTGATGAAGCGCACGGCGCAGATGCTTATAGACAGTGGTTTCACTGACACCCAGGCGAATGGCAATCTCCTTAAAGGTTACTCCATCGCGGAAATGCTGCATAATGATGTCGCGGCAAACGGGTGGCTCTAATTGGTTGATACCCTTATATAGAGCTTTCAGTTCTTCTTCTAACCGTTCCGTCGGTGTGATGGTCGTGTCGAGGTCAAGCAAGTAGAGGTGTTCCACCCGTTCCTGTATCTGTCGGCTACGAATCACGTTCAGACATCGGTTTCGTACGCTTGTAAGCAGATAGTGCTCGGCTGTCTCTTCCCGTAGGTCCTGAGACTCACGGAGTAGATGGGCAAAGATGTCGTGCACCACATCCTTGCTCTCAGCATCGTCGTGCAGAAGCATGGTGGCCAGCCGATACATCTGACGGTAATGCTGTCGGAACAGCTTTTCGAGTTTACTTTGATCTGTCATACACTCTTAATACACACGAAAATCGATTTACTAAACCCCTGATGACAATTTTTTTTGTGCAAAGTTACGAAAAAGCCACGAAAAAAACCACGACATGACCGAAAAGCGGTCGTCGGGGGTGCAGGTCTTAAACTAGTTAAAGAAAGTGGCGCTATAAATAAAACGACCCGCACATTTGAGCATCGTTCTTGCTTAGGCAAGCGGCCTAAGTCGAGCGGAGAGACTTCTTTTCTCGTTTAAGGGGTTGCACTTCATGTTATTTTATGTGAATTCTTTGACTGTCATCGAATTTTGTCACGACTCAATAAAGAAAATTAATTTTCTCTATTTTCGCTGCTCCAAAAATTGATTATTCGATTTTTATTTGTATCTTTGCAGCCGAAGGCAGCGAGTACGGGCTACGCCTCGGCAATTTAAGTGAACTTGATTGCACTCGGCTTGCACCGTCCTTGCCCCTGAGAACAAAAAAATTACGATTATGAATCCAACAATAGATACATATCGGTTGACAAGTATGGAGGAGCCTTCGGATGCAGTGCTTTCACAGCTAATGAAAGAGGCTGCCGAGGAGGCTAAACGTACAAATGAGGAGGCTACCACCCGTTTCTTTGAGCAGATGCGAGAGGATGCGCAGAAGATTTCAGCCACATGGTAACCACTGATCACAAGCCCGTTCTTATTGTCATTGCCGGGCCAAATGGATCGGGCAAGACAACCATAACTACTCAAATATTGCATCATGAGTGGATGGAGAATGCCATATATATCAATCCAGACCAGATTGCCAACGATAAGTTCGGTGACTGGAACTCTCACGAGGCCATCATGCAGTCTGTGAAGTATTGTGAGGCATTGCGTGAGGAGTGTCTGCGCGAAAAGAAGAGCCTGATCTTTGAGACAGTTCTTTCGGCTGACGATAAGATTGACTACATCCGTCGTGCCCATGAGGTGGGTTTTTTTATTCGTTTCTTCTTCGTAGCCACGAATCATCCCTCTATCAATGCTTCGCGTATTGCCAGACGGGTGATGAAAGGTGGTCACGATGTGCCTATCACCAAAGTTATTTCTCGCTACTACAAGTCCATCCTTAATTGCAAGCGAGTAAGCAGTCTTGTAGACCGAACTTATATTTATGACAACTCCGTTGATGATCAAGAGGCGCGTCTGCTTTTCCGCATGGTTGACGGTAAGGTGTTCAAACAATACGTTAAGGAATTGCCCAATTGGGTTCATACAATAATCCCTTAATGAGTCCACTTTCTAAAGTGGACTCATTATTAGAGTCTATTAATGACCATATTATTACTTTTATATTGACTTTTTGTCTTCTTTGGCAAAGCGTCGCTCTACTTTTTTCCCGAATTTCTGTTCCATCGTCAGTGGTTGTTTGGCTGCAAAGTTACTAAATTTCCCACGAAAGCGTTCAGGGAATCACGGGGTCGGTTCTCCTGGTCATTTTCAAGAGTCTGATTTCTCTATGCTTTATTACTTGTCTCATTCGCATTTCACTTAATTTGAAAAATGATCAGAAGAACCGACCCCATGATCCACCATGATCCAAGCCCATAAAGTTTCATTGTTGAGCTGTATCTTCAGGCATGAACAAGTTCGAGCAGGACTTCTATGAGACGGGGTAGGGCGTAGTTGTCGATGTCAGACTCTGGAATCCAGATGTAGTCGGAAGGTAGCGAAGGTTGCTCATCAGGCTCCCACAGATAGAAGTCGGCATAGAGGATGCGGTGGGTGAGGACGTGGCGGACGTTCTTACGAAGTAATTGACAGTTGGCAGTGGATAATGGATAATGATTCTGTGTAGCCCAATTGTCGACTGTCAATTGCCCCCCGTCAATAGACAGGGGTTCGTAGAGACCCTGCCAGATGTCGCCGGCTCCACGACGATGGATGGCGGTTTGGCCCTTATACCTTATATATATAAAAATAAGGTGGCGCTCACGAATCTTCAGGGTCTTCAACTTGACGGGCAGCTCCTGGATGCGGTTGGTGCGGAAGGCCTCGCAACTCTCCATGAGTGGGCAGTCATCACATTTGGGTGACTGGGGCGTACACTGGATGGCACCAAAGTCCATGATGGCCTGGTTGTATAGACCAGCCCCCATTCCCTCCCTGTTAAGGGCGGGGAGTAATTGCTCTTGGGCGAGGGTGGCAAACAGCTTCTTGCCCTCGGTGGTGTTGATGGGCGTGTCGATGCCGAAGTAGCGTGAGAGGACACGATAGACGTTGCCATCGACGACGGCTACAGGCAGGTTGAAGGCTATGGAACCAATGGCTGCTGCGGTGTAGTCGCCCACACCCTTCAGCTTTTTGATGTCTTCAATGGTGTTGGGAAAGCTACCACGGGCAACAATCTGGCGGGCTGCATAGTGCAGGTTGCGGGCCCGGCTATAATAGCCCAGTCCCTGCCATTCGCGCAGCACCTCGTCTTCCGTAGCAGCAGCGAGTGCTTCGACCGTGGGCCATCGGCGCATAAAGCGTTCCCAGTATTCCCAGCCTTGCTTGACTTGCGTCTGCTGAAGGATGATTTCAGAGAGCCAAATGGCATACGGGTCGCGTGTCTGCCGCCAAGGCAGGTCGCGTCCGTTCTCCTGAAACCACTGTAATAATATCCACATACCCACCCCTAGACCCCTCCCGAACGGGAGGGAAGTCACTTTTTACTTCTTACTTCTGACATTAACCATGAACCATGAACCCTTAACCCTTAACCCTTAACCATGAACCCTTAACCATGAACCATGAACCCTTAACCCTTAACCATGAACCATGAACCATTGATTAGAGTTTTCCTTGATCGCCTAAGTACGAATCCTTGAATCCAAGGAAGTAGAGTACGCCATCCAGTCCGATGGTGTTGATGCTCTGTTCGGCATTGGCCACCACACGGGGCTTGGCATGGAAGGCGATGCCCAGGCCGGCCTCACTGATCATAGGCAGGTCGTTGGCACCGTCACCCACAGCAATGGTCTGGGCCAGATTAACCTTCTCGACCTGAGCAATCAGCTTTAGCAGCTCAGCCTTACGGTGCCCGTCGACAATCTCGCCTACATAACGGCCTGTCAACTTGCCGTCCTCGCCAATTTCCAGTTCGTTGGCATATACGTAGTCGATGCCATAGCGGCGCTGCAGGTATTCGCCAAAGTAAGTGAATCCACCGCTGAGGATGGCAATCTTATAGCCACACGTCTTGAGGATATTCATCAGACGGTCCACACCCTCGGTGATAGGCAGATGCTCGGCAATGTCCTGCATGACGCTGACGTCGAGACCCTTTAGCAGGGCGACGCGGCGGGTAAAGCTTTCCTTGAAGTCTATCTCGCCACGCATGGCACTCTCCGTAATGGCACGTACCTCGGCACCCACGCCATTACGCTCAGCCAGCTCGTCGATGCACTCTGTCTGGATAAGTGTCGAGTCCATGTCGAAACAGATGAGTCGACGCATGCGGCGGAACATGTCATCCTTCTGGAACGAGAAGTCTATCTCCATCTGTTGCGACAACTTCATGAGCTTCGACTGCATCTCCTGCCGGTTGATGGGCTCGCCACGCAGCGAGAACTGGATGCAGGCACGCGTGTGCTTGTCCAGTTGTTTGATGCTCTTACGACCCGTCAGTCGCAAAATAGAGTCGATGTTCAGTCCCTGGTCTGCCAGAATCTGCGTGGCAGCCTGAATCTGTCGTGCCTCCAACTGACGGCCCAGCACCATGAGTATGTAGCGGTTCTTACCCTGATGGCCCACCCAGTCCTCGTACTCATCGTCGCTGATGGGCGCGAACCCAATGTTAACCCCCAGCTCGGTAGCCTTGAACAAAAGTTCCTTCATGGCCAGTCCAGACTTCATTTCGTCCATACGTATCAAGATGCCCAGAGATAGGGTGCTATGGATGTCTGCCTGACCGATGTCCAGGACTTTAGCGTCATACTTAGCCAGAATGCCCATGACGGCTGCTGTCAGTCCAGGACGGTCTTGTCCTGTGATGCGAACTAAAATCTGCTCCTCTTTCATAATTCATTTTGTTTGTTTACCGCAGATTGCGCAGATTTTACAGATTTTTCTGACCTAAGGTGCTGTGGTGTGGCGCAGCTATAATCTGTGTAATCTGCGGAATCTGTGGTTATCATTTCAAGTAGTCTTCAAAATACTGGGTGATACGTTCGTGCAGATGAACACTGGCATGTCCGCGCATGTTGTGCTCCTCGCCTGGATAGGCAAAGAAGTCGGGTTGCGTGCCAGCCTTGATACAGGCATCGAGGAACGACAGACAGTGTTGCGGTACAACGGTGTTGTCGTTATAGCCCGTAATAATCTGCAGCTTACCCTTCAAGTTGCCTGCTTTGTTGATGAGGCTGGACTTCTCGTACCCCTCAGGATTCTGCTGCGGCGTGTCCATATAGCGTTCGCCATACATCACCTCGTACCATTTCCAGTCGATGACAGGGCCACCGGCCACGCCCACCTTGAAGACGTCGGGATAGTTCAGCATGAGCGAGATAGTCATGAAACCGCCAAACGACCACCCGTGGACACCCAGGCGATTCATGTCAACATACGGCAGGCTCTTCAGGTATTCCACGCCCTTCATCTGGTCCTGCATCTCAATCTGTCCCAGTTGGCGGAAGGTAGCCTGTTCGAAGTCACGTCCACGATATTCAGAGCCACGATTGTCGAGGATGAACAGCACATAGCCCTTCTGTGCCATGTAGGTCTCCCACGTACGACTGTACCAGTGCCAGCCAGCCTCCACATTGTGAGCATGCGGACCGCCATACACATAGATAACGGTAGGATATTTCTTCTGTGGGTTGAAGTCGTGTGGCTTCACCATGCGGTAGTATAGATCTGTTACCCCGTCGGCAGCCTTGATGGAGCCACACTCGAAGATGGGTTGTTCGTAATCCTTCCATGGGTCGGAGGCGGTCAGGAGGCGCATGGCTTTCCCTGCGGAAGAACCACCGGACACAGCGACCACGTTGATGTTGCGGGGCTCGGTGGGAGCTGAGTGACGGTCAATGACGTAGTTGCCTGACGCCGACAGCGTGCCATGATGTACACCGTCAGCCACGGTCAACTGCGTCATCTTGCCATTGCTGACGTTGACGCTATACAGTTGGCGATGCAGCGGGTGATACTTGTTGGCCTCAATGATGATGCCCTTTTGTTTGGTGTTGAAACCCAAAACGTCCTGAACGACCCATGCGCCACTGGTGAGCTGACTCAACAGCTTCCCATCCTTATTATATAAATAGAGGTGGTTGTAGCCGTCGCGCTGGCTCTGCATGATGAACTTGCTGCTGTCCCAAGGCAGGAACTGGATGGGGTTCATCGGCTCCACGTATTTGTCGCTGGTTTCGCGATACAGTTCAGCAATGCGTTCGCCCGTCGTGGCGTCGTACGACACCAGACGGCAGTCGTTCTGGTCGCGATTCAGCTCGAACATGTAGATGGTCTTGGCATCAGGACTCCACGCGATGTTGGTGAAGTAGATGGGCTTTGTGTCGGTGACAAAATCGCCGGTCACACTGCCATTGGGCGTCTTGAGATAGACGGTCTTGCCGGTGGCTAAGTCATAGACGCCTACTGTTACTACGTGGGCGTTCATGCCAGCCATCGGGTACTTATCGGGCTCATGTGTAGCCTCGCGAGGAAATATATCGACCTGCGGATAGTCGGTTACCATGCTTTGGTCCATGCGGTAGAATGCCAAACGCTGTCCGTCAGGACTCCAGAACGTACCTTTCTCGATGCCGAACTCGTTGCGGTGTACGCTCTGTCCATAGACAATCTCGCGACTGCCGTCGGTGCTCAGCTGGTGCTTTTTGCCTTCACCGTCAACCACAAACAACTGATGGTCCTCTACGTAAGCCGTTGCGCGTGACGTCTTGTTCCAATCGTTGGCCGTCTGCCCTGAGATACTGTCTTGCCAGACAATCTCATGCTTCTTGAAGTCCAGCAACAGGAACGACTTCTTGTTGCCCAAAGCCACCAGCGGCTGGTCAGGGTAGGGGAACGTGGCATTCATCAAATGACGCACGTAGCGATTGGCCTCTTCGTCGCTATTAGCCCATTTATTAACCTCGTCGAGGGTAAAGAGCCGTGTCTCTTTGCCAGTTTTCTTGTCTATAAGATAGCATTCGTCCACATCTGTTCTGATGAGTTCGTCGCCCCACCATGTCAGCCATTTGTTCTCTGGCTGCAAGTTACGGTAGTTGCTGCCGCCAAAGTTCAGATCCTCAAGGGAGAAAATCTTTTGGGCTACCATAGGGAGTGCTAATGTGACTAATGCTATGATGAGTAGGTATTTAATCTTCGTCATCATCATTGAAACGTCGGTTGTTCTTTTTAAAGGACTTCTTGAAATCTCTGGACCCTCTAGGATTTCTAGAATCTCTAGAATCTCTAGAATATCTAGACTCTCTAGAATATCTAGACTCTCTAGAACCTCTAGAGCCTCTCGAATCGCCAGAATCTCTGGAGTCGCGGGCTTTCTTAGATTCTTTCTTCTCTAACGAGCGGAATTTGAACGAACGGATGTCAGCCTCGGCATTCTCCTGCTCCTCGTCCAGCCGCTTCTTGAATTCGCGGTTTTGTTTGAAGCGGCGCTTCTCGGCCATCTGACGCTTTTCCTCTTCGGTCTTGACAACGCCACCCTCCTCACGGAATTCACGCATCTTACCGTCAAACAGCTGGTATTTGCGGAACTCGCACTCCAACGAGCCGTTGAAGACGGGAATCTTGATGCTGGGCTTCAAGCCTATCTGGGCGAAGCATTCCTCGCGATAGGACAGAATCCATGCCTCGTTGCCGGTGAACTGATGCTTCAGTCGTTCGCCAATCATCTTATAGGTGCCCAGCAGGTCATTGGTCGATATGCGCTCGCCGTATGGCGGATTGGTCACCAGAATGCTCTTGTTCTTAGGCTGCATGAAGTTCTTGAAGTCTTGCTCTTCAACGGTGATGTCGTTGGAGAGACCAGCGGCCTTGACGTTCAGACGGGCGGTGTTGACAGCCTTGATGTCCACGTCGTAACCGTAGATGTGGTGGTTGAACTCGCGCTCCTGGGAATCGTCATTGTAAATCTTGTCGAACAACTCCGCATCGAAGTCAGGCCACTTCTCGAAGGCATATTCCTTGCGGAACAGACCGGGTGCCATGTTGCGGGCAATCAGTGCAGCCTCGATGAGCAGTGTGCCAGAGCCGCACATGGGGTCGATGAAGTCTGTCTCGCCATGCCAGCCCGTCATCAGGATCATGCCTGCTGCCAACACCTCGTTGAGTGGTGCCTCGACAGACTCCTGACGGTAGCCGCGACGATGCAGCGAGTCGCCACTGGAGTCAAGACACAGCGTACATTGGTCTTCGGCAATGTGGATGTGCAGACGGATATCAGGATTGGAGATGCTGATGTTTGGACGCTGTCCGGTCTTCTCGCGGAATTGGTCAACGATGGCATCCTTTACCTTGTAGGCTACAAACTTAGAATGGCGGAATTCCTCAGAGAAAACGACAGAGTCGACAGCAAAGGTCTTGTCGATTCCGATATATTCGCTCCAGTCAAGATCCTTAACGCCCTCATAGACATCATCAGCCGACAATGCCTTAAAATGCTTGATGGGTTTCAGGATGCGGATGGCAGTGTGCAGTTGGAAATTGGCGCGATACAATAGTTCTTTATCGCCCTTAAACGATACCATACGACGACCTATCTGCACGTCGTTTGCGCCCAACTGCGTCAGTTCTTTCGCCAAGACAGGCTCTAAGCCCATAAAGGTCTTAGCGATGATTTCAAATTGCTGTGTCATTATGTGTACGTACTAATATATGGTGCAAAGGTACATAAAAAAGTGAAAAGTGAAAAGTGAAAAGTGAAAAATTTGCTGCCGCATGATGTGAAAAGTGAAAAAAAATGCTGATTTCTTTCTTTTTCCATTTTTTTTGCTTAATTTTGCGCCAACTTTTCCTCAAAGGCATGACATACAACGTGATTCTTTTTGCTGTGCGCCACATGTTCAGACTCGACATCATGATATGGATAGCGGGTATCCCGTTGTTGGTATTTGCCGTCATGTGGTTGTATCATCAGTTGCATTTGCGCAAAGAATTGCAAAAAGAGTTATTCTTGTTATCAAAAGTACAGCGGCACTCTGTAGAGTACGACCTGGTGCTGAAGGTCATGAAAATGGCTATCTACCGTATTGACGTGCAGGCTCAAACCATTACCTTTGAGAGCGACTTCCGTGACGTGGTGGGCAGTTTCCATTTTTCTCCCAACACCCCATTGGAAGATTTCTACGAACTGATGCTACCCAACTCTAGCGTTAAGATTAAACGGGCATTGTCGGACTTGATGGAAGGCCGTACCGACGAGGCACATGAGCAGTTCGAGACGCGTTTGCCGCATTCCGATCAGATACACTGGGAGGATGCCTATGCCACTATTGAGAAACGTGACCTGCATGGAAAACCGCTGATGATCGTTGGTACATTGACCTTTATTGATGATCAGAAGACAATCGAGCGCGAGCTGATAGAAGCGCGTAGCCATGCAGAGGAGAGCGACCGTCTGAAATCTGCTTTCCTGGCCAATATGTCGCATGAGATTCGTACACCGTTGAATGCCATTGTGGGCTTTAGCGATGTGTTACCCATGGCCCAGAACGATGAGGAGCGTACGGAATTGATTAATCTGATAAAGCAGAACAATACCCGCTTGTTACGCTTGTTTGACGATATGGCTAACATGTCGAAGCTGGAAGCCGGCGACGAGACTGTCAGGAAGGAACGCTTCAATCTCGGTCAGTTGCTGATGGACGTAGCGGATAAGTTTGCTGATAGGAGTAAAGATGTAGGTGTCAAGATAGAAATAGAGACTACGGCTGATGTTGTGCAGCCATTCTCTGACCGTAACCGCCTGCGCGAGATTTTGAGCCAGTATATGGACAATGCCCTGAAGTTTACAACCGAAGGTGTCGTGACCTTGGGCTATCAGGTGCACAATGGCTTGGTGCGCATCTGGGTTCGTGATACAGGTAAAGGCATTCCGCCCAAGTATTGTAACGAGCATCTGTTCGAACGTTTCGTGCAGGTAGATGAGTTTGTTGCAGGCTCTGGCCTGGGGTTAAGCATTTGCCGCAGTATGGCACTGAGCATCGGTGGCAAGGTCGGTGTGGAGTCGAAAATGAATGTAGGTTCACTCTTCTGGGTTGAGATACCTATGGAATAATAGTATTCAGGTATGCGTCAGATATTTTTCTTTTTTTCCCTTTTTGTATCTATAGCACTGCATGCGCAAACCATTGTCGGACATGTAGTCGATGAGGCTACTGGCGAAAACATCGGGTTTGCCAGTGTGCAATATAAAGGCCATCATGTGGCTGCCATCACCGACCTTAGCGGACGTTTTATGATAGAGCGCCATAAGGGGTGGAAACTGACGGTCAGTGCCGTGGGCTATAAAACCCGAACGTACACTGTCGAAGGCGATATGGATAAGCTGTTTGTGTCGCTACGTGAGGATACCCGTTCGCTGAAAGAGGTGACGGTACGTTCCAAGCGCGCGCGTTACAAACGGAAAAATAATCCTGCTGTAGAGCTGATGAAGAAGGTGATAGCCAACAAAAAAGCTACCGACCTCTCTAATCGTGACTATTACCAGTACACCAAGTATCAGAAGTTGACGCTGGCACTCAACGATATGAATATGGAAGCGTTGCAGTCGCCAAAGCTCAGTAAATATAAATGGATTGCCAATCAGGTGGAGACTTGTGAGCAGACGGGCAAACTCATCCTGCCTGCCAGCGTCGAAGAAACCGTGACGCAGAAAATCTACCGTCGCTCTCCGCATGCAGAGAAAAATATCGTGAAAGGCCAACGCTCATCTGGTATCAACGACTTCTTCCAGACGGGCGATATCCTGAATACCGTGTCGAAGGATGTCTTTACAGATGTCAATATTTATGACGACCAGGTGCGACTGCTCCAACATCCCTTTACGTCGCCTATCAGCGATGGTGCCATCTCCTTCTACCGCTACTATATCGAAGACACGCTGCTCGTTGAGCGCGACTCGTGTATCCACCTGCATTTCCTGCCCAACAACCAACAGGATTTCGGCTTCCGTGGCGACCTGTATGTGTTGAAGGACTCTTCGTATCAGGTGAAGCGCTGCGAACTGATTCTGCCTAATCGGACAGATGTCAATTTTGTTGAGGGCCTGAAGGTCACGCAAGAGTTTACTAAATTGCCAACGGGCGAATGGGTGCTCAGCGTTGACGACATGGTTGTGGAGTTGGTGCTGTTCGATTTCCTGCAGAAAGGTGTGGCCATCCGAACCACCCGCCTCTCTGACTATCAGTTTACGGAGATTCCCGCCAAGCTCTTTAAGGGCAAGGCCAAGACGGTGACCGACCCTGATGCGGAATTGATGGACGACAGCTATTGGCAAGAGCATCGTAAGGTAGAGCTGACGCGCAGCGAAGCAGGGATGGATGATTTCCTGAATGGCATGCGTTCCGTCGGTGGTTTCAAGTATATTCTTTTGGGCCTTAAACTGTTGGCAGAGAACTATATTGAGACAGGCAATCCCAGTAAAGTGGATATTGGTCCCGTCAATTCGATGGTGAGTACCAACTTCATCGATGGCCTGCGTACCCGTATTTCGCTTCAGACGACAGCCAACCTGAATCGCCACCTCTTTTGGAAGGGTTATGCAGCACGCGGCTGGCGCAGCCATAATAACTATTACAGTTCACAGCTGACGTGGTCGCTGAATAAGAAGAAGTACTTGCCTGACGAATTCCCCAAGCGTAACCTGTCGTTCCTCTCGACCTATGACGTGATGGCACCCTCCGACAAGTTCCTGTCTACCGATAAGGATAATGTGTTCACGGCTTTCAAGTGGGCCAAGGCCGACAAGATGATGTTCTATAATCGGCAGCAGTTCACCTTTGAATATGAGCAGATGTATGGTCTACGTACCTTGCTGAGCATCAAGACGGAAAAGAACGAGGCCGCAGGCAATATGGCCTTCATACCTCTCACACATCAGCCCTCACACATCAGCCCTCACACATCAGCCTTCAGCCGTCCTTTCCGCACCACTGAGTTGCGTGCTGAGATAGAGTATTCGCCAGGTGCGCTCTATACGAACTCCAAACAGCGGCGTCTGAAGGTCAATCGCGAGGCTCCCGTCATTATCCTCAGCCATACTATGGGTGTCAAGGGCATGTTAGGAGGCGATTACGACTATCACTATACGGAAGCCAGCATCTTCAAACGCATCTGGCTGAACAGCTGGGGACGCATTGACCTCTACACCCGTGGTGGCGTGCAGTGGAGTCAGGTTCCCTTCCCTTTGCTATGTATGCCTGCTGCCAATATGTCGTACCTCAGTCAGAAGCAGTCGTTTAATTTGCTGACCAGTATGGAGTTCCTGAACGACCGTTTCGTCAGCGTTGACATGAACTGGGATATGCAGGGCAAGATTTTCAACCGCATTCCGCTGATCAAGAAACTGCGTTGGCGCGAGTATATCGGTGCCAAGATGCTGTGGGGTGCTTTGTCCGACAAGAATAATCCCAGTCTTGAACGTAATGCCGACAGTCCTATCCTGATGTATTTCCCCGAAGACTCGTACGTGATGGATCCGAAGGTGCCCTATTGGGAAATATCGCTGGGTATTCGCAGCATCTTCCGCTTCTTCCAGATTGAGTATGTACGCCGTATGAACTATAACGACCATTCGCATGGTCACAAAAACAGCGTGCGCTTTGGCTTTACCCTGATGTTCTAAGGATTTCTTGCTCATACCTTGCTCATATCTTGCTCATGCCTTGCTCATGTCGCTCTCATGTCGCTCTCATGTCTCTCTCTATACGCGCTCTATACTAATGTCTGGAGTATGAAGTGTGAAGTCTGAGGGATGGGCATCGAAAAAGGCTGTCTCCCGACAGCCTTAATCTTGTTTTCTAACTAACTTATTATCAACTATTCATTACTCATTCTTTTACATTGAAACTAAAAGTATCACCTCACTTTTTGTTTTCTGGGTGCAAAGTTACACACTTTTTCATCATTTTCAAGATAAAAACAGCAAAAAACGTACGTAAACGTTTGCGAGTTTCAAAGTAAATTCGTAACTTTGTAGCCGATATTGTATCGACACACTTTTTACCTTCTGGTTTAATAACTAACGATTATGACTGATAAGAAACAACATAGAACTTCGTTGAAGGACCTTGCCCGTGAATTAGGAGTGAGCATTGCTACTGTGAGTCGCGCGTTACGCAACTCGCCGGAGATTGGCAAGGAAATGCAACAACGTGTGAAGGATCTGGCTAAAAAACTCAACTATCGTCCCAACCCGTTTGCCCAAAGTCTGCGCCGTGAAGCCCCCAAGGTCATAGGCGTGGTGGTCCCCAATCTGGTAACGCATTACTATGCCGCAGTGCTTGATGGTATTGAGGACGAGGCTCGCCGTGCTGGTTACAGTGTGCTCAGTGCCAACAGTCATGAGCGCTATGAAGACGAAGAGAATGCTATCGACAACTTTATCTCGATGCATGTGGAAGGCATTATAGCCTGTCTGGCACAGAGTACTACCGATTATCATCATTTCGAGGAGATAGCGGAAATGGGTATCCCTTTGGTGTTTTTCGGACGTACTTGTCTGTCAGACCGTTTCTCCAGCGTGACAGCTAATGGGGATGAGGCTGCCCAGCAAGCCACTCAGCATCTGATAGATACTGGTAGCCGGCGAATTGCCTTTATTGGTGGCCCCAACCATCTTGATATGGTGCGTCGGCGTAAGCATGGGTATTTGGAGGCGTTGCGCGAGAATCATATACCTATCGAACGGGAATTGGTGTTCTGCGATAAGATTGACTATCAGCTGGCCCTTGAAAGTACCACAAACCTCTTGAAGAGTGACCACCGCCCTGATGCTATTCTGGCTTTCAACGATATCATTACCTTCGCGGCGTTTACAGCCATCAAGGAATGTGGCTTGCGTATTCCTGACGATGTGGCCCTGATAGGCTTTACAGACGACGTCCATGCGGCATACGTGACGCCACGTATGTCAGCCATTCAGGACCAGTCGTATCAGATGGGTGTCAAAGCCTGCCAGTTGTTGTTGCGCAATATTAATGGCGACAGTAAGGTGTATAAGGAGATAGTACCCCAGCAACTTGTTATTAGAGATACTTCCAGCAAGAAGGCTGAGGGATGAAGGCTGAGGGATATTTAATTAAGAGATCGGGACAATGCGAAAAACAATCATACTATTGGTTATTGCCATCAGTTTCTGTATAACTGGTCAGGGTAAGATTGGCGACATGAAGTTCCGTCACCTTGATACGCGCCACGGACTTTCAAACTCGCAAGTGAATTGCATCCTGCAGGACTCTCGCGGTTTTATATGGATTTGTACATCTTTCGGTTTGTGTAGGTATGACGGCTACCGGTTCCAGAACTACTTCTCGTACGAACGTGATACAACGACGCTGCGAAGCAACCGTATGGACGACGTCCAGGAGGCCTACGATGGTAAACTCTGGCTGAATCATGGCATGAGCTATTCGCTGTACGACCCTGTGACAGAGAAGACAGACCGCTCGCCTGGATTGTGGCTGGCCAAACAGGGTGTTACCGGTGGTATCGAAAAACTACATATCGATTCGCAGAAGAATTTCTGGGTAAAGTCATACGAGGATGGTTTCTTCTTCTATAATCCAAAGAAGAAACTGCTGAAGAAGGTTGACTTCGGATATACTATAGACAAATTCCCCAAGGACTTTTCGGTCACCAGTTTCTGTGAGACGGAGGATGGCATGGTCATGACGTCCAACATGGGTGAACTGATATGTGTTGACGGTCAGCGTGGACGTGTCCTGTGGCGTGACGATACTGTCAAGAAAGCACTTGACACGTATAATGACTACTGGGTGTATGTCGATAAGGACGGGCTGAGATGGGTGATAACCCATTCGACCAATACCTATATTTATAATCCTGCAGAGAAACGCTGGTACACCTCGCTGACGGAACTGATGAAGGCCAAGGGGTTCAGTGATGTGCCTGAGGATGTTGTGGTGTGGGAGGTCAGATACGACGCCAGGGGCCTGCTGTGGGTGGCTACCGACCATTTAGGGGTGCTGGTGCTCGACTTCCAGACTAAGGAGTGGAAACAGTTCACATATCAGAAAGGCGACAATACCTCGCTGCCTGATATTACTGCCAAGCACCTGTATGTTGACCCCTTGGGACGTATGTGGGTGGCTACTTACAAGAGTGGCGTGGCCATGTGTGCTGATGCCATGGCCAGCTTTACCTCATTGCCGTATGGTGACATTAATGCCATTTGTGAGGACAAGGAGGGGTACTATTGGCTGGGATTGAACAGCGGGGGCATCCGTAAGATGGATCCTGAGACTCTTGAAATTGTGGCTGAATACGATAAACAGGTATTGGGTACTCCTAATGCAGTCATCGTTGGCGCCTATTGTGCCAAGGATGGAACGTTGTGGTTCGGCACATGGGAGGGAGGTCTCATCCGCTATCGCGACGGACAATGGAAAACTTACATGGTGGGCACTCCAGGCAGTGGGCTGACCACCAATAACGTCTGGTCTATTACAGAAGACCTGTGGGGCAATATCTGGGTAGGCCTCTTGGGCGGTGGAGCGATGCGTATCGATGCCAAGTCGGGTGTGCAGCGCGTCTTCAACGAGACCAATTCCAACCTCAAGACCAATTGGACCAACAGTATTAATACTGCTTCCAACGGATGGATACTTCTGGGTAATTCAGAGTACTGTTCGGTGATTCATCCGAAAACCTATCAGATTATTAACATTCCTGTACCCCACGATGAGACGACCTATACCATTTCGTCGGCAACAATACAGGTCATTTGGGACAAACGTGACCTTGTTTGGCAGGCGGCATCATCGGGCTTGTCCATCTACGACAGAAAGACGGGTAAGACGCGCTTGCTTGATATGAAGTCTGGATTCTTCGGCTCGAATGTGACGTCTATTACCGAGGATGCCCAACAGACTATCTGGGTAACGACCGATCATGGTATCTCGAATGTCGTACCTCAGAAAGGCGAGGATGGCGAATGGCATTTTACCGTGCGTAGCTTTAACGAGCACGACGGCCTGCAGCCCGGACCGTTCAACCAGCGTGCCATCTGTTACACTTCGACAGGTATGATTCTGGTAGGCGGACAAGACGGCTTGGACATTATCAATACCAAGAATCTGGCTGTCGGCCACCTGGATGAGAAGCCTGTATTCAGTGGACTGCAGCTATTCGACAAGGATGTGGCTGTGGGCGAAGAGGTGGATGGACGCGTCATCCTTAAAGAGGCCCTGAATGTTTGTCGTGAAATCACCCTTAATTTCAACGACCAGTTTACGATCCAGATGGGCAGTAATGCAGGAAGCATTGCCAATACCAAGCGTTTTGTCTATATGCTTGAAGGATTTAACGAGAGTTGGGTGCGCACGTCTGATTTGAATCCCAATATTACTTACAACTCGCTGCGTGCCGGCGACTATACGCTACGAGTCAGAATGCTGAATGACGATGGTACATTTGGCCAGGAAGAGGCGACGCTTGAAATCACCATTCGTCCACCCTTGTGGCGAACACGCTGGATGATATTGTTATACATGCTCATCATTGCAGGAGTGGCCTTCGTGTGGCGCAAGTGGTTTATGAAACGTCTGGAGAGTCGGATGAAGGTTGAAATGATGCGACGTGAACTCGAACAGCAGCAGTGGATGAACGAGATGCGCATGAAGATGGCAACAGAGCAGGCGAACAAACAACGGTCAGACGGGACGGTAAAAGAGACCGTCAAACTAAACCTGACGACAGAAGACCTCGTGGTCTTTATACGTGCTATCTGCGAACACTATGAATCGCCCATTCCGGACAAGAAAGTCAAGGTCAGCTTCCTGTCTGCGGTAGACCAGTTGACGGCTGATTTCGATGAGGCTAAGCTCAAGGAAATCTTAGAGATATTGTTCCGCAATTCTATTAACTTTACCCCATACGATCCACTGATTAGTGTTGGCGTGGCTCGTATACAAAACGATATGGCACAAATTCAGGTGGCCGACAATGGTATTGGTATCAAGGACGAATATAAGGAACATGCCTTTGATTCGATGGTGAACGGTGAAGGCATAGGTCTTGATCGTGTGAAGAGTATTGTTGATGCCCATAAGGGAACAATCCGTATCGAAGATAATCCTGGCGGTGGAACCATCTTCTTCATCACACTGCCTGCGCAGCCTGAAATTGAGGTTGTTGAGGCTGAAGTGGTAAATGACTGATAATATGCATAACGAGTGGAACTAAATACTAATAATAAACTAATGAAACTATTTAAATTGATGATGACTGGTGTGGTAGCTATGTCATCACTGGCTCTTTGGGGTGCAGACTATACCGTCAGTGGGCAGTATGTAACGATTCCTGTGAAGGATGTAAGAACTGGTAGTCCGCAAATGATACGCCTTCAGGTGGTCAGCGATAACATTATCCGTGTGCAGGCTACTTCCGAAGCACAGTTGCCGGAAAAACAGAGTCTGATAGTGGTCAAACAGTCCTCGACTCCTAAGTTCACCGTAACGGATGGCGATGTGTTGTCGGTAAAAGCTCAGAGCGTTGAGGCGCGTGTCGAGAAAGCCACCGGACGAGTAACCTTCTACGATGCCGATGGCAAGCAGCTGTTGAAGGAGGCTGAGAACGGCAAGACGTTCAAGCCTTTCCGCGTGCCCGACCGTGAGATTGGTGTCGACGTGGCGAAGGTCCCCGAGGCGCAGCGCAACGGGCTGACGTGGCGCCTGCTGTTTGATAATCCTCGTACAGAGGCTTTCTATGGCTTGGGACAGCACCAGTCTGAGGAACTCAATATGAATGGCTTGAACGAAGACCTTTTCCAATACAATACCAAGGTCAGTGTACCCTTTGTGCTGTCCAATAACAATTATGGTCTGCTGTGGGATAGCTACAGTTACTGCCGCTTTGGAAATCCCGATGACTATCAGCAACTGGGCCGTGCTTTCAAGATTTACGACAAGAAGGGTAGGGAGGGTCATCTGACGGGAACCTATACAGACCGAAACGGTAAGCGTTTGGTCCGTGATGAAGACTCTATTTATTTCGAGTTTGATTGTCCTGCTGCTTCTGAGCTGGCCAATAGAACGGAGCCGGGAGGCATCAAGAATCTGCCCAAGGGTTTCCGTCTGAACGGCTCAACAGTCGTCTATGAGGGCTTCATCGAGTCTAAAGACACCCAATATTATCATTTCATCCTCTATTATGCGGGATATATTAAGGTATATATCGGTGGCGAGGAGGTGGTGCCCGAACGTTGGCGTACGGCCTGGAACCCCAATACTTACAAGTTCCGTAGGGTGATGCTCGGAGGAAAACGCGAACAGTTGCGTATTGAATGGCAACCTGATGGCGATGTGTCTTACTGTGGCCTTCGGGCATCAAGAGCCCATAAAGACCAACATGACCTCTCCATTTGGAGTGAGATGGCCAAGGATATGGACTATTACTTCATTGCAGGCCGGAATGCTGATGAGGTGATTTCCGGCTATCGCACACTGACTGGTAAGGCTCCCGTTTATCCCAAGTGGGTACTGGGCTTCTGGCAGAGTCGCGAACGTTATAAGACCTCCGATGAAATCGTCGGCACACTCAGCGAGTTCCGTAAACGTCAGATACCTTGCGACAACATTGTGCAGGACTGGAACTACTGGGTGGAGGACCAATGGGGCTCGCATCAGTTCGAGGCCTCGCGCTTCCCCAATCCACAGGCTATGCTCGACAGCGTTCATCAGATGGGTGGACGTTTCATGATCAGCGTATGGCCTAAGTTCTATTGCAATACCGACAACTACAAAGAACTTGATAAGAACGGCTGGATGTACCATCAGGCTGTCAAGGACGACATCCACGATTGGGTGGGTCCTGGCTATGTAGGCTCGTTCTACGATGCCTATGATGCCGGAGCTCGCAAGATGTTCTGGCGGCAGATGGACGAGAACCTGTTTACTAAATATAAATATGGTATTGATGCCTGGTGGATGGATGCCTCAGAGCCTAACGTCCGCGACTGCACGCCGATGTGGTATCGCAAGGCGCTCAGCGGTCCTACGGCTTTAGGTACGACTACGGAATACTTCAATGCCTATTCAATCGTCAATGCCGACGCCATCTACAATGGTCAGCGTTCAGTTCGTCCCAACCAGCGTGTGTTCCTGTTGACCCGTAGCGGCTTTGCTGGCGAACAGCGTTACTCTACGGCAACGTGGAGTGGCGACATCGGCACCCGTTGGGAGGACATGCGTGCCCAGATGACGGCAGGACTTAACTATTCGATGTCTGGTCTACCTTTCTGGGGTATGGACCAGGGCGGCTTCTGCGTCGAGAACCGTTATGTGCAGGCACAGCAGCTTTACGACCGTACGAAGGTGGAAAACGAAGACTTGAAGGAGTGGCGCGAACTGCAGGCTCGTTGGAGCCAGTTCGGCACCTTTATTCCTTTGTTCCGCGTTCATGGTCAGTGGCCTCTGCGTGAGATTTGGAACATTGCCCCCGAAGATCATCCCGCCTACCAGTCGTTTGTCTATTACGATAAGTTGCGCTATCGCCTGATGCCCTATCTCTATTCAATGGCAGGCTGGGTACATCTGAAAGACTACACCATGATGCGCGGCCTTGTGATGGACTTCAATGGCGATCGCGAGATATATAATATCAAGGATCAGTGGATGTTCGGTCCTGCCTTGATGGCATGTCCTGTAGGCTATTATAAGGCACGTAGTCGCAGCGTCTATTTCCCTAAACAGTGTGGTTGGTACGACCTGTATACGGGTGAATTCATTGAGGGTGGTCATCGTCTGGTTGTCGATGCACCATACGAACGTATTCCCGTCTATGTCCGTGAAGGCTCGATAATTCCTTTCGGTCCTGAGATTCAGTATTGTGACGAGAAACCTGCCGACCTCATCAACCTTTATGTCTATGCAGGCAAGGACGCTACGTTCCAACTCTATGAGGACGAGGGTACCAACTACAACTACGAGAAAGGCAAGTATGCCACTATCGACATCACCTACGACGATGCTTCACGCACAGTTACCTTTGGCAAGCGTAATGGTCAGTTCAATGGCATGCTGAAGAATCGCCAGTTCAATGTGGTCCTCATCACCAAGAACAGTGCCAAGCCCCTCAACCTCGAGAACCCCGACGGCAAGCTTGTCACCTACAATGGCAAAGCCCTCACCGTCCAGCTTTAAAAGTACACAAAAGGTTCCTTTTGTGTACTCTTGATGGTCAGCCAGACGGGTTCGTTGCGGGCTTTGGCGGCTACGATGAGTTGTTTGAGTTCATATAGCCATTTGCGGCTTTCCAGTACTTGACCTACCAGTTGGTTGCGACCTACGAGGATGCAGCCTGCGGTGTCCTTGGCGGTGTTGCCCATGTGGATGCGGATGCCCTTGAAAAGGTGGTTGAAGTCGGGGCCACCGAGCAACAACGGGAGCCACATCTTGAACTTAGGACTCCAAGTAATCACTACAGCGTAACGGCCTTCTGGGATGGCGAAGGGCTTCAACAATTGCGCCTTGACGGGCGAACGAAGTACGGCTTCTTTCGAGACCGATGTCTTCAACTCCAATGCCGTTGGTTCGAGGGTGTCGCAGAAGTAGGTCTGCTTCTCTCCTGCCAAATACTCGTCATCTACTTTCTCTACAATGTAGAGTTTGCCTATTGTATAGGTCTTGCGTTTTGCTATGCGTGTCAATACTAATTCCATATTCTAAAATTTAATGTTTTCTGAAATTTAATGTTTAATCTTTAATGTTTAATCTACCTTAATGGGACGATGGGACGTTGGGACATTGTGACGTTTTACGGAAGTGATGTCGGTCAACGGATTCAATCCATCCGTCACGTTTCCATCGCATGATGATGTTGCGGAGTCCGCTTTCAGAGCAATCATGTTTCAGGGCTCGCAGATCGTCGCGCGAGAAGGCTGGGGCTAGCTGGTCGAAGATGGAGTGGTTAGCACCATACCGCTGACATTCGTCGTGGGCATTGACGTACTCATTGCGAAGTGCCTCGCCAAACACCTTCATCTGCTGGTCGAGGCAATACTGAGCCATCATCAGTGCGAAGTCCAAACAAGCCTTACTCTCCCGAGTACACAAAGGGGACGGTTCTTTTTGTGTACTTTCCAACATGTGGAAGATGACGCCGCAACGGAAACCGATGACAGCGGCACGCTTACGATAGGTGTCTTTGACGTGATCAATGTCCTTGGCAGCCTCTACGCGTTTCTCTTCTACCCAAGCCTCGATAGCCTTGCGAAGTCGAGGAGTGTCAACCAGTCCGCTGAACGAACGCAGACGGGTAACGGCCTGCTGAATCCTTGCTTCGTCCTCAGCCGAACGCTTGCCGAACTTGGGCATCTTCGAGAATGACGCATCAGGCATTTCAGCAACGAGCACACGACTCGAAAGACCGTTCTCAATGTTGTCCGACTTGAAGCACTTGCGCATGGCGCCGTTGGTGCCCAGCATTGTCCAGTTGTAGGCCACATTGACCACACCCGACTCAGCCTGATCAGAGTTGTAGTCCTGACCCCATTCGCCGTAGTCGAAGCTCAAACGATAGATGTCGTATTTTGAACTCCAAGAGCCAGCACCGTTCGTTTTGCGGAGGGTATCCAATTCCTCGCCAAAGCTGTACAAGGTGTGTCCCTGCGCATTCTTAAAACGTTTCAAGAGTGTTGAACAAGAGACCGTTACGGGCACAACGCGAATCAATACGTGTGGGTCTTCGGGAGCTTTCTCATTGGCCTTGCGGCCTTTCTTGCGCTCCTTCCATTCCTCTTCGCGCTTGCGGGCAAGGGCATCCTCTTCGTCGAGTTGGTGCTTCCAAATATCGACAGCGTTCTTGACTACCGATTTGTTAGAAGCCTGCTCACCTCGGATGATACTCATCAGCCCCAACCGATGGGTGTTGCCGTCGCAATACTCAACCGTTACTTGGTCAGCATAAGCCGCTGCGATGGGCATAATGCCGCAAAGCACAGGCATGTGCATCGAGACAGGCACACCAACCAACGATTCTTTCAAACCGATGGGCAGGGCCTTCACATTAACCTTCACGCCAGTCTCTTCGGCTACGGCTTCGGCATCCTCGATTTCATCAGATGGAATCCCCATTTCGAGCGCATTCACAATCTGATCCATCAGACGCGAACCTTTTGTTGGTTCCTTGCAAGCCGAATCAACGACGGATTTCAGTTCAACGTCAGAGAGTCCGAAACGGGGCATCACCTGCATCAACACCTCTTTCTTATTGTCGCAGATGGCTCGGAGATTGACTGCCAATTTATGCAACTTGACGTTTCGTTCACCCTCTGCAGGCTCACCGCCATTCCTACGCCACCACTCGGCCACAATAGAAGAGTAGGGGATGCCTTTGAATTTTTTTGGGCACGGATTAACACGGCTCTCATTTTGAGAGACGCTGCTTTTTTCTGCGCAGCCGTCTCCCTCCTTGAACTCACTAACCTCGAACAGCTTCGGGCTCACATACTTTGTATGATCCTCGGGCACCATATAGATGCACCTTGCGACGTCCTTCACTGCTGCATCGGGTGTGAATCCCGTAGCCTCTTGCATCAAGGCTTGAGCCTCTTCAGGTGTCATTCCCTCTGGCAATTCCACCAATACGTGAGTACCACGACGAACACTCTCTTCTACCAGCAGCACCACCAACTGTCCCAGTGTCATTTCACTCCCCTCGCCATTCGGAGAGGGGCTGGGGGTGAGGCTGCTCACAATCTCGTCCGTATGCCCTTTCTCGTCAAAGTCCAACATCAGACGATTGAGTGGCTTAACGGCATCAGCAATCGCCCTGTGGTTATCCTTAAACTCTGCGCAATGCGGTGTCCATACCGGCAAACGATGCTTCAACTGCTCGTCACCTTTTTCTATACGTGCGCACATCTGCGCGAGCCATGATTCGCGACGAAGTGCCTCCCAGTCCTCCTTGGTGGCAGGGATGGCAGGGGCGCCGTGCCCCTTGCCGATGCATGTGAATTTCATAGTCATGATCATTGCTTTCTCCATAATATAGTCCTCCTTTCTTAATAATTATTCCACAATGTGTTTGTCTTGCGGGTCATCAGCCACGCTGCAATCTCCAGTGTCTCGTCGCGGAAAAGCTGCTTCATCAGCTCCAGCGGATATTTCTTCGGAAACGAGAAGTCAATCTTTACGCGACCGCGATGGGGATTACGTTTCGAGTGCTCGCGGGTCAGTTTTACGGCTGCATGGGCTGTCTCGAAGATGGTATCATACATCGGACCTTTCTTGCCCACATTATAGCGCTTTACGCGTGTACGCCCGTCGGCATCTACCTCAATGCCGCCCTTGTACTTTACTCGCTGACCATTGGTCACCTCTTTGTCACTCTCCCAAGGGCAGGGATAGACGTTGATGTCACCGTTGGCCTGGAAGTTAATACTGCCGTCCATCTGGACGTTCTGAACTAAAAGCTGTTTCTTAAAAATTGGTTTCATTTTGTTGGGTTTTTGCGAGTGAAGAAGCCTTTGGAAACGCTGGCCAGCTTTAACTCATGAGATTTCTTCAGCTCACTTCGCCCAGATTAATACTGTTGTTTGTTGACTATCCTTTTAGTGATTCATGAAGCGATAGTCCCTCTTCGTCATGCCAGGCATCTGGCACCTGTTGATCAGCGACAGCTGACGACGTGCATTCTCTGCGATAGTGCCTCGTGCGATTGTGATGCGATTTTTTGTGCGACTCATATTTTTGATTAGCTCCCGCTTTTCTTAGGACTGCCAGCTCACATATTCGGCTGCATGCCTCGGAAGACGATGCAAAGGTACAACAAAACTCTTGCGTTTGAAATTTTATAGTCTTGTAACCTATTGATACACAAACAAATACAAGAAAACACAAGTCCTGCACAAGTATTTGTACAAGTTTGCGCTGGGAAAACAACAAAAAGGGAACCGACAATTGCCGATTCCCTTCATTTAGTACACAAAAGGGACGGTTCCTTTTGTGTACTTTTTATGTACTTAATCTACCTGCGAATTCCAGTTCGACTCCGATTTATCGTAGAGCCCATAGTCGTGAAGCACCATCCATAGTTCCCGTTTACGCGACATCTCCGATATCATACGCGCGCGTACTAATTGATTTACTCTGTCGGTTATCTGTTTGGCTTTCATGCCTTGAATCTCCGACAGGAAACTACTGGCCTCCGCTTCGTCGTTATAGAAGATGGGGTTCAGTTTGGCCACTATCTCCTTTCTGTTTTCAATCTCACATTTCTGCTCCCTTTCTATCCACTCCATCGAAAGCATGCCTATGGCCTGAATCTTCAGTTTGGGCAACGACAACTCAGCAATTTCCCAAACCTCACTTATCACAGGCTCTATCTGATGACTGTAAATTTCCCAAAACTCAAACGTGTCACCCCTGCCTATTCTCCTAAGAGCATCCTCCTCATGAATGCTTGTATCAGTAGGTTTGGAGGCTTGTAAACGATGCTGCTGACTCAGCCACGCTTCATCCTGCCTAAGAGTGGAAAGCCACTCCGAGGCCGAGGCATAATCCCCGCGATTGCTACTCATCATAGGGCTTCGTCCTCCTCGCGCCAAATGCCGTAGCCACAATTCTGGGCGTGAGCCATCAGATAGGCAAATTCCAGCGAGTCATCAGCCACCCAGCCTTCTGCCAGATACGCTGAGCGCACCTCGCGCACCTTCTGGGCAAAAAGCTTCATCACTTCAGGTGCAAGCGGATTGTCTCCTGTCATTCGCCCGTACACTTCCCTGTCCATATAGTCATAGAGCGCCTGAGCCGCCGCCAGCACCACTTTGTCGAACCGCAGGGGCACCACACCGTATATCTCGTCATGCAGCATCACTAAGTCTGGTCGCAGCTTCAGCTTGCGTCCGCGTTGCCAATGGCGCTCTATCTGAAGAATGGCGTCGATGATAGTCTTCACATAATCACGAGGAGGAATCTTCGTTCTTTTCGGGTCGCGCACCAGTTCGCTATACTCCGCCGAGAATAGTTCAGCCAATGCATCTTGTGCCGGTTGATAATGACCGTATACATACACGTCGATGGCGAACTTCCTAAGTATGTATGCTATATGCATTGCTATCCGTTCATACTCGGTAGTAGAGAGCCACTCCACCAACTGCTTGTTCGACACCCACCAGTTGTTTTTGATGCCAAAGGCCTCCTTCAGGTCGAACGTGTAGTACAGGCTCAGGTCGTGGCAAAGCCCGGCCACATCCAATATTAGTCGCAGACGGGCCATCTCCCTGTCTGTCAGCGTCAGCTGTTCCTTCAGCGACAATAGCGGGTTGGTGCGATAACCTGACTCTACCTGCGGTGAGATATCTTCCCAAGGCATCGGTTTCCTGCCCTCGTCAGCCGTCCAAAACTCGTCCGACAGCCACATTGCCAATAGCGCCGACCCATGCTTCTCCGTCAACAACCGCTCTACCTGCGCAAGCACGAAAGCCCTGCGCTCGTCACCTTCCAGTTTGCTGGCCTTTGCAAGCCCTGTTCCCCTGAAATATCTTCTCTCAATCTGTGCCAACGCTTCCTTGGCCGTTATTGTTTGAGTCATACTCTTTTATTTCCTTCTACAATTCTTTCTCAATTAGCCTGCAAAGGTACAAATTTTCCAGCAGATACACAAAAAGAACCGTCCCTTTTGTGTACATTGAAATTTTTTTTGTCTAAAGCATTGTGAATTGAGATATTTTTCATACCTTTGTCGCAAATTTAAAGACAAAACGATGACGAATAGACTTATTTTATTTGTATTGATGTGTGTTGCCACAATAGCGCAGGCGCAGACAGAAAAAGGGAAATGGACGTTTGTGCCAACATTTGGTGACAACCTTATTATCAGTCAGCCACTCGACTACGAGATTGGTATCACGGCTGGTGTCGGTGTTGACTGGCAGGCGTTGAATCGTGTGGCAGTATCATCGGGTGTGTTCTATTCATTGGAACGTTACCGTTCGAATCTCCTGTCAATGAACAATGGTTTTACCATCAACACAGGACGCATAGAAATCCCTCTGTTGGCCAATGTCTATGTATACAAGAATCTTGCACTGAAAGCAGGTATTCAGGCTAACTTCCGCCTTCACTCTGGAGCACAAGACCAGGAAGAAACGTCAGAGTCGTCTTATAATATGTCGCTAACAACAACATCCAAAAATACTGGAGATGCTATGCATGCATTTTACTTCTCCATTCCTGTGGGTGTTTCCTATGAATTCAATCGTTTCGTCTTTGATCTGCGCTATGTGTTTGGCTTGCAGAATTTGCGGTTAAACTATCGGAGTGAATATGGCAGTCTTTACAATCAGCTGATAGTGTCTGAAGGTGGGTATTATGGTGACAAAAAGGTAAACAAACTACAACTTACCATAGGTTACCGACTATAAATAATCAAGACTCATGTGTACACAAAAGGGACGGTTCCTTTTGTGTACTTTTCATATCTTCCTGATGATGCCCTCGCTGACGCCAGTTAATCTGCTGATTTGACGGATACTGGCTCCATAATCCTTCGCCATACGGATGATGTCGTTGCGATGGTCTTTCGGGTAATGCTGAATCTCGGTAAGATTGTCGTTGTTGCAGATGGTGTGAAGATATTCGCGCACCTTTTCATCGGTAACTCTTACGGCGGTCTCGTTGCCGAAGTCGAGGATGTTGAGCGCCTTCGGGAGAGGCTCGTTGACCAGGGCAGTCAGATCTTCCCTTGATATCCTTCCAAACACGTGTTGAGTAGTGCAGACAGGTAATGCACAGGGCTTCGAATCGTCATATTCACACCAGCTGCTCCAGGTATAACCGTCCACCGAAGAAGCTATGCCGGCTGCTATCGGATTCTGATGGATATACCTCAGCAGAGTAATGAAATACCCCATGTCGTTAACAGGCTCACTCTTGAAACGGTCTTGGAAAAGATGGCCGGAACGTTCGTATTTCAGATTGAAATACTGCGCATAGGCAATGGTAATGCTCTTGACGGGTGGCATCAGCCCCTCATCGAGTTCGCGAAGCAGCAGGTGGACATGATTCGTCATGAGGCAATAGGCGTAGACGATGCAATGCGGCGGCAGCGGATGCCCCTGCTTGTCTTCCGGATGAGTCTGAAGTCGGAGCAGCTTTAAGAACTTCCAATAATCAGACCGCTCCTCAAAGATATCCTGATGATTGATACCCCTCAGCATAACGTGGTAGATGCCCGTACCACTCTTTTCTCTTGCTTTTCTTGGCATAACTTTTTCGAATAGTCGTGCAAAGATAAGCAATAATCCACAAACCACCAAGGAAAAGTACACAAAAAGAACCGTCCCTTTTGTGTACTTCGTCACAACGTCACACGTCCCATCGTCCCATTAAGGTCGATTGGGATGTTGGACGCTGGTGGATGGAGTGCAGAGGTTATAGTAGAGTGTATTAGTATTATAAATATTATTATATTTTAATATAGTAATATTTATACATAGTTAGTGTGTACATGTTGAACCTGCTTAATGGGACGATGTGACGATGTGACGCGTGACGTTTTCGTAGAATAATGCGCACGTTAACAGATTTTCACACTACAGGGCGCATAAGATTTGGAAACGCAATGAAAATTTTGTACCTTTGCAGTATCAAATGAAGCGGTAGAAACTGCGGCCATTAAGGGTAAAAATTGCGAAAATTAAATCTGGAAATTGCGCGCATTAATAGTAGCAATTGTTTTCCTTAACAGTGCCCATGCGAAGCCAACTCAGGCGACAAAGAAAAAATTAAACATCAATCATTAAACATTAACCATTTAACATTAAAAAGACTATGGCAATTCGTATTATTGCACAGCGCCGAGTGCTAAAAATCGGCAAGAATCCTGGAGTGAAGAAGTTCGTGATGCGTCCTGAACTCTACACGTCGCTCACCGAGAAGAAAGTGTTCAGCGAGGCCGCTACCCACAGCGGCATCTCTGCAGGAGTCATCAAGGCGGCTTGGGACGCCGCAGGCGAAGTCATCCGCACGTGGGCCACTGAGGGCCACAGCGTACCGTTGCCCGGACTGGGAACCATGCGCTTCAGCGTTCGTTCGAAGGCCGTGGCTGAGCTGGAGGACGTGAAGACCTCGCTCATCAGTACCCGTCGCATCGTGTTTACGCCCAGCGTCGACGTGAAGGACGAGCTGAAGAACACCTCGATTCAAATCACCTGTCTGGACGAGGACGGCAACGTGCTGAAGCGTGTAACCTCTGGCGACAGCGGGGACATTGAGGACAATGAGAACGGCCTCACCCCCAGCCCCTCTCCAACGGGCGAGGGGAGTGGAAACTCAGGAGGCGGTAATTCCGGAGGCGGAAACGGCGACGAAGAGCCTAACGAGAACTGAATGATGTCTGAGGGCTGATGTCTGAAGGCTGATGTCTAAATTAACCGCAGATTTCGCAGATTATACAGATTATAGCTGCGCCACACTCTGCACCTATAGATAAAAAAGCTGTAAAATCTGCGTAATCTGCGGTAAAACTAAAAAAGAAAGGGAAGGTATTATGAAACGAGAAACATGGAAGACAGTGATTCAGATGGTGATATCCATCTTGACAGCGGCACTGACCGCTATGGGAACGACCTCATGTATTGGAGTTATGATGTCTGATGTCTGATGTCTGAGGTAAGAGTAAATGAGGGGGGATGTGTCACATGGCTCATCCTCTTTCATTTTTTCGCTTGCGTAACAAAAAAGTTTTTATGGGATAGCTTTTTTCTGCTTTATTGCTTGCTTTTTAGAACGAAAATGATTATCTTTGCAGTCTAAAACTTTTAAAATAGTATGAATATGAAACTGACAAAACAATCATGGATGTTTGCTGCCATCCTCATTTGCAGTTTGTTCTTTACCTCCTGTTTCCGCGAAGACAACCCAATAGACGAGAGTCAGCAAAATGAAATAGTATTTCAGGCAGAACTGGATCAGGCCATGATGTGGGCGCAAGTCTATGGTCCACCAACACAGTCGCTTGCCGAGGAGGTGGCTGCACGCCACAACGGAAAGGCTACACCGCTTAACTACAAGACCCGTGAGAGTACCGAGCGCAAATGCCGTACCGATAATTCCATGCCTCTGGAACTGAAGGACCTGGCACGCACCACCGTTCTTTGCGAGTATGATTCGATAGCCATTGTCGTTGACGACGTGAGAACGACGGCCACTGAGCGTGGTATCTTCGGGCGTTACAAGCACCAGACCAGTGACCTCGGCTATTGGGGCGACCTCTTCAACCTGAAGTTCGATTACTTGTATACCGAGATACAAGTCAAGAGCTATCGTAATTACTATGCAGCCAACCCTGAGGACGTCTGCCGACCCGTACTGGGCGACTCGCTCTACAACGTCATCCATACAGAGACTGGTTTGGAGCCAGGACTCTTTCATTATTATTATGAGATTATCCGAGCAGACACGACAAGTGAAGCTACACGCGAATATTATAAAAAGTTGAGCATAGAATACAGCAGCCACTTCGATCCTGACTGGGTAAAATAGGAAAAGAACGTTAGGGATGGCTGATGGAAGATGTAAGATGCATGATGAAACCTAGAAGACTGGCATTTTTGGTGTGTCTGTTGTCGACGCTGATGGGGCTGCAGACAGAGGCACGCGAGAGACTGAACTTTGACAAAGACTGGTGTTTCCTGCTGGGCGACTCTGCCCAGATGGCGAAGGCCGAGTATAACGATTCTTGGTGGCGTCGTCTTGACTTGCCGCACGACTGGGCCATAGAGGGCGACTTCTATGTGGGTAATCCCAGTGGCGCCTCTGGAGGTGCATTGCCTGGTGGGATAGGCTGGTATCGTAAGCACTTTACCATTAACCGTGAATCAACGGCCAATAACCGCTATTTTATTGAGTTCGATGGGGTATATATGAATTCGACTGTCTATGTCAACGGCCAGAAAGTCGGGAACCGACCATACGGCTACAGTTCGTTCGAATATGATATTACGCCATACGTGAAAGAAGACGAGAATGTGGTGGCGGTACGGGTAGACAATAGCGACCAACCAAACTCCCGTTGGTATAGTGGCTGTGGCATCTATCGCCATGTGTGGCTCACGAAGACGCATCCTGTACACGTAAAGCATTGGGGCGTGTATGTACACGATGGTAAGGTGGAAGTGGACTACGAGAATCCTACCAAGCAAAAGGTTACGGTAAAGAATACGTGGCTTGATGCTGCTGGTAAGCCTGCCAGCATCAAGAAGCCAAGGAAGTGGTCTTGTGAGGACCCATATATCTATAAGGTACGCACGCATTTGATAGTCGGTGGTAAGGTGGTGGATGAAGTGGAGACCACCACTGGCTTCCGTGACTTTAAGTTCGATGCCAAGACGGGTTTCTGGCTGAATGGCAAGAACTTCAAACTTAACGGCGTCTGCGAACATCATGACTTAGGTTGTCTGGGTGCAGCACTGAACGAGGATGCGTTGCATCGTAAGTTGACCAAGCTAAAGGCCATGGGTGTAAACAGTATTCGTACGTCGCATAATCCGCCAGCCCCCGAACTTCTGAATATGTGTGACACAATGGGGCTTATCGTGATGGACGAGAGTTTCGACATGTGGCGGCGCAGAAAGACGCAGAACGACTATGCCCGATTCTTTGACGAGTGGCATGAACGCGACTTAAGCGACCTCGTCCTGCGAGACCGTAATCATCCGTCTGTCCTTATGTGGTCAATAGGCAACGAGGTGTTGGAACAGTGGTCGTCTGCCGAGGCTGACACGCTGACGCTTGAACAAGCCAACCTGATTCTGAATGCAGGGCATGACGCCTCGACATTGGCTAAGGAGGGCGAACGCTCCGTACAAAGCTTGATGACCCAACACTTGGCAGAGATAGTGAAGCGCTACGATACCACGCGTCCCATCACGGCAGGTTGTCAAGAGCCTTCGCCCAATAATCATCTCTTTAAGAGCGGTGCGATTGATATCATCGGTTTCAACTACCATCATCAGTGGGCGAAGGATGTGCCTAAGAACTTCCCTGACAAGCCCTTTATTTTCTCAGAGAGTGTCAGTGCGTTGCAGACGCGTGGCTACTATATGATGCCTTCGGACAAGATTTATACCGCCCCTGAACAATGGTGGCTGCCTTATACCGACCCTTCGTACATGTGCTCGGCCTACGATAATATGCATGCCTCGTGGTCCAGTACCCATGAGGAAATGTGGGATGTGGTGAAGCATACCCCCTACGTTGGTGGACAGTATATTTGGACGGGTTTCGACTATATCGGTGAACCGACGCCATACGGCTTCCCGGCACGCTCAAGCTATTTCGGCATCATCGACCTCGCAGGCTTCCCCAAGGATGTCTATTACATGTATCAGAGTGAGTGGACGCAGAAGCCTGTGCTCCACCTCTTCCCACATTGGAACTGGATTCCTGGCGACGAAATTGACATGTGGTGCTACTACAACAATGCCGACGAAGTAGAGTTGTTTGTTAACGGCAAGAGTCAGGGTGTCCGCCGTAAAAGTAATCATAATTCTCAATTCTCAACTCTCAATTCTCAATTATGTACTGAATACCATGTCGGTTGGCGTGTGACGTTTGAACCTGGTGAGGTAAAGGTTGTGGCGCGTAAGGATGGCAGTGTGGTCGGCGAACAAACCATCAGGACTGCTGGCGCACCAGAGCGCATCCGCCTGTCAGTAGATTATCAGGGTAAGACGACAACCTTCATCACTGCTGAGGTGGTGGACAAAGACGGTAACCTTTGTCCATGGGCCGAGGATATGATTTATTTCGTTGGCGAAGGCAATGGCAGGATACTGGGTACGGACAATGGCTGCCAGACCTCGATGGAGCGTTTTACGTCGCCCAAGCGCAAGGCCTTCTTCGGCAAGTGTATGGTCGTGGTCAGCGGCAACGTCACGATGACTGCTAAGTCGCCGACTCTGAAATCTGACGTGATACCATGCCGGATTGAAAAAAAACTATAATTTGAAGACCATTTTGTGTCACGTATAAGAATTATTTTGTATCTTTGCATCCACAAAACGACAATTGTAGCTACTAGAACAAACATGATGAAAAGAATGCTGATGATGGCAGTGGTTGTAGCGCTTACCATGACGGTGGGCAGTACCACAGCGTTGGCTGCCAAGAAAAAGGCCAAGAAGGCTAAGGTGGAACAACAGGAAACGTGGCCAAACGGCGAACCGATGGACACATGGTTTACGGCAGAAGGAAAGGTGGACGTGGAGACGCTGGGCAAGCGCTACGTGTTGACCGATTTCGGTGTCCGTCAGGGCACTGAGGAGGTACAGACGAAGCAGATTCAGGCTGTCATCGATCGTGCTGCTCGGGAAGGTGGAGGCGTGGTGGTGGTGCCGAAGGGCACTTTCTTCAGCGGCTCGCTGTTCTTCAAGCCAGGTACTCACCTGCTTGTGGAAGAGGGTGGGGTACTGAAAGGTTCGGAGCGCATCCGTGACTTCGAAATCCGTGAGACCCGTATAGAAGGACAGACCTGTAAGTACTTCACGGCCCTGGTGAATGCAGACGGCGTGGATGGATTCACCATCGCTGGCAAGGGTACCATCGACGGTAACGGCACCAACTACTGGGAGGAGTTCTGGATTCGACGCCAGTGGAACCGTCAGTGTACCAACAAGGATGCACAGCGTCCCCGGCTGACCTATATCTCTAATTCGAAGAATGTCACCATCCAGGACGTGCGACTCATCAACTCGCCTTTCTGGACCAATCATATTTACCGCTGCGACCACGTACGCTATCTGGATTTGTACATTTATTCTTCAACGGTCGATATCAAAGGCCCGTCAACGGATGCCATCGACATAGACGTGTGTCATGACGTGGTGGTGCGCGGCTGCTATATGAATGTGAACGACGATGCCGTGGTGCTCAAGGGAGGCAAGGGTACGTTTGCAGACCAGGCACCCGAGAACGGCCCATGCTACAACATCCTGGTGGAAAACTGCCATTACGGCACTGTGCACGGTTGTATGACGCTGGGTTCGGAGTCGGTACACGACTGGAATGTCATCATGCGCAACTGCAAGGCAGACAACACGAACAACGTGCTGTGGCTGAAGATGCGCCCAGATACACCGCAACACTATGAATACGTGCGGGTTGAGAATTTTACGGGCAAGTGCCGTAATTGTCTGCTCATCAAGGGCTGGACGCAGTTCTATGAGAAGCAGGAGCGTCCCGACATGCCTATGAGCCAGTGCCACGACATCACGTTCAAGGGCATTCGGATGAACTGCGGCAACTTCTTCAATGTGGCCCAGTCTGACAAGTTTATCCTCAAGAACTTCACCTTCGAGGATTGCGACGTGCAGGACGCTACACCCCAGTTTGACGGCAAACTGATAGAGTCCACGGTGGTAAAGAATGTGAAAATCAACGGCCAGATGATGGCCAATCAATAAGTTTTGACTAACTTTGTGGTCGGATACAAACAAACTACTTCATAATTATATGGAAAACAAGAAATACTTTTTTGCCGTTGACTTGGGTGCTACCAGTGGTCGTACCATCTTGGGCACACTGGCTGACGGCAAGTTGGAACAGGAGGAACTGACCCGTTTCCCCAACAACCTGATAGAGACGGGTGGACACTTCTATTGGGACATCTATGCGCTGTACTTTGAGATGATTCGCGGATTGAAGGAGGTGGCCCGTCGTGGTATCACACTGACCAGTATCGGTATCGACACGTGGGGTGTCGACTTCGTGTTCATAGGTAAGGATGGCGCTATTCTGCGCAATCCTATGGCCTATCGTGACCCGCATACCTTCGGACGCATGGAGGAGTATCTTGAGAAAGTTGTTTCGCAACGTGAAGTCTATGATATCACTGGCATCCAGTTCATGAACTTTAATTCGCTGTTTCAACTGTATGCCATGCAGCAGGATGGCAATGTAGCCATGAAGATGGCTGAGAAGGTACTGTTCGTACCCGATGCACTGTCGTGGATGCTGACGGGCGAAGCTGTATGCGAATATACGATTGCCTCGACATCGCAGATGCTCGACCCGAAAACTGGCGACCTTAGCGACAGACTCATCGAGAGTGTAGGCATGAAGCGCAGCCAGTTTGGACGAATGGTACAGCCTGGCACACAGATTGGTGTGCTGACGGACGAGGTGCAGAAGATGACAGGCCTGGGGCCTGTACCCGTGATTGCCGTGGCTGGTCATGATACGGGTGCAGCAGTTGCTGCTGTTCCTGCTAAGAACGAACAGTTTGCCTACCTCAGTAGTGGTACGTGGAGTCTGATGGGTATCGAGACCAAGGAGGCTATCATCAATGATCGCAGTTACGACTTGAACTTCACCAACGAGGGCGGTATCGAGGGCACCACACGTTTCCTGAAAAATATCTGCGGCATGTGGCTCTATGAGCGTTGCCGTAAAGAGTGGCCCGAAGAAGTTCGAAAGCTTAGTCATCCCGAGTTGCAAGGCTCTGCCATGCAGGTTGAAGCATTCCGTTCGATTATCAATCCTGACGACAAGGCCTTTGCCAATCCGTCATCGATGATTGAGGCTATCCAGACATACTGCCGCGAGACGGGACAGGCAGTGCCTGAGACACCTGCCGAGATATGTCGTTGCATCTTCGATTCATTGGCATTGAGATATCGTCAGGTATTTGGTTGGCTGAAGGATTTTGCAGCTTTCAATCTTAATGTGCTCCATGTTATTGGTGGTGGCTCGCTCAATAAGTATCTCACCCAGTTTACTGCCGATGCTTGTAATGTCGAGGTGCTGGCTGGTCCGCAGGAATGTACCGCGATTGGTAACATCATGCTGCAGGCTAAGGCCAGTGGCGACGTAGCCGACATCTGGCAGATGCGCCAAATCATTGCCAATAGTGTTGACATGGTGGCATATCATCCTACCGGCGACAAAGCGGTATGGGATCAAGCTTACGAGAAATATCTAAAAGTAACAAATCAAAAATAACAAATCATTATGGCAAAACCATTAGTAGAAACAAAAGCAAAGGTGGGTGTCTTCAGTATCGCGCTGCAGGCTTACCTGCCACAGTTCCCACAGTTAGTTCCTGAATTCGAGGCACAGTACGAGGCTTTCAAGAAGACGTTGCCCAGCACCATCGAGATTATTGACGGCGGCATGGTGACCACTAAGGAACAGTCAATGGCTGCCGGCGACAAGTTCCGTGCTGCCGATGTTGACCTCGTCATCCTGCAGATGCTAACCTACTGCACATCTTATAACATGTTGCCTGCCGTTCGCGACCTCGACGTTCCCGTCGTTATCGTGAACCTGCAGAAGAAGCTGGCTCCCGACTATGCCAAGACCGACATTCCTACATGGCTGGGCGAGTTGTATGCCTGCGGAGCCATTGGCGAAATGGTGGCCGACTTGAATCGTGCCGGCAAGCGCTCTGCTGTCATCACTGGCGTCGTAGAGGGTGGTGACCCAGGCGTTCAGGCTGAAATTGAGGACTGGTGTCGTGCTGCACAGGTACGTCGCCGCTTCCGCGATACCAACATCGCACAGATTGGTCGCCCGTATCCAGGCATGATGGACCTTTATATCGACGAGACCAACCTCTACCACCGTATGTTCGTCTATACCAAGCAGTTCGACTGGGAGAAGATGTGGGCCATTGCCGACAACATCACCGACGAGGCTGCCATCAAGGCTAAGGCTCAGGATATCCTCGATACCTTCGACATCGAAGGTGGCGGTACCATCGAGAAGGTCTGGGATATGGCAAAGTATGTCGTAGCTTTCGAGCAGTGGGTCAAGGACGAGAAGTTAGGTATGATAGCATCCCACTATGACGGCTTTGCACAGGGTATCGCAGGAAAGCTCGACTCCATGCTGATTCCTGCATTCTCCATGCTTATCAAGCAGCATACGGCATGTGCCGTCGAGGGTGATATGAAGGTGGCTATGGCCATGTCTATTCTCAAGACCATTTCCGGCACAGGTACTCTTGCTGAGATGTATTCTATCGACTTCCCGAAGGATATCTGTATCATCGGCCACTCCGGCTCTGGTGACTTCGACATCTCGCAGGCCAAGAAGCCGACTATGAAGATAGTGCCTGTATTCCATGGCAAGGCCGGCGGCGGTTACCTCACCCAGTTCTATCCTCCCACGGGTCCTGTTACCTATCTGGCTATTACGCAGGATAAGAACGGCGTCTTCAAGTTCGTTGCTGCCGAGGGTGTCAACGAGGAAGGTCCTATCTTCACATTCGGCGACACCAACATGCGCACCAAGTTCTCGCTGAGTTGCCGCGAGTTTGTCAACAAGTGGAGCGAGGCAGGTCCTACCCACCACATGGCAGCTGCCGTAGGTCATCATATCGACACCATCCTGAAGGTGGCAAAGATTTTCAATATTGAGTGTGACGTTGTTTGCAGATAATTCATAATGCATAATTCATAATGCATAATTCATATTTATGAGTAATTCTGGAAGTTTGAAGAGTACCATTGCGGTTTCTCTCACTAATTATTTGGATGCAGGCGCTATTGTGGCTGGTGCATCAGGTCTGACGCTGTGGCAGAATTACCTGGGTTTAACCGAGGTACACTTAGGTTGGCTAAACTTCATTTCGGCTAACTGCTTAGGTGCAGCTATCGGTGCCATCATCGGTGGTTTCCTGGCCGACAAGTATGGTCGTAAGTTCATCTTTACCTACAACCTGCTGGTCTATATGACGGGCGTACTACTTATTATGTTTTCGATGAATTTCCCCATGTTGCTGGCTGGCTTCTTGGTGACGGGTATCTCCGTAGGTGTGGGTGTCCCGGCATCGTGGACATATATCAGCGAATCGTCCGAGGTTAATAACCGTGGCCGTAACATCTGTATCTCGCAGATGTCGTGGGGATTCGGACCGATGTGTATTCTGTTGTTCGGTATGCTCTTTGCCCCTGGTGGCTACCTGTTCGGATGGGTAGAGTCGGTGGCTCACCTGTTTGGCGGTGCCGACATGTCGCAGGAGGCTGTCAACGCCTTCTCGTCGCGCATCGTGTTCTTCACCCTGTTTGTTGTGGCTTTCATAGCTTGGAACCTGCAGCGTCAGTTACAGGAGAGTGCCGAGTTTACGAAGTCTGAGGGCAAGAAAGCCGGACTGACCGACAATATCAAGGTGCTGTTCTCCAACAAGATTGCCGTTCGCACCGTCATCTTCCTGGCTACCATCTATCTCACATGGAACCTCGTGGCATCGGTGATGGGATTCTTCCAACCGCACATCTACGAGACAGCAGGTGGTGTCACTAACGAGCAGGCTAACTGGATGAACTGCATCCAGTGGTTTATTATTGTTGCTGTGACGTTCGTTGTCTCAAAGCTTATCGACAAGACCTCACACAAGGCCATCTACACCTTTGGACTTCTCGTGGCTATTGCTGCTTGGCTGGTCATTGTCACTGTCGGTGTCAACGGTATGGTCGGCCTTTGGCTGTTTGCCATCCTGTGGGGCGTGCAGGGCGGTTCGTCGCCACAGATATTCTACGCTTTGTGGGGTTCTGAGTTGTTCCCTGCTAAGTTCCGTGCTGGTGCTCAGGGCTTAATGTTCTTCATTGTCCGTGGTCTGTCAGCCGTCTGGGGCCTCATCTTCACCATCATCTATGGTGAGAACGGCGAGGGTTTCACAATTGCAGCTTTCTGCATGATTGCCCTGTTGACCATTTCACTTATCGTCGGCTTCCTTGGTGTTCCCAATACTCGTGGCCGTGCCCTTGACGACATCACGAAGGAAAGATACGGGGACAATTATTAAAATTAATACCCACCCCCAACCCCTCCCGAGCGGGAGGGGAGTGAGGAAGGGAAAGTAAAGGTGAGAAAGTGTATATTTTGAAAGTGATAAATTTTTAACGCAATGAAAAGTATATTAGAAGGCCGCGAAGGATTGAAAGCGGTGGTTTATCAGATTGCCGAGGTCACTGGCTACCTTTGGCAGAAAGGATGGGCGGAGCGTAACGGTGGTAACATCACCGTCAACGTCACCGAGTTTATGGACGATGAGTGCAAGGCTATGAAGCCCATTTCAGAAGTGAAGCAGATTGGTATGGTTCTGCCCCAGTTGAAGGGCAAGTACTTCTATTGCAAGGGTACGGGCAAGCGAATGCGTGACCTCGCCAAGGAACCTATGCAGAACGGTAGCATTATCCGCATCTTGGACGATTGCGCTTCTTACGAGGTGATTGCCGACGAGCCTGTAGTGCCCACCAGCGAGCTGCCTACACACCTCGCCCTGCAGAACTATCTGCTGGAGACGGGTTCATGCTATAAGGCAACGCTGCATACGCATCCCATTGAACTGGTTGCTATGAGCCACATCCAGCGATTCCTGAAGGGTGACGAGATGACACGTGTGCTGTGGTCGATGATTCCCGAGACACTGGCCTTTGCGCCTCTGGGCATCGGTATCGTTCCCTACGCTTTGCCCTCATCAGTAGCTCTTGCTGAGGCTACCCTGGAGCAGATTAAAACCCACGATGTTGTGATGTGGGAGAAACATGGTACCGTTGCTGTCGGTCAGGACATCATGGATGCCTTCGACCAGACCGACGTGCTCTGCAAGGCTGCCAACATCTTTATGTGCGCCCGTGCCATGGGTTCAGAGCCCGATGGTATGACCGAGGCTCAGATGAAGGAAGTGCAGGATGTGTTCAAACTGCCCAAGAAGCGTCCCTGCTGAGAGGTGACAAATAATGCCATCTTATTTCAAAATAAAGCAGGAGTATTGAAAAATAAGTCCGGAGTAATTTCGAATACTCCGGACTTATTTGTTTTGTATGCTTTATTCGAACGTCTTGAACTGGTAACCTTGCTGCTGGAGCCAGCCGATAGAGGCGGGTAGGGCTGTGCGCAACTTGTCAATGCTCTTCAGGGAGTCGTGGAAGGTGATGATGGAACCATTACGGGTGTAACGCTTGACATTATCCAGAATATCGTCGGCTGTCATCCATTTGGAGTAATCGCGTGTGACAAGGTCCCACATCACGATACGGAACTTACGGGAGAGCCAGGCATACTGACTAAGACGCATCCAGCCGTGAGGTGGACGCACCAAATCGGTATGCAGATAGGCATTGGCTTTCTCAATATTGTAGCTATACTCCTTGATAGTATGACGGAAACCACCAATGTGGTTATGCGTATGATTACCAATGCGATGACCTTCGCTGACTACACGCTGGTAAATATCCGGATACTTACGGACATTGTCGCCTACCATAAAGAAGGTGGCTTTTACCCCGTATTGCGCCAATACATCAAGGATATAGGGCGTGGCTTCGGGGATGGGCCCGTCATCGAAGGTCAGATAGACTGACCTGTCGTTGGGGTCCATACGCCAAAGTGCCTTAGGGTAAAGCCAACGTAGCCACTTGGAGGGTTGCTCTATAAACATGGTTTTAATGACGCATTAATATCCGAGATTACCACCCTTTGACTCAAACAGCTTGACTAGGGCACTGAGCTCTGCTATACGTCCATCAGTCCATGCCTTGTCAATGTTTTGAGTCAGGCTGACTATCTGCTGAAGGATGTAGAAGTGCATGACAGCATCATTCTCTGCCGACTTGAAGCGCATACCATCGAGTGAGCAATAGTAGAACATATACTGGGCAGAGTTTTTCCACATGGGTTTGATGATGTTCATGGCCTGCTTATTGTCGCCAAGAGCAACCCAGGCACGAGCCATGTCAAGAGATCCTGACGTGTAGCTATGAGGCACATTATAAGTCGGAATCTTCTTGGCTGTGAATTCCAGTACCTCACGCGCCTCCTTGTCCTTATTTTCGTTGAGAAGTTCGAGTGCGAGCTTAGCCATGATACGACGATGCGTGAAACACATGCGCATGACCGTCTCGTCGAGATAGAGACCTGGTGTCTCCAGACCACCGAACTTGAAGCGGTGCATGATGTTATCATAGGTGCGCTTGGTATCAAAATTCTTGGCGCCTTCAATAGGACGACCGCCATTGGTCGTTGTGAACGGCGTGATACGATAGGCCAAACCTTCGGTAATCGTGTTGTTGCCAAGATTGATGTAGTTGTCGTCGCCTACACTGACTGCCACATAGATAGGACGCGTCCAGTTGCATTGAGCCAGCATTTCAAGAATCATCAAGTCGCCTTTGTAGAGTGCACTCTTATTCTTTAGCGAGATGACCATGCGGTCAGGGATGGAATCGGTTGCCATCATCATACCACTCTTGCGGACAGCCTCCTTGTCAATAGTCATATAGAGCGTGTCGGTAGGTATGATGCGCAGTTCAGAATTCTTGGAACGTACCCAATATTTCAATACATTCTTCAATTCAAACGGTTCGTCGCCAAACTGCTGGCGGGCCTCTTCGGGGTTCTGCTTGTAGTGTTCGAGAACTGCCTGTTTCATCTGAGGCTCCACGCGTATATATTCATTAGTACCTGCGCAATACTCGATACGTTCCCACGTGATGGGCACGGAAGGAGAGTCGTAGGCAGGACGGCGCATCTGGTCGATATACCAGTCGGTCTGCAGATACGAGAGGTTGCAGACGCGGGCATCTGTACGTACTCCCTCAACATCCTGATTATACCACAAGGGGAAGGTGTCGTTATCGCCATTGGTAAAGATGATGGGGTTGCCTTCATCCTGCAGGGTCATCAGATAGTTCTGTCCGAAGTCACGACAGGTGTAGCGACCGCTGCGGTCGTGGTCGTCCCAAGTCTGAGATGCCATCTGTACAGGAACTAACAGACAGAGTACGCTGACGGCTGCAGCCAAAACGGTGGGGTTGAGCTTCTTCAGATATTGCTTCAGCAACTCAATGATGGCTGCGACACCAATTCCACACCAGATAGCAAAGGCATAGAACGAACCAGCGTAGGCATAGTCACGCTCACGAGGCTGTGAAGGCGTCTGATTCAGATAAATTACGATGGCCAGACCAGTCATGAAGAACAGGAAGAATACCACCCAGAATTGGCGGATACCTGTCTGGTCCTTGGCATTGTTAAAGTGCTTGGCCAGCGACTGCCAGAAGAGTCCGATAAGGCCGAGAATCAGAGGCAGACAGTAGAACACGTTATGGCCCTTGTTCTCCTTCAACTCGTCAGGCAATTTGCTTTGGTCGCCCAGACGCCAGTTGTCGAACCAGTCGAAACCGGTAATCCAGTTACCATGCTCCAGTTCGCCATTACCCTGTAGGTCGTTCTGACGACCTGCAAAGTTCCACATGAAGTAGCGCCAGTACATGAAGTTGCACTGATAGGAGATGAAGAAACGCAGGTTCTCAAACTGTGAGGGTACCTTTACGCTAATCATCTCGCCACAGCGGTCGTACGTCTCCTCGTGACCGCTGATGTCGCCCATCCAACTCTCATACTGAGCGGCATGGGCTGAACTGTACATACGAGGGAACAACATGTTCTGCGCGTATTTGTATTCGTCCTTCGTGCGTACGACGAAGTATTCGTCCTTCTCGTCGGGTGAAGCCTTTTCCTTACGCTGCCAGACGGGATCGCCAGTGGTCATCACGGGTTTGCAGTAGTCACCATCCTTCTCCAGGGCTACCTGCGAAGTGTAGGCCTGACCATAGAACAAAGGACGCTGACCATACTGTTCACGACCTAAATATTCGCCCAGTGTGAAGATGTCCTCAGGCGAGTTCTGGTCCATTGGCGGGTTGGCTGCCGAACGAATGACTATCAGGGCATACGATGAGTAGCCAATCATCAGCATCAGCATGCAGAGCAGCGATGTGTTCTTGATGCGAGCCGTGACAAGTGCTTTTGGCTTTTGCCCCTTCTCCGTAATCTTGTACTGTAGCACAAACCACATGATGGCCAGTACCACGATACCAATGATGACCGACATCCAGCCGTGACCATAGAACGGAATACCCAACATAGCCACAGCCATGAGGAATGCAATGTTCTGACGCTTGTTGTCCGTATTCTGGTAAGTTTCCCATATTGCCCAGATAATAATGCCGATAAGCAGGAAGATATAGACAATCTCACCCGTATTGAACGGCATGCCAAGGATGTTGACGAACAACAGCTCGAACCAGCCGCCTACCTGTACGATGCCAGGTACGACACCATAGAGTACGGCAGCCAGGATAACCACTGAAATGAACAGGGCCAGCAGCGAACCCTTCAGGTCACGCTTAGGATCGTCCGTCGGGAATTTCTTATAATAATATACCAGCACAATAGCGGGCAGACATAGCAGGTTCAGCAGGTGGACGCCAATGGAAAGGCCCGTCATATACATGATAAGCACCAACCAGCGGTCGGCATGGGGCTGGTCGGCTTGGTCTTCCCACTTGAGAATCAACCAGAATACCACTGCGGTAAATGCTGATGAATAGGCATATACCTCACCCTCGACAGCTGAGAACCAGAAGGTGTCACTGAAGGTGTATATCAGCGCACCTACCATAGCCGAGGCCTCAATGGCTATCAGCTTGTTCCATGAAAGGTCGGCCAATGTGGTAGCCTTGCGGAAATCTTCTTGTTTGATAAGCAATCGGCGCACCAGATGCGAAATCGTCCAGAACAGGAACAGAATGGTGGCGGCAGAAAGCAGCGCACTCATCATGTTCACCATACGAGCTACTTGAGAGGGATCGCTGGTAAACTGTGAGAACAGATTTGCCGTCAGCATGAAGAACGGGGCACCGGGTGGGTGTCCGATTTCAAGTTTGTAACCAGTAGAAATAAACTCAGGACAATCCCAGAAAGAGGCTGTCGGTTCGATGGTAGAGCAATATACGAAAGCAGCAATGGCAAAGGCCAGCCAACCCATGATATTGTCTACAAGTCTGAATTGTTTCATTGTCGTTGTTTATGAATTATCCTGCAAAGGTACTATTATTAATTGAAAATTACGAATTACGAATTACGAATTAACTTAAATAAACAATTGAGCGCCATAAATGAGGAGAACATAGCGTAAGAATTTGCCTATGGAGATGCTGGTAAGCGAAATGGGGATGTTGGCACGCATCAGCCCTAATACGATGGTAATGGCGGAACCTAAAATGGGTACGAAGGCGAAAAAGCCCATCCATGCACCGCGACCAGCCATGAAGCGGGTAGCACGGTCCAAGTCCTTTTGTTTGACATGGAGATATTTCTCTATCCATTCCAATTTTCCCATACGTCCTACGAAATAATTGAACATACCGCCAGCGACATTGCCAATCGTGCCATAGATGATGAGTCCCCATGGGTCGAGACCTGCTGCCAGCAGGCCTGTCATCACTGCTTCGCTGCTGAACGGGAAAAAGGATCCTGCTACGAATGCAGTAATCAGCATACCCCAATAGCCATAGCTAATGAGAAGGGAAATTATGTACTCCATAGGTTGTAGGCAGTGATAAACAGAATAACGCCTGTGAGCACAAAGAATGCCACATTGGTGAACTTTGTAGATGTCAGTGCCAGGAAGTGTGAAATCAGTGGCGCCGTGTTGATGATGATGATTCTCAACAACATGTCGTTGTGTTGTGGCTGAAAGCACATCAGGGCAAAAGCAAAGAGGTCCATCCAGATAAAGAAACCATATAGGAGACGAATACGAATGCTGTCGTAGCTGCTTTTGCGGACAAAATGGATGACGCCAGTCAGGAAACAAATGACTAATAGTGCCCATGTCATCAGTTCGCCAGTACCGAGATGGTCATAACGGATGGGAAACTGGAAATCCAATAGTGGCGAGAGGTGAGCGGCCAATGGCGAAAAGTCATGCTGATATATGAGCCATGCAGTGATAAACCAGTAGGGTGTTATGAGTCCAAATAGGGATGACAGCCATGTGCGCCACGACAATGACAGCAGGTTGGTTGCCGTCAGAAGCCAAATAAGAGGTATAAAATAGAGAATAAACGGGTTGGCAAGACTGGCTAATCCCAGCATGAGAAAGGCATAGTATATGATGCCCACAGCGTCTCGGTTCTGGTAACTCTGAAACAGCAGGAGGTAGGCCGCAACCACTAACATCTGCATGATATTCCCATGAATGCTGGCGTAGAGAAAACTGGCGGCACATGACAGCACCAGGAAAGCACAGCTTACCATACGTGAGAAGATGCGTATCAGTGCATTCTGATTGTTCAGCACCATCATTAGATAGCTGGTAATGCCAAAACACGCAAACTGCAACCATAGATGATTGGTAAGCAGCCCACACAAGAGCCAGACACCTATGGTGTAGACGATGGTGACGGGGAGTGTCAGACGACTACCGGCAACTATGTTTTGAACCTGTTTTCTCACCTCTTACCTCTTCACTTTTCACTTTTCACTCTTCACTCATTAAAGGTCCGCTCCGATGTCACGACGGAAGTATTTGTCGGTAAACTGAATCTTCTGGGCCTCTTCGAACGACTTCTGCAGGGCCTCGGCCTTATCCTTGCCATAGCTGGAGACGGCGATGACACGTCCGCCATTGGTGACGACCTGACCGTCCTTGAGGGCAGTGCCCGCATGGAACACAATCGACCCTTCGACATCCTTGATGCCCGTAATGGCATAGCCCTTCTTGTAGGCCTGTGGATAACCGCCACTGACCAGCATGACGCAGACGGCAGCACGCTCGTCGAATGCTATCGGGTGCTGGTCTAAATCGCCATGGGCAACGCCCTCGAAGAGGTCAACGATGTCACTCTTCAGACGCAGCATCACGCTCTCGGTCTCTGGGTCGCCCATGCGGCAGTTGTATTCGATGACGTACGGTTCTGGCTCGCCAGTAGGTGTGTTTGTGCGGTTGATGAGTCCGAAGAAGATGAAGCCCTTGTAGTCGATGCCGTCTTTGGCCAGTCCTTCGACGGTAGGACGGATAATGCGGTCTTCTACCTTCTGCATCCATTCCTTTGTGGCAAAGGGAACGGGTGAAACGCTGCCCATACCACCAGTGTTCAGGCCAGTGTCATGTTCGCCTATGCGCTTATAGTCCTTAGCTTCGGGCAGGATTTTGTAGTTCTTGCCGTCAGTCAGTACGAAGACGCTACACTCGATACCGCTCATGAACTCCTCGATGACCACGCGGCTGGAGGCATTACCAAACATACCGCCCAGCATCTCTTTCAGTTCCTTCTTGGCTTCGTCGAGGGTGGGGAGTATGAGTACGCCCTTTCCGGCGCACAATCCGTCGGCCTTCAGCACGTAGGGGGCTTCTAAGGTCTCCAGGAAGGCTAACCCCTCCTGTAGGTGCTCGCCGTCGAAGGTCTGATAGCGGGCGGTGGGAATGTTGTGACGCTGCATGAATGACTTGGCGAAGTCTTTTGAGCCTTCCAGCACGGCACCAGCCTTCGATGGACCGATAACAGGCACATTCTTGGTGCGCTCGTCGGCTTTCAGGTCATCGTAGATGCCTTTTACCAGCGGGTCCTCAGGACCTACCACCACCATGTCGATGCCTTCGGCCACGACGAATTGCTTGATGACCTCAAAATCATCAGCCTTCATGGGGATGTTGATGCCACAGTTGCTAGTGCCCGCATTACCTGGGGCAATATACAGTTTCTCACATTTCTCACTCTGAGCGATTTTCCATGCCAGTGCGTGCTCACGTCCGCCACTGCCTAACAGTAGTATTTTCATCTTACCTTTGTTGTTTTTGTTGTATTTTGGCTGCAAAGGTACGAAATAAAGTGAAAAGTGAAGAGCGAAAAGTGAAAAATTCTTTTATTTCCCCAGGAATTTTGTGTCGAGATATTGCTGGAACGTGTCTTTATACATGTCGCCAATGGGCAGATAGGTGTCTGCGTCCATGATGATGCGGTTTTTATTGACCTCCTGAATCATATTCAAATTGACGATATATGAGCGGTGTATGCGCATAAAATTTTCGGGCAGTCGTTCTTCCATCTTCTTCATGGACAGTAGGGTGACGATGGGCTTGGCATCGCCCTCCAGATAGACTTTCAGGTATTCGCTCATGGCCTCGACGTAGCGGATGTCGCTGATGCTGACCTTGACAATGCGGTATTCGGTCTTGAGGAAAATGGTGTCGTCTTTGAGGGCTGAGGGCTGAGGGCTGAGGGCTGATGTCTGAGGGCTGATGTCTGAGGGGTGAGGGCTGAGGGGTGAGGGCGTGAGCCGTTCCTTCAGGCGGTTGGCGGCGCGCTGGAAGTCCTGCAGTCCGAAGGGTTTCAGCAGGTAGTCAACGGCATTGACGCGGAAGCCCTCGACGGCATACTCCGAATAGGCTGTGGTAAAGACGACCAGTGGCGGGACGGTCAGCGACTTGATGAAGTCCATGCCGTTCAGGTCGGGCATGTTGATGTCGCAGAAGATGGCATCCACCGTGTCCTGTTCCAGGAACTGTCGTGCCTCCAGTGCACTCTGGCATTGGGCAGCCAGTTCCAGGAAGGGTACTTTGCCTATGTAGGCTACTATCTGTTGGAGCGCTAAGGGCTCGTCGTCAATGGCTAAGCATCGAATCATGTCAGCGGTATTGTTAGTTCAACATTATAGACGGCAGTCTCGTCCTTGATATTCAGTGTATAGTTGTTGTCATAGAGTAAGTTTAATCGTTGTTTGACATTCTTGAGACCTACGCCCCCTTTCTCTTCGTTGGGCTTGTCGGCCTTCGAGTTGCGACAGGTGAATGAGAGACGGGACGCCGGCGCTGAGGGGTCGGAAAGCGTCACTCTTACGTCGATGAACGACTCGTGCTGATACGAGATGCCGTGCTTGAAGGCATTCTCGATGAAGGTGATGAGCATCAGGGGCGGAATCTGCTTGTCGGGCACCTCAGCAGGCAGGTCGATGACAATGCTTACCTTGTCCGTATAGCGCAGCTTCATCAGCGTGATATAGTTGCGGATGAAGTCGAACTCGCGCGACAGCGGTACGCCCTTCTTGTCGCCCTCGTACAGCACGAAGCGCATCATCTTCGACAGTTCCAGTATGGTGTCCTTCGCCTTCTCGGGGTCAATGTCCACCAGGGCGTGGATGTTGTTTAGCGTGTTCATGAAGAAGTGCGGGTTAATCTGATACTTCAGATATTCCAGCTGCTGCTCCAGGTTCTCCTTCTCCAGTGCCAGCAGCCTCTTGTGGTCGCTGCGTGTGCGGATGTAGTTCTTGATGCCCAGATTGGCGGCAAACATCAGGACGAGTACGATGACGGCAGCTATTTCGCGCTCGCCCATCATGACATGACGCTGCTGCTTGTGTGGCTTGAAGTCGTGACGACCCTCGTGTGGTTTTGGCGGCATGTCATCAGAACCGCCGAACTGAGGTGGCCTGTGTTCTTCGTCCATCATGGGATGGTCGCCGCGCATCTCCATGGGTGGCTTCCTGTCGTGAAACCGCCGTGGATGGTGTGTGAACTGCCAGGTGGCGAAACCGACGACGATGACCGCCACCGCACTAAAGTACAGCAGCCTTTTGTGCTGATGAATCAGCAAAGGTGCCAGCAGGAAGTTGTGAATCACGAAAAGCAGCAGGTAGAGGCTAAAGTGCTGCCATACCATCATGATTTCCGTCCAGTCGAAGCTGATGGTCGCGTCGTTGGCAGTACGCACGTAGTAACTCAGCAGGGGGGCAAGGAATAAGATGCCCCACACTGCCAAGTAGATGACGTTCTCCTGTCGTGACTGATTCTTCATCCAGTACATGGTGTTTATTATCATAACGTAAAACAAAGCGATAAATTGCCAGTAGCCCTGATTTTTTTCAGGCATGCCGGTCAGTCACCACCCTCCGGGGCGTCCTCCTCCGCCTATCTGGCCACCCATGCCGCTGTTGACGGATGCCGATGCGGTGACGGTCTGCTGCGAGTTGCCTAAGTTCAGCGTATAGTTTGACCCGCTCTTCATGTCGGGGGTGCTGACGAAGATGGTGCCGTTGCTGTATGAGTAGGGTGGCATGGTGAACGTGGCAATGGTGGTCTGTCCGCTGCCCACGGTCACTGTGGCGTTGGCCTGTACTGAGCCGGTGGTCGATGCAACCCCCTGCGACGTTGAACCGATGTTGGCGTCTATGCGTCCGCCAATACCGAATATGTTGCCGCCTGTGATGTATAGCTTGAACTGTTCGCCGATGTCGATGCCCGTTTCTGCACCGCTGGCGCCAAAGGCTATGACGGTGCCTCCCGAGACGTACATGTTGCCATTGGTGTCGAGTCCGTCGTTGTTGGTGCCGATAGCGACTATATTTCCGCCTTTGATGTACATGTCCTTTGCCGAGTTGATGGCGTCGTCGTAGGCTGCCACCTGTACGGTGCCGTCCGTGACGGTCAGCGTGCCTTTCGACTCGATGCCCTCGCCGTTGTAGCCCTTGGTGCGTACCATCACTAAGCCGCCGTTGACGTTCAGGTTGCCGTCCACCTTAATGCCCTTGGGCGATGCCGTGTCGTTGTTGCTCTTATATTGGCCGCCCTCGGTGATGACGTACATCGCCCCGCCGTTGATGTCGGCATCCATATCGACGTTCAGTCCTTTGCCGCCCGATCCGGTGCTCTTCAGCCTCACCTCGCCGGCATACATCGTGAATGTCGAGTCGGCCTTGATGCCTGCAGCGCCCTTGGCCTCCTGGTCGTCGCTGTCGTAGGTGCCGTTACCGGTGGTCAGCACAGTGGTGCGTCCGCCGTTTATCATGATGTGGCTCTCGCAGTTGATGCCTTTGGCTGCTGTTGCCGACACTTCAACGTTGATGATGCCGCCATTGATATACACACCGTCATTAGCCTTGATGCCGTGATTGGCAGTAGATTTCACATAGACGTTGTTACCCTTGCGGAACACGATATAGTCGGCAGAGTGGATGCCGTTGTTGTAGTTGCCCGTCACTTCCAGTGCTCCGCTGCCGTTGAACATCAGCTTGCCCTTGCAGTAGAGTGCCCCCTTATGGTCGTTTTTCGACGCGCTGCCGTCAGCCAGCGTGTTGGTGGTGCCGTCGGCCAGTACTACGTAGGCGCGCTTGCTGCTCAGCAGGTTGAGTGCTGCCGAGTCGGGGTTGGTGATGCTGGCACCGTTCAGCTTCACTTCGTACTTCTTGTCGCCTACGACGGTAAACGAGCCGTTGTCGGTCGAGCCGCTTACCACGTAGCAAATCTTCTTCTCCGAGCCGTGGTTGGCAGTGATGTGACCTCCGTTGACCGTCACCTCTACGCCGTTTTCGGTTTTGGCGGCGGGGTTCGACAGGTCAATGGCTACCTCCGTCGTAAACTCGTTATTCTCCAGCATGTCCTCCTCGTCGGGGAAATACTCGTCGGCAACGTCTGTGGGCTCTGCCGTTGTCTTGTCAATGCCAATGGTGAACGTCGTCAGTTCGCCGCTGCCCGCCGTTGCACTGCCTGAACCGCCGGTCGTGGAAGTGCCGCCCGAGCTGTTGTTGTTCGTGTTGTTGACATAATCGTCCAGACTGCTTTCCTTTGAGCAGGCAGCCGTCATGGTCACTGATGCCAAAAGCATCATTCTAAACATCATTTTTTTCATATCCTTCTATGTATTTTAAAATTTAAACTTATAGCCTATACCGATGTAGTGCATGTCCGGGTCGTAGTCATCGGCATCTACATTCTTCATGTCCTGGAACCGGTAGAAGATGTTGAACGTATGTTGCTTCGAGAGGTTGATGTCCGTACCGATGGTGTAGCGTATCTTTTCGATGGCCCACGAATTGTAGAGTTCTGCGTTGACGTATGGGGTCAGCAGGGCGTTCTTCTTGTCGTATGACAGTTGCAGGCGAGAGCGAAGCTGGTTCTTGCCCTTACCGCTGCGCACCACGTCCTCCCACCACTCGTTGTCAAAGTCCCATCGGCTGACGGTCTTTTCCGGACGGTAGGTGTACTGCCAGCCTTCGCGTAGTGAGAGTCGCAGGTTGTTGCTGAACTTATACGTCCCCGTCACGTAGGCATTGATGCGGTGGCGTATGCCCCAGTAGTCGGGACGCCAGTTGTTGTACGCACCGCTGGCCTTGTAACTCATGTCCTCGCGGAAGTTGTTGTTCAGCAGTGTGTAGCCAGCCTCCAGCTTCAGAAACTTCGTGGGTTTGTACTCTCCGCTGATGCCTATGCTCCAGCGGTCCATAGTCTTGAAATTGTTTCGCGTGCGCAGGTCGGCATCCAGACCGATGCTGAACTGCTTCGACAGTTTCTTCTCTACGCCCAGTTCTGTTATCAGTCCGCCTTCGCTCTGTGCAAGTGCCGGGGTGCCCATAAGCAGGGCCGCCAACAGTGTGATTATGCTATTTCTCTCCATTGCGATTTCCTTACTGTGAATTGTTTGTCAGTATCGTTGTTGACGGGTCCGTCGTAGGTTATGCGGAGCACCACAGAGTCCTTCAGGAAGTCGATGCCGCCCACCTCCACGTCGCGTATCTTCAGTCCGGTGCGCTGCTCCAGGTCGGCTATCAGCTCCTGGCGCTTTCCGGGTTTTACCATCTCCGGGCGGTCATACTGAATCAGCTTGGTACTTTGTATCTTCAGCTTCCTTTCGCAAAGCACGATGGCCAGCACGAATATGCTGTCAACTATCGCCAGGCGTACAATGTCGGCAGCCGTGTTGACACTGACGTCCTCGATGTCAATCATGGCATGGACTACCGAGAGGCAGACGATGACGAAGAGGTAGGTCATCTCGCGTACGGGCATTGAGTCGGTGCGGTAGCGCATGATGGAGAAGATGCCGAACAGGCCGAGTCCCACACCCATGGTAGCCTTGCCACGGTCCATGTTCATCATGATGCATACCAGGAAGTAGATGGCTACGGAAATCAGCATGAAGGTGAAGTAGAAGTCGCGGCGGTTGCTCTTGCTGTAATATAGCTTGTCAACAATGATCCAGTTGACGGCGAAGCAGATGGCGAACCTAAGCAGTGCGTTGCAGAATTCGAGGTTCAGAAAATTGATAATGTCCATAATTGTATTCGTTTTGATAGGTTGTGTTCTCGTTAATAATCCTTTCGGTGTAATGTAGTTTCTCCTTAAACTGGTTGACGGGCAGCAGCGGGTTAGTGAGTGCCGAGCCCATGCAGTACTTCGAGAACCCGTGCGGATGGATGTGCAGCTGGCGCAGCTTGTCGAGTATGGGTGAATAGACCATCCCGTCGCGTTTCAGTTCGATGATGACCAGGTCGCCCATGTCTGTTTGTAGTCCGCTCTGCAGGTTACGGAACCGCAGGTTGCTGTCAATGGTCAGCCGTTCGGTCTTCGCCTTGTTCACCAGTGTAATACGCGAGAAGTGGTTGTTCAGGGCAGGCTGGAGTGTGTCAATCCTATAATGTAGGTTGCTGTCCAGGAACAGCCGCTTCTCCGGGTCGCGCAGATCCATGTCGTCAACCTCCATGCGTTTCTTTTTGGTGCGTCCGTGGTTGTTCTTGGTTTTCACCTCCATGAACTGTAGTCCGCTGACGCAATAGGTACGGAAGCGAATCTTCTGCCGGTTGGCATGTCCGTGCTGGTGCGTGGTGTACATGTCGAAACGGGTGGTGTCGAAGTATGTCGTGTCGTACTCCAGATTGCGCTCGCCGTTGATGTCCTGAATGTAGTAGTCGTTTTTTGCCATCTCTAAGAGCTGGCTCAGTTTCTGCCGGTTGGTCACGAACTTCGTGTCCGTCCGGTTCATCAGTTTCACGCTGTTCATTTCGAGCAGTGTGATGGGTGCGAATGCCATGATTTGTTCTGTCATCTTTTCGTTTGCTTTGGTTTTCGATGACAAAATTAGGCGTTTCAGTTGATTGCCGCAAAAAGAATCAACGAAACGCCCGTTTTATTCAGTGAATTCCGGAAGTGTCAGCGCCCGGGGCGACCTCCGCCACCACCGTTTGACGACGTATAGTCGCTCAGCGATACGCTGGTGCCGCCGCTGACGGTGCCGTCCTTGTTCACCATGCCGTTAAGTATGGATGTGCCGTTGCTGACAGTGACACCTGATGTCAGGGTAGGAGTGCCTGAGGTGTAGACGATGAGCTTCTGACTGCTGCCGCCGCCCCACGGACCACCGCCGCCGCCACTGGTGCTGGTCGTTGCGGGAGTCTTGAAGATGGCTGCCAGTGTGCCGCCATTGTATAGGGCAAACCAGCTGTTCTTGGTCCATGAGGTGGTATACTTGCAGGTGCCGCCCGAGATGCTGGCGCCGCCCTCCAAGTCGCCAATGGCTACCAGCGTGCCACCGCTAACGTATAGCTTCTTGCCCTCTTCGGTATTAGCATCGAGCGACTTTTCTGCACCACTGGAACCGATAGCATACACCACACCACCCTTGATGTAGAAGTTGCCGTTGGAGTCCATTGCGTCGTTGCCCGACGAGATGACATAGATGTAACCGCCGTTGATGGTCATGTCGCCGCTGCCGCCTGTCGTGGTGTTGTACGAGGCGTTGATGCCGTCGTCAGACGAGCTGACATAGGTCTGTCCGCCGTTGAAGGTGATGCTGGTCTTCGACTCGATACCCTCGCCGCCAGCACCTGAGGTGGTGACGTTGATGATGCCGTCGTTGACGATGATAGTTCCATCGACCTTGATGCCCTTGGGCGACGACTTGTAGTCGCTGTCGTAGCGGTCTAACTGCTGCGAACTGGTGATGACCGTCAGCGTGCCGTTCGACGATGCTCCTACGGCATTGCCCGACGTCTTGATGGTCGTTGTGCCGCCGTTCACCGTGAGGTTGCCGTCAGCATTGATACCCTTACCGCCAGCGCCCGTGCTGGTCAGTGCGAGTGTGCCGCCACTGATGGTCATGTTGCCGTCAGCACATAAGCAGGATGCAGCCTTGGTCTTGCTGTTGCTGCTGTCCCACAGTCCACCGCCACTGGTAGTGATGTCGACGGTCAACGGCGTGCTGCTGTCGGTCTCGCTGATTCTCATGTCGCCCTCACACTTGATGCCCTTGGCAGCATCGGCGGTGACGGAGATATTGATGGTGCCGCCCTCCAGGTAGATGTTGCCCGTGTCTTCGTCCTCATGGTCGGTCAGTTCGCCTGTCGAGGTGGTGCCGTCCAGGTCGCACTGGATGCCGTCGTCGCCCGTACCGCTGATGTTCAGCTCGCCGCTCTCCATCAGGAAGTACTCGTTGCACGATACGCCGTCCTTCGTGGCTGCCAGGATGTTCACCGTACAGTTCTTCATCTCCAGGTAGTCGCCGCTCTTGATGCCGTGGGCCGCACTGCCGTAGGCATAGACGTTCAGGGTGCCCTTGCCCTTCAGTTCCAGATGGCCCTTGCAGTAGAGGCAGCCCTTGGCGGTGCTGGCGGTGCCGTCCTTCAGCGTGTTGGTGCTGCCCTTCTTGACGCTGAGGTCCACACGCTTACCGTTGGTGATGTTGATGGGCGCGCCGTTGGGGTTGGTCAGCTCCAGCCCGTTGACGGCCACCGTACACTTGGCCGAGCCGTCCAGCGTCAGCGAGCCGTCGGTGCTGGTGCCGCTCAGGTTGTATGTTATCTCTGAAAACGTGCCGTCGTTAATGAGGTCGTTGGTGATGTCGGCGCTCTGCGTCAGGCTGACGTGGGCACCGCTGACCGTTGCCGTCACGTAGCGGGCTATGTTGCCAGCCACATAGACGAGGGCTGCGTCGCCGCTATAGACCACGTTCACCTCGTTGTCCTTGACCTGCGTCTGGTCGGTCCACATCTTGCCTATCTGGCTGATGTCGTACGTCTTGCCCATGACGGTCATCTGCGTGCCGCCTGTAAAGGTCATCTCGCCTGTCTGTGCCGACGGGTACTGGTCGGTCACGCTGCCTACGCTGACGTTCAGCGTCTGTGCCTGTGCCGTCAGTGCGACGAGCACGGCGGCTAACGTATGGAGCATCTTTTTCATTTCACATGCACTTTAATGGTTCTACGGCTGGTTTTCACAATGTACGTGCCTTTAGGCAGTTGCGTGTCGAGGGGCATCATGCGGCCTTGCAGGTCGTAGATGGCTTTGATGTCGTCGTCGCCGTCCGTCGGCAGGTCGCTGATGCCCGTCGTGCTTTCCGAGAACTGCATCTTCTGCAGCGTGGCAAGCGGGATGGTGGCCAGCGTCTCGCTGGCTGTTGCGGCCACCAGGTTGCCGTCCGTAAACGTGATGTTCAGACCGTTGGCGACGATGGCCTGTTCGCTACCGTCGTTCAGCGTGAACACCAGGTAGTTGTAGTCTGCTGCCCGTGCTCCCAGATAGAGGGCACACAGCAGTGTAAGGATCATCATTCTTTTCATGTTGCTGTTTGTTTTGTAGAGTTATAACTTTTGTTTCATTTCGTTTGCAAAGATAAACAGAAAAAGGCGATTCGCCAAAAATATTCAGCGAACCGCCCATTTTCTTCAGCGAATTCCGCATTTCGGAATCCCCACTCTTACATCAGACATCTTACATCAGACATCTTACATCTTACATCATCCATCATCAAAGCCCCAAGCCTTTCTTCACGTCCTTGGCAGCATTGTCAATGGCATCATTGGCCTTCTGCTTGGCAGCATCCTTGGTCTCCTGAACCTTCTGGTTGGCGGCATCCTTCACCTCGTTAGCCTTGTCCTGAGCAGCCTGCTTGCCCTCCTCAACCTTCTGGTTGGCAGCATCTACGGCAGCGTCCTTCACCTCTGTGGCAGCATCGCCCACGGTGCTCAGCAGTCCGTTGACAATGTCGGCAGGCTCAGTCTCGGTAATGGCACTGACGGCAGTCTGTACGGCAGCATTGTCGCCCACAATAGCCTTCACCTTGTCGGTGTTCTCCTTCAGGAAGTCCTGCACCTTGGCAACATACTCCTTGGCCACCTCAGGATTCTCCTTAATCAGCGCAGCCACCTTCTCCTTGACGGCAGCCAGAGCCTCCTGCAACTTGGTTGCGTCGCCACCGTTCAACAAAGCGTTGATAGCGTCGATGTCCGTCTGGGCAGCAGCACTGGCCAGCGAGTCAACGATAGCTGTAGAGTCAACAGCCACCTCGGCAGGCTGAGTCTTATTACCACACGATGCTGTGAATCCGATGGCAGCAACAGCCATCACTGCTAAAACAAATTTCTTCATAGTTTTTCTTTCTCCTTTAATTAATAATAATGTTTAGTGGTTCTCTCAAAACCGTTGGCAAATTTAGCCTTTTTCCCCGTTCATTGTATCGTTTGTCCGTGTTTTTTGTAATTTTTTAAATATTCCAAAAGCACACAAGGACAGTGCCCTGTGTGCTATTGCTCTGTTATTTTATCGTTATCCAAACGGCTTCACCGCGGTCTTTGGCCTCGACAATCTTCTGTTTCAGGCGATGCACCCAGATGCGCGAGTCAACGACCTGCCCCACGAGTTTGTTTTTACCTACGAGTATGCAGCCTGCGGTATCTTTGGCGGTGTTGCCTGCATGGATGCGGATGCCCTCGAAATTTGGTACGCCGAGTAGGATAGGGAGCCACTGCTCGAACTTGGGCGAATACGAGATGACCACGGCGTAGCGACCTTCTGGGATGGCACTCTTACCTTTGATTTTATAGGCGCCGTTCTTGTAGTCGCGCCAAGTGGGTTCCAGTGTGTCGCAGAAATATTCGTTCTCCGTTCCTGCCAGATACTCGTCATCTACGTGTTTCTGAATATACAGTCGACCAATGGTGTAGGTCTTGCGTTTTGCTATTCTTGTCAATATCAGTTCCATAATTTTCAACTTTCAACTTTCAACTTTAAACTTTCAACTGCACGAAGTGCTTAATGTCACGATGTCACCTTGTCATTGTCACTTTTCTTCTTCGACCACAACTTCGAGTCCACCTTCTCCACCCAACCGTCGCGGTTCCAGCGCGATATGATTTTGATGATTGAGTTGCGGGGCACGTTGTTGCGCTTTAATGCCGCCAGATCATCAGCCGTAAACGTAGGCGGCAACTGGTCGAAGATGCTGTTGTTGGCACCATAGCGCTGGCACTCCGTCTCGGCATCCACATACTGATTCTGCAAGACCACACCAAACACCTTGATTTGCTGTTGCAGACAGTAGCTGGCCATCATCAGGGCGAAGTCAATACAGGCTTTGCTTTCCTTGAGGACTGTCCCAGATGTGCGATTCGTCGCACTGGGGGACTGTCCCCCAATACTTAGCAGGTGGAAGATGACTCCGCAACGAAAGCCGATGACTGCAGCACGACGGCGGTAGGTATCCTTCACGTGGTCGATGTCCTTCAGTGCCACTATGCGCTGCTCTTCTACCCATTGGTCGATGGCCTTGCGCAGTCGAGGGGTATCCACATAGCCGCTAAACGAGCGCAATCGTGTCACCGCCTCCTGAATCCTTGCCTCGTCTTTCGCGGAGCGACGCCCGTAGCGGGGCATCTTGGCAAACGAGGTGTCGGGCATCTCAGCCAGCAGGATACGGCTCGAAAGACCGTTCTCTACGTTGTCCGACTTGAAGCACTTCCTGACGGCCCCGCTGGTGCCCAGCATCGACCAGTTATAAGCTACCTTCACGACACCACTCTCGGCTTGGTCGCTGTTGTAATCCTGACCCCACTCCGAGTCAATCGGGTCGAAAGCCAGTCGATAGATGTCGTATTTCGACGACCACGAGCCGGCACCGTTGGTCTTGCGCAGCGTGTCCAGTTCCTCGCCAAAGCTGTACAGGGTATGCCCGTTGGCATTCTTCAGGCGCTTCAAGAGCGTTGAACAGCTCACCGTTACAGGCACCACGCGAATCAGCACCTTCGGGTCTTCAGGAGCCTTCTCGTTAGCCTTGCGACTCTTCTTGCGCTCTTTCCACTCGTCCTCACGCTTACGAGCCAAGGCGTCCTCCTCGTCAAACTGACGCTTCCAGATGTTCACGGCATGTTTACACACCGATTTACCCGAGGCCTGTTCGCCGTAGATAATCGACATCATGCCCAACTTCTGCATCTCGCCGTCGCAATAGCGCACCTCTACCTGGTCGGCGTATGCCGCTGCCAACGGCAACACCGAACAGAGCACCGGCATGTGCATCGAGACGGGCACACCCGCAAGCGACTCTTTGAGACCGATGGGCAACTTTTTCAGTGAAGAGTGAATAGTGAAGAGTGAAGAATTTGCTGCCGCCACTTCATCGGCATCCTCGATTTCATCCGAAGAGATTCCCATTTCGAGTGCATCAACGATGGATTGCATCACCTTCGAAATACCCTTGGGAGGCTCTTTACAGGCAGAGTCAACCACGCTGCGAAGTTCAGCATCAGAGAGTCCGAAGCGAGGCATTATCTGCATCAGCACCTCTTTCTTGTTGTCGCAGATGGCACGGAGATTGACGGCCAGTTTGTGAAGTTTCACGTTACGTTCACCCTCGGCAGGCTCACCACCGTTGCGATGCCACCACTCGGCAATAATAGAGGTATAGGGAATGCCCTTGAACTCCTTTTGTGCGGAGCACTGAGGGACTGTCCCCTGCGTGTCTGCTTCTTCTATCTGAAAAATCGTATCATCCAGATACAGCAGGTCCTCAGCGCTTGCCGTCGTGGTATAGAATACGCGGGTGATATCCTTGGCTCCGTCGTCATATTTTACACTTAGCAGTTCACTGGCCCATCGCAAATTTTCCTCCTGCGTAAGCTCAGAACGGCGGGTGAACACAAGGTGATAGCCAGCGCCGCGTGCACTCATCTCCAGCATTTTGAGCCCCAGCTCGTCCTTCTTTGCGAGAATGCCTTCCTTCACCATTTGCATATCTTCGGCCTTGACGTGGTCGATGTCCATGCCTACCGTGGTTGTCATGCGGGTCGAGCCTTTCAGCGTCCCGTCGTCGTTGGGCAGACACGAGTAGTTCATCTGCACCAGACTTGATTTCAACGACTGGTCACCCTGTCGGATGCGCGCCACATTCTGCACTTGGAAACCGCTGTTGCGCAGTTTCAGGTACTCTTCTCTCGAAAGGACGGGGCGCATCATCTTCGCCCCATCCTGAATATATACCAAATGTACACTCATAATAGATTAAAGATTAAAGATTAAATTCGTCGCTTCGCGGCTCAGAATTTTTTCGCGTATATTTCCTGAAATTTAATTTTTAATTTTTCTGAGCCGCGAAAGCGGCGAATTTATTTCAAAAATTAGGATAACCGAGTTTTGAGTTCAGATAGCGCAGACCAGCGAGCGTCCACGTCATGTAGGTACGCACCTTCTTCTCGCCCTTCAGCGAGTAAGAAACGTGAGTTCTTAGTCTCACGAAGTCGCGTCCTTCGAGGTCGTCAGAGATATTCCAGCGTCCGCCGCGTCGGTACTGGATGCCCATGTCGCGCAGCACGGCGTTGAAGTCCCATACCGTCATGTTGAACGTCTTAGCCACCTGAGTAGCCGTCAGTGTGTCCTCGGCATCCTCGTTCAGCATGCGCAGCCCCTCGCCGATGATCTCGTCGGCCAGCGCCAGGATCTTCTTCGGCTCCGGCAGACATCTTGCATCAGCCATCTTCTCTGTGTTGCAGAGTGTGGCGTTGCGAATCCTTCTTACATCAGCCATCTCCAGTTCCTCCCATCTCAGCACCAGCCTGGCACGTGCCTCGTCGTTGAACTTCGTGGCGATGTACAGGCACTCGGTCTTAGTCAGCTGGTAGCAGGGGCGAAGCTCTCCTTTTGTATCTCTGTATTCAACCAGCTGAAATTTCAGCCCGTTGACTTTCTCCCACGCAGGCTCCATGTTTCGGATGGCCTGCATCACGTTCTTGTGTTGTTTACCTGTCAGCTCGGCAATTTCGAGCGACGTCATTGTCTGTACCT
>CAMHTW010000016.1 GCA_946188165.1 uncultured Prevotella sp.
TGGCAACGGCAGCCACAGCACACTGGTTTGAGCGCCACGCACTCGTACAGAAGGCCATCAGAAAGGACGCACGACACATGCGCAACGTGCTGAACGACGAACAGTACGAGACATATATGAAGCTTCTGAGAGCCACATTACGGAATAAAATAATAATGTAGAATTTAAGGTAAAAGATGTTTTTGACGGCCGTTGCAATGAACTTGCAGCGGCCGTCGAAGCGTTATATACTCAGAAAAAAAAGGAAATAATTTGGCTTTCTCGCATTTTTTGTGTATTTTTGCAGGAAAATTAAAAACTATAACCATTTATGGACGACGAAATTAAGGACGATGAGATCTTGGAGCAAGACGCTTCAGAGGAACAGGAAGGCGCGATGCTGGACGACGGTACCGAAGGACACTCGGACTACAAGCCCGTGAACCGATTCGACGCTGCTGCCGTTCATCACCTGAGCGGTATGTACCAAAGTTGGTTCCTAGACTATGCCTCGTATGTAATCCTGGAGCGTGCTGTACCACATATCGAGGACGGACTGAAGCCAGTGCAACGCCGCATTCTGCACTCGATGAAGCGTATGGACGACGGACGTTACAACAAAGTGGCAAACATCGTAGGTCATACCATGCAGTTCCACCCTCACGGCGACGCCTCCATTGGCGACGCACTGGTGCAGATGGGCCAGAAGGACTTGCTCATCGACACACAGGGAAACTGGGGTAACATCCTGACGGGCAACCGTGCAGCAGCCCCCCGTTACATCGAGGCACGCCTGTCTAAATTTGCTCTTGATTGTGTCTTCAACCCTAAGACCACAGAGTGGCAGATGTCGTACGACGGACGCAACAAGGAGCCCATTACCCTACCCATCAAGTATCCGCTCTTGCTGGCTCAGGGCGCTGAGGGTATCGCCGTAGGCTTAAGCTCAAAGATTCTGCCCCATAATTTTGTGGAGATATGCGACGCAGCCATCAGCTACCTGCATGGCGAGGAGTTCCATTTGTATCCCGACTTCCCCACGGGTGGTTCCATAGACGTATCAAAATACAATGACGGACAGCGTGGCGGCGTCATCAAGGTACGTGCCAAGATAGAGAAGCTGGACCCCAAGACGCTGGTCATTCGCGAGATTCCGTTCTCGAAGACCACAGAAACTGTCATCGACTCCATTCTGAAGGCCATCGAGAAAGGCAAGATCAAAGCCCGCCACGTGGAAGACCTAACAGCTGCGAAGGTAGAGATACAGGTACAGTTGGCACCTGGCGTATCGAGCGACAAGACACTCGACGCCCTCTATGCCTTCTCTGACTGCGAAATCAACATATCGCCCAACTGCTGTGTCATCGAGGACAACAAGCCGCAGTTCCTGACCATCAGCGACGTGCTGCGTCACTCGACAGACCGTACGAAGGAGCTGATTCGCCAGGAACTGGAAATCCGCAAGGGCGAACTGCTGGAGCAGTTGCACTTCTGCTCATTAGAAAAGATATTCATCGAAGAGCGCATCTATAAGGACAAGAAATTCGAGCAGGCACCCACCATCGATGCCGTCTGTGAACATATCGACGAGCGCTTGACGCCCTACTATCCGCAGATGGTGCGCGAGGTGACCAAGGACGACATCCTGAAGCTGCTGGAAATCAAGATGCAGCGTATCCTTAAATTCAATAAGGATAAGGCCGACGAACTGATGGCCCGCATCAAGGCAGAGATTGAGGAGATAGACCGCGATCTGGCAAACCTCGTGGAGGTGACAGCCCAGTGGTTCCAGTTCCTGAAGGACAAGTACGGCAAGGACCATCCGCGACTGACGGAAATCCGCAATTTCGACACCATCGAGGCAACGAAGGTCGTCGAGGCCAACCACAAGCTGTATATCAATCGTCAGGACGGCTTCATCGGAACGAGTCTGAAGAAAGACGAGTTTGTATGCAACTGCTCGGACATCGACGATATCATCATTTTCTATAAAGATGGTAAGTTCAAGGTGGTTCGCGTGGCCGACAAGCTGTTTGTCGGCAAGAACATCATTTGGTTGGGCGTGTTCAAGAAAAACGACCAGCGCACTATCTACAATGCCGTATATCGTGATGGACGCAAGGGCTACTACTACATCAAGCGCTTCAACGTGTCGAGTGTTACGCGTGACCGCGAATACGACATCACAGCAGGTACAGAGGGGTCGCGCGTGCTCTACTTCACAGCCAACCCCAACGGCGAGGCAGAAGTCATCAAGGTTACCCTCGACCCGGCACCCAAGCTGAAGCGCATCTTCTTCGACAAGGATTTTTCGGAGGTTTTAATTAAGGGACGTGCGGCAAAGGGCAACCTGCTGACCAAGTTTCAGGTACACCGCATCGGACTGAAGAGCCACGGACACTCGACGCTGGGCGGTCGTAAGGTGTGGTACGACCCAGACGTGAACCGTCTGAACTACGACGAGCACGGACGCTTGCTGGGCGAGTTCAACGATGGCGACCAGATACTGGTCATCCTGAAGAATGGCGACTACTATCTGAGTGGTTTCGATGCCAACGTCCATTTCGAGGACAATATCAGCCATCTGGAGAAATACGAGGTTGACAAAGTGTGGAGTTGTGTACTGTACGATGCCGACAACCAAGGCTATCCTTACGTGAAGCGCTTCCAGATGGAGGCCACGAAGCGCAAGCAGAACTACATTGGCGAAAACCTGAACTCGCAACAGATACTGCTGACGGACACCGTCTACCCGCGCTTGCAGATAACCTACGGTGGCAACGATGCCTATCGTGGTTCCGAAGAGATTGACGTCGAACAGTTCATCAGCGTCAAGGGCTATAAGGCCAAGGGTAAGCGACTGACGACGTTCCAGGTGGAATCTATCGTAGAATTAGAGCCCCTGCGTTTCCCTGATCCACCAAGTCCCGAGGACTTAAATGCCGAGGATGAGGAAGAAGAGAATCTGGACCCTGACGCCGGCAAGAGCCAGCAACAGGTGTTCGACGAATTAACAGGACAACTAAGCCTATTCCCTGATGATTAGAATTAAAGCCCTGCTCCTTGCGCTTGTTGCGTGCACTGCGCTTCTGGCGCAGCCTGCCGACTCGCAGAAGGTCATTACCCGCAGCACCATGCTCGGCTTTGGCCGCACCAACATTCTGGACACCTACCTCTCTGCCGAGCACTTCAAGGGCAATGGCATATCATTCGTTACCACTATCGAACGCCAACGCCCTGAGAAGCGTTGGAGCACGCTGATGGAACACGAAGCCAACCTCTCGACAACCAAGGACCGCGCTAAGACGCAAAAGGAGTTGGAGGGCGCATACAATTTCTACTGGGGCAAACTGTACAGTTGGCAATTGTTCGATAACAGCCTGAAACTGCAGGCTGGTGGATTGGTGAATGCCTCGCTGGGGGTTATCTATAACACCAGCAACGGCAACAACCCTGCTCAGGCCCGTGTCCATCTGAACATCATGCCTACAGGTGTCGCCACCTATAAGTTCAACCTGTGGAACAAACCGTTTACAGCCCGCTACGAAGTGTCACTCCCCCTGTGTGGCATCATGTTCTCGCCCAACTACGGACAGTCGTACTACGAAATCTTCTCGTTAGGCAACTACGACCATAATGTTGTACCCACCACCTTCGTCTCAGCACCAGAATGGCGCCAGATGCTGACCCTCGACGTCCACCTGTGGAAGTCGGCAGCCTTACGTATCGGCTACTTAGGCAATATGCAGCAGGCCAAGGTCAACAACCTGCGCCAGCATGTATATACCCATCGCCTGCTGATAGGATTCACCAAACAATTCTCGATTGCGACCTGCGGTCTAAATAAAAAATATTAAATAACAAATAAGAAATAACAAATGAAACGAAACATGAGAATAAGACTGTCGCTGTTTAAGCCGTGGGGTAGTTCTTTATTTTTTATTTTTTATTTTTTATTTAGCATGATGCTCGCATCATGCGTAGATGAAACGGAGCACGACGACTCCCCGACAGGCAACTTCGAGGCTCTGTGGGAGATTATCGACGAGCACTACTGTTTCTTCGACTACAAACAGCATGAGTATGGACTCGACTGGAACGAGGTCTATAATAAATATAAGGTACGTGTGAACGACAAACTCAACGACACGCAACTCTTCGAGGTGTTGAGAGACATGCTGGCAGAGTTGCGCGACGGCCACGTCAACCTATACACCTCCTACGACATGGGACGCTACTGGGCGTGGCACGAGGCCTATCCGCAGAACTTCAGCGACACGTTGGAACGCCACTATCTGGGTACGGATTATAAGATTAGCGGTGGCATGAGCTATCGCATCCTCGACGATAACATTGGATTTATTCGCTACGATTCATTCCAGGTTCCTGTTGGCGAGAGCGGACTCGACGATGCTCTCTCATATATGGCACTGTGTCGTGGTCTCATTATCGACATCCGCAATAACGGCGGTGGCAACCTGACCACTGCCGAGATACTGGCAGGCCGCTTCGTACAGGAGAAAACGTTGGTCAGCTATCTGCAGCACAAGACCGGCAAAGGCCACAGCGACTTTTCACCACTCGAAGCCCGCTATCTGGAACCATCCAGCAAGATACGCTGGCACAAGCCCGTCTGCGTGCTAACCAACAGAAGCGTGTTCAGTGCTGCCAACGACTTTGCCGTCATGATGCACGCCCTGCCTAACGTCAAACTGGTAGGCGACCGCACAGGAGGCGGTTCAGGACTGCCCATGTCCAATTCGCTGCCCAACGGCTGGAGCATCCGCTTCTCAGCCTGTCCCATGTACGACCGCAACAAGCAGCATACCGAATTCGGCATCGATCCCGACATCCCTATAGCTCTGACTGACGAGGCCACAGCGCAAGGAATAGACCTCATCATCGAGAAAGCCCGCGAACTGTTAAGCAACTAAAGTATCCCCTTGACATGGTGGGGGACACCATTATCATACAAAAAGGGGGAAAATAGTACTATAATATCCTATTGCAGACTATTTTCATCCTTTTTACGACGAACTTCCACCTCAGAATAAAGATTTGTTCATACTTTTGTGACGTTTTTAAACAGTCAATCAACGAGTATGAAGATTTTTTTTACACTTCTAGTATTTTTATCCTTTGGAATGCTTGTCATGGCACAACAGGCACCTGCCTTGACCTCCGGTCGAGGCTACTCACGCTCGGGCATCGAAACAAGTTCCGATGCCTCTAACTTACCCGCTGCCTTTCCTGGTGCCGAGGGCTTTGGACGCTATACAACTGGGGGCCGTGGTGGAAAGGTCATCCACGTCACTAACCTGAATGACTCTGGAACAGGTTCTTTGCGGTGGGCACTGAACCAAAGCGGCAAGAGGATTATTGTTTTCGACGTGGGCGGCACCATCGAACTGGAGTCGGAGCTGAAGGTCGGTCATGGCGATGTGACCATCATGGGACAGACGGCACCTGGTGACGGTATCTGTCTGAGTGGCTTTAATCTGACGACGGCTGCCGATAATATTATTATAAGGTTCCTGCGCGTGAGGCCCGGCGACAAGACGGAGGCCAGCGACGGCAAGGATGCCATGGGCGGGCGGTTTAAGAAGAACATTATCGTTGACCACTGCTCCTCAAGTTGGAGCACAGACGAGGCCTGCTCGTTCTATGTGAACCAAAACTTCACTCTACAATGGTGCTTCGTGACGGAAAGTCTGCGCGAGTCTGGCCACTCGAAAGGTGCCCACGGCTATGGAGGCATATGGGGCGGCGAGAGTGCATCATTCCATCACAACCTGTTAGCCCACCACGACTCACGCAATCCGCGTTTCAGCGGCAGCGGTCAGGCTTATCGCGTCAATCTGCCCGTAGAGTCTGAGATTGTGGATATGCGCAACTGCGTGTTCTACAACTGGGGCGGCAAGGTGGGCTATGGTGCCGAGGGCGGCTCGTACAACATCGTCAACAACTACTATAAACCAGGCCCTGGTTCTACCCTCAAATCGGGCGAGTTCATGGCAATGGACAAGGATGCTGGCAACAGCGGCAACGAGCCGAATGCACATGGTGTGTTCTACATCAAGGGCAACTACTATGTGGGCAAGGGTGCCAACTGGGACTGGAACGGCATCCGCAACAACACGCTCGACCCTGTGTCGAAATGCAAGAGCGACACGCTGTATCCTTACGGCAACGTGACGACACACTCGGCTGAGCAAGCCTACAATCAGGTGCTCAGCTATGGCGGCTGTTCGCTGAAGCGCGACACCATCGACCGCCGCATCGTACGCGAAGCCCGTACTGGAGTTACTACCTATAAAGGCAGCAAGAGCGGACGTAACGGCATCATTGATACGCCCAGCGATGTGGGCGGATGGCCGGAATACCAAGGCGGCGAACGGTTGACGGATATGGACAACGATGGTATGCCCGACGCATGGGAGACGGCCAACGGACTCAATCCCAACGATGCCTCGGATGCCGTGAAGTACACCATCGACAGCAAGGGTTGGTACACGAACATAGAAGTGTATTGCAACTGGCTCGTGGAGGATATCATGAAAGCCGGTAATGCCATGGCCGACGAACCTTTCGAGGACTATTACCCTGCGGTGGTTGGCATTGACCTGCCCCCCTCGGGTATCAACAACTTGACGAGCAATGCCATCGTCGTTCGAACGGACTATTATAACCTCAGCGGTCGCCAGGTGACTGGCGAATATCACGGCATGGTCATAGAGCATACAACCTACAGCAACGGACAGACTTCGACACGAAAATACATCAATCAATAACAGCATTTTTTAAACAAAACTACAATGAAACACTATCTACGATTCAAATTGGTCATTAGCTTTTGGCTATTAGCTTTTGGCTTCTGCAGCACCGTTCAGGTACATGCCGAACAGGTGACGCTGGCTGCATGGGACTTTACGAACGATGTGAAGTATACGCAGACAACGCAGAATGGGAACATGACCTACTATACGGCTTCGGCTGCCTCGAAGGAGAATATGGAGTACACGTTCTCCACCCAGCAGCCTTTCTTCTATCCCACATCGGGAACTGTCACCACAGGAACGCTGACCATTTGGTCCAACGACGGCAACAAGAAGTGGTATATCTCCAACTACAACAACGGTGCACTGCGTATGTACACTGCAGCACCGCAGATTATCAGCAACATCACCGATGCCACCCAGCACTACAACTATGCTGAGGTGGAACTGTCCGCTGCAGGCTACAAGAATCTGCAGTTCTCCTGCCGCATGTCGGGCAATAACAGCAAGACGTTGCCCGTCTATGTGCTGGTTTCAACCGATGACGGCACAACATGGATGCCATCAAGCATCCAGAATACAACAGGTAGCAGCTGGAGCAATTTCAACGAGACCAAGGCCTTGCTAGCGGTCGATGGCAAGGCTAATGTAAAGGTGCGTGCCCTCATCGGCTATGATGCCGGTGCAACGGGCGATATGTACCTGAACAGTTTCAAAGTGACTGGCGAGACGCTGGGTAGCGACGCAGTTTATACACTCACCACCACAGCCACACCTCTCGGTGCAGGTTATGTGGCTATGTCGCCCGTCGGCGATGCTGCCGTCAATGGCACCGAAATCAGCTATACAGGAATGGGATTCTCTGGTCATAAACTTAAGGAGTGGCAGGACGCTGGCGGCAAAAAGCTGGCAGCAACGCCTACCTACACTGCTACCATTACCGGCAACACATCGGTCACTGCCGTCTTCGACACCATAGAAACCTATACGCTGACTGTCAACAAGGCTGGCGACGGTGCCAAATGGGGCGAGATTACGTTGTCGCCCGAACCCGTCAACGGCAAGTATGATGCTGGTACAGAGGTAACACTGACGGTAGTGCCCAATATGGTGACCAACTTCTTGACGTGGGAGGACAACAGTGCTGAACTGACCCGTGTTGTCACTGTCAACGGCAATACCGAGGTGACGGCTTCGTTTGACGTCATTCCCTTTATCGTGGCTTGGGACTTCAACAACGACAAAAACTCGGCACGTGGCAACCGTCCAGCCGACTATGCCTTCACCACTGACAACACGGGTGTCATGCTGTTCTATCAGGGTCCCGACTGCGCCAGCACCAACTGGGGTGGCGGCAAGGCCTCATTTGGCAGCAGAGAATTTTGGGCAGCCCGCCGCTATACCGACTGGAGTAAGTCGGAACAGATTCCTCGTGCTTTCGTGGCTTCGTTCAGCGTGAGAGATTATGACAAAATCAAAATACATAGTCTGGTAGCTGCTAATAACAGTTGCGTGCGCCAGCGCCAGCTGTTGCAGCTCAGCACCACCAGCAGTACCGAGGGCTTTGAGACTATCAAGATGCTGACCCTTGAGGAAAACCCCAACAGCGACTGGGTCAACTTCGACTGCGAGTTAGACACCAAGGCCATCGACGGCATGGTATATATCCGCTGGATAGAGGACGAGACCAGCGACTTCTTCGACGGTGGTAACCATTCGGGTACGGAGGGCTTCTATCTTGCAGATGTCATCATTTTGGCCGACCAGAATGCCGTGGACGACAAGGATGTGCCGCAACTCGTCAGCTGTTCGCCCGCTGATGGCAGCACAGGTGCTTCGGCACGCGGCAACATCGTGCTCAGCTTCAACGAACGTGTCAAGGCCGGTACAGGCAGTGTCACCTTAAATGGCGAGACGCTAACGGGCTCGTTCGGTTCGAAGAGCGTCACCTATGCCTACCACGGACTTCAGTATGGCCAGCCATATACGCTCAGCATTGGCACCAACGCCATCACTGACCTTAGTGGCAATGCCTTCCCTGCCCGCGACATCAACTTCACCGTTATGGAACGTCCCACACCTACTGCCAAACTGTTCGACGCTATAGTGGCTACTGACGGCACTGGTGACTACAAGACTATTCAAGAGGCTATCGACAAGGCTCCCACAAACCGTATCGCCCCATGGCTCATCTTCGTCAAGAACGGAAAGTACGAAGAGTTAGTGACCATTCCTGAGAACAAGCCATTTATCCACCTCATCGGTCAGGACAAGGAGAATACCACCATCTGCTATTGGATCAACAACGGCAGTTCGTCAGACATAGGCTGGGAGTACTCTACCAATAACCCCCAGTCGAAGACCTACGGTAAACAGGGTGTGGTACAGGTGAACAGCACTGACTTCTATACAGAGAACATCTCCTATATCGACAGCTACGGCGTAGAGAAACAGGCTGGTCCAATGGGGCTGGCCATGAGCAGTCGCAACGACCGCCAAGCCTTCAACAACTGTCAGTTCCGTTCCTATCAGGACACTTGGTACACTGACGTGCGCAGCACCACAGTGCGCCAGTATGTGAACAACTGTCTCATCGAGGGTGCCGTCGATTTCTACTATGGTGCCGGCAACAACTACATCGAAAACTCCACCTTCCGTCTGGCCCGTGAGGGTAGCGTCATTGTCGCTCCCAGCCATCCGGCAGGCACCCCGTGGGGCTACGTCATGGTAAACAATACCATCGACGGCAAGGGTGGCAGCAACAAACTGGGCCGTGCATGGCAGAACCAGCCGCAGGCCGTATGGATCAATACCACGCTGAAAACTACGCTGGCCACTGAGGGATGGAGCGAGTGGCATATCGCCCCGAAGCTCTTTGCCGAATATAACACGATGGATGCCGACGGCAATCCCGTTGACCTGAACAACCGCCGCACCACTTATAAGGTTGACGAGGATAAACTGACTGCCGGTGAGACTAGTCCTGTCACCCGTCAGGCCGTACTTAGTGCCGAAGAAGCTGCCAAGTATACTTATGAGGCCGTAACCTCAGGCAATGACGACTGGAATCCACGTAAGTTCTTCGAACCCGTCGATGCTCCCGCCAACTTGAAGTATGGTGCAGCCGACCGCACCCTCACATGGACGCCAAGTGAGTATGCCATCTGCTATGTCATCATCGACCAGAACGACAAGGTGGTTGGTTTCACCAAGGACAACTCGTTCACTACCGACGGACAAAGCAGCCAATATAGCGTCAAAGCCGTTAATGAATACGGTAGTCTGAGTCAGCCTGCCACCGTCAGCACCACCACGGGGGTACATGCCGTTGCTAAAGGCCAACAGCCAACAGCCAACAGTCAGTACTACAATCTTCAGGGCGTTCAGCTTAAGACGCCTGCCCGTGGCCTGAATATTGTCTGTACGAGGACAGCAGACGGCAATCTGTTTACAAAGAAAGTTATAAAATATTAGTAGTCATGAAGATTGTAAACGTCAGGCTAACATTGGTAATGCTCATGTCCGCATGGGCATTACCTTTCTTTCCACAAAACCATGTGCTGTGGTATGACCGCCCGGCACAGCATTGGGTGGAAGCTCTGCCTTTGGGTAATGGACGTTTGGGAGCCATGGAGTATGGTGGCGTGGCGAACGACACCATCCAATTGAACGAGGACACCTTCTGGAGCGGGTCGCCTTATAATAATGTCAATCCCAAAGCATTGACTGTACTATCGGAAATTCGTGCCGCATTAGATCGCGGTGACTACCAGCGGGCTCAGTATCTGGCCATGCACAACATTACAGCAGACCGCAGTATTACGGGGCACGGTATGATGTATGAATCGGTGGGCAACCTGATTCTAACCTCTCACGACTCACCTCTCACCTCTAACTATCGCCGTCAGTTGAGTCTCGATGACGCAGTGGCTACCACCACGTGGCAATCGGATGGAACGTGCTACAAGCGAGAGGTATTTACATCGTTGACCGACGACATCACCATCGTGCATCTGAAAGCCGACAGAAAAGGTGCGCTCAGTTTCGATGTATCCTTCGTCGGACCATTGAAAAAGCAGCGCGTGACGGCTACTGTCAGCAATGCCGCCAAGGACATGCTGCGCGTGTTCAGTCGCCCCACGGCAACAAATGCAGAAAACGTGCCCAACGGTTTGCACTGCATTACGTATATCAAGGTGATTCCTATAGGTGGCAGCGTGACGGGCAAAGACGGCAAGGTGAGTGTCAGCGGTGCCAATGAGACTTTGCTGCTCATCAGTTCGGCCACCAACTTTGTGCGCTATGACAATATCACAGGCGATGCCGAGGCAAAGGCATTTGGACTGCTAAACGCATATTGTGACAAAAGGGAAAGTTTCCAGCAATCGTTGGCAACGCATAAGGCACGCTATCAGGAACAATTCAATCGGGTGACACTGGATTTGGGGCATAATGCCAAGCAGGAGCAGAAACCTACGGATGTACGCATCCGTGAGTTTTCAGAGACTAACGATCCTGGGCTGGCAGCTACCTATTTCCAATTTGGCCGCTACCTGCTTATCGCCTCATCGCAGAAGGGCAGTCAGCCCGCCAACTTGCAAGGCATTTGGAATCCCGATGCAGACCAGTATCCTGCATGGGACTCGAAATACACGACCAATATCAATGTGGAGATGAACTACTGGCCTGCTGAGGTGACAAATCTTTCTGAGTGTCATGAGCCTTTCCTACAGATGGTCAGCGATGTCAGCGTTACAGGACGCCGCTCAGCCCGCGAGATGTATGGCGCTCGGGGCTGGACGTTGCATCATAATACCGATCTGTGGCGATCAACGGGTAGTGTGGACTATCATTCATGCTCTATCTGGCCTACGTGCAATGCATGGTTCTGTTCGCACCTGTGGGAACACTATCTTTATACGGGCGATAAGGCTTATCTACGTGAGGTAGCCTATCCTGTGATGGCCGATGCCTGCCGATTCTATCAGGACTTTCTGGTACGTGAGCCGAAGACAGGCTATCTGGTGGCCTCACCCTCACATTCACCAGAGAACCATCCTGGCCTGAAGAAATACCACGACGACATTTTCAACAACGATCAGGCACCTGCCGTCTTTGCCGGAGTCTCGATGGACAACCAAATGATTTATGACCTGCTATACAACACCCGCTTGGCAGCTGACGCATTGGATATTGACCAGGCCTTTGCCGATAGTTTGGATGCCATCCGTCGACAGCTTCCGCCCATGATGGTGGGAAAGTACGGACAACTGCAAGAGTGGCTTGAAGACTGGGATCTTGAAAAGTCGGGCCATCGTCATGTATCACATCTGTGGTGTGCCTATCCTGGACGTCAGGTGTCACCTTACGAGAATCCGGTAGCTACTGCTGCCGTACGTAAGTCACTCATCGGACGTGGTGATGCCTCACGCGGTTGGTCGATGGGTTGGAAGGTGTGTCTGTGGGCGCGTCTGCTCGATGGTAACCATGCCTATAAACTTATCGAAAATCAGTTGAAGCTAAAGTCTCCATACGCTACTATTAAGGATCAAGACGGTGGCACATACGCCAACATGTTCGACTCACACCCACCCTTCCAGATTGATGGCAATTTTGGCTGTTGTGCTGGTATGGCTGAGATGCTGGTACAGAGCTATGACGGTAGCGTACACCTGCTCCCTGCCTTACCCGACGTGTGGCCAGATGGTGAGGTAACGGGGCTGAAGACACGCGGTGGCTTTGAAATAGAAAGAATGGTGTGGCGTAACGGCAAGTTGCAATCAGTGACTATCCGTTCTACCATAGGCGGCAACCTACGTCTGCGCTCTGTTGTTAAGCTAAAGGGCAAAGGACTGAAAACGGCAAAGGGGGCCAATTCCAATCCGCTGATGCTGGTTTACGACATTCCCAAGCCCATAGTGAAAGATACTTCTAAACTGATAAAGACAGATTTGCAATCCACCTTTATCTATGATATCAGCACACAGGTAGGGCAATCTTATACGTTTACCTGCAAATAAATATTTCCATTATGCTTACGCACTTGTTTGCAACAATCAAGGATGGCCTATAGGTCATCCTTTTTGATGCTCTCAACATATTCTTTTGGTAGCATACCTGTCAGTTTCTTGAAGCAGCGGCTAAAATATTTAGGATCGGAAAAACCGCAACGGTAGGCCACATCTGAGACGCGTGTGCTGGACTCTGAAAGCAGACGCTTGGCATAGTTGATGCGAGTATTCAGCAAGTAGTTGTTGGGCGAACTGTCGAAGATGTGCTTCATCCGTACAAAGAGCACGGTACGGCTGACATTCATGGCCTGTGCCATATCCATCACGGAGAGACTGGCATTGTCGATATTCTTAGTGACGAAATCTTTCAGTCTATTGGCAAACTGACGGTCTTCATGACTGAGTTGTCCGTCTTCCTCATGTATTTCTTTCACGTCTTCCGTAATGGGCAGCAGCTGCTTGAGTTGTGCACCTAAAAGTTCTATTTGTTCTTTGCTGGTCAACCTGGTATCCTTAAGTTCTCGCTGTAGCATGCGGATGTATTTGACGGTAGCCCCGACTATGAAGATCAGCAAAGCCGTCAGCAGTCCGTACAGCATCCAGGCCCATGGTGTCTCGTTGAAATGTGCAGCACGGTGCAGGACAATGGTCTCTTCGTTGTCAACCCACACACCGTCACCGTTGGTGGACTTGACGTGTAGCGTATAGGTACCTGGCGCCAGACTGGCATAGTTGATTTCGTTGTTGCGGGTATACCGCCATTTTTGGTCGATACCCTCCATACGATAGGCATAGACTATTTCTTCGTTCTTGTTGTAGTCGAGGGCAGCAAAGCGGATATTGATGTCACGCTCGTCGGGCGAGAGCCGTATCTCCTTTTCACAGTCGAATACAATTTTTGGCACGAAACGACTCTTGGCCATCTGCTGTGGATGGAGCGTCAGCGTCCCTTGTGTGGTACCAAGTACCATACTGCTGTCCGACAGCAGGGCGGGGGTAGCTTCAGTAAATACCTCACCGGCATCTGAGAGCAGTCGCCAATAGTTGGTGGCTACGCCTGTTGAGGTATTGAGAAGGCTGAGTGATCCTGCCGATACAATCCAGAGACTGCCGTCACGGTCTTCAGCCAGTGTCTGGTTCATATCGGAGGCAATACCCTCTGAAACGGAATAATGCTGGAAACGAATAGTGTCGCTCAGCAGTTTTCGGGAGAGGATTTTCTCTGTGCCCCCACCAGATGTGGCTAAAAAGAACTCGCCCTTACGTGTTTGCAGTATTTCCATCACATAGTTGTTACTAAGGCTCGATGCTCTGTCGGGCTGTCGGCGGTTGACGTAGAAATGCATCTTCTCGTAGGGTTCGTTAAGCGATACGGTATAGAGGCCATCATTGGTTCCCAACAAGGCGGTGCCGTCACTGAGCAGCCACACGCAACGGCTTCGTAGTCCATCCTTTGGATATTTCTTCAGCTGATTGCCGCAGTGGACGAAACGCATGCTGCCATCGGTTTGCTGAATACCGATATTCATGCCGCCCCCAAAAGTGGCAATGATAAGTCGGTGTTCGGCATCCTCGGCAATGCCGTAGACGGATTCGTTGTTGATGCTGTAGGCATCATACTCGTCGGGAACGAACCGTTTTACTATGAAACGTCCGTTAGCAGGTGTCAGACGGAACAAACCGCCGGGTTTGGCACCAATCCAAACGATACCCTTACTGTCTTCATACAGGCAATAGGCGGCATTGCCAAAGCATACGGGTGTAGTATGTAGCGTACCGTCGGTAGCCAGCCATCGCATGGGAGTTCCCTTCCGGCTGATGCGGATATAGCCGTTTTTGTCGGCAGCCCATAACTGGTTCTGTCTGTCGGTAAGCAGGGCACTGACCACCTCCTCGCCCTGTTGCGCAATCTTTTGTGTCCTGGCGGTCTGCGATGTCTGCGACAGTCTTTCCAATCCGCGGTGTGTATAGGTCCAGATGCCTTGCTGGCGGTCTGTCAGCAGAATATGGACCTCTATGTTTTCGTAGTCTTTGATTTGCGCTACCAGCTTTTTTACAGCCTCCGATGCATGGTAAACTTTCGTCTTTACCTTTTTATTATATATTTCAAATCGGTGCGACTGGGTATTGAACAGGTAGAATTTCCCGTTCGAGCCACAGATGATGCTGCCGTTGCCGTCTTCCGCAAGATAGCTGATACGGTTGGTTTCCAAAGGGCAGTTGTCGCCCGGACGTGTCTTGAAGGTCTCAAAGCGGTAGCCGTCATAGCGGCGTAGTCCGTCCCACGTGGCCAGCCAGATATAGCCCTGTCGGTCCTGTATCATGTGTTGTACCAGTGCCTCGGAAAAACCGTCGCTTTCTCCGAAGTGCTGAATACGTATGTCATTGTCGTGAGTGATAGATGCAGCCAATGGCACACACAGACAAATCAGCAGTAGCAATATGAGTTTCTTCATTGTTGCAGAATAATTGAGTGCACAAAAGTACAAAATATATTTCAAATAAGAGTATTTTCGTCCGAAAATCGCAAAATCCGTATTATTTTCACCGTCAAACGTACTTTATTGAACCTTCTGCAACAGTTTGTTGTCTACTTTTGCATCGGAAAAACTACTGCCAATGCAACGCCACACTCTAACCAAAGTTCAGAGAATGTTAATATTTTATTTAATAACAAATCAAAAAATATGGTAAAACAAACTATTCTATCAATGCTGTTACTGTTTGCCGCCATCGTTGCCCATGCACAAGGTGGTCAGGTGAATGGTCAAGTGAAAGATGCGATGGGGGAATCTGTCATCGGTGCTACGGTGGCGGAGGCAGGCAACCCGAAGAATGCGACGGTGACCGACTATGACGGTCATTTTGTACTGAAACTATCAGGGAAGGGCCGTCAGGTTGTCGTGTCATACGTGGGCATGAAACCAAAGACGGTTAAAGCTGTCCCGGGTGCTCAGCTCAGTGTATCGTTGGAAGAAGACGAAACGACACTCGGCGAATTGGAAGTCGTGGCTGTGGGTTATGGTGTGGCACGTCGGCGCGACCTGACGGGAAGTATCTCGTCGGTTGGCGAGAAGACATTGAAACACATCACCACCACCAATGCCGCTTCGGCTATCACAGGTCGTCTGGCAGGTGTCAATGTGGTGACAACTCAGGGTTCGCCTGATGCAGACGTGACGATACGCGTACGTGGCGGCGGCTCTATCACACAGAATAATGAACCACTATTCATCGTCGACGGCTTTCAGGTATCAAGCATTGCCGACATTCCTCCGACAGATATCGAAAGTGTCGACGTGTTGAAAGATGCCTCGTCGACGGCCATCTATGGTGCCAAGGGTGCCAATGGTGTTATCTTGGTTACCACGAAGAGCGGTAAGACTGGTAAGACGGAAGTAAACTTCAACGTGACGCTGGGTTGGAACCGTTTTTATAACGAGACCGAGGTGCTGTCGCCATACGAGTATGTCTACCTGCAGCGCGAGTTGGATAGTGGCAATAATGCCAGTTTCTTCGACCGTTATGGCCGTTGGGAGGATATAGACATCTATAAAAGCCGTGAGGGTACCGACTGGCAGAAGAAGCTTTTCGACCGTACAGGCTTCAAACAAAGCTACAATGTGAACATCAATGGAGGTTCCAATGACCTTATTTATAGTCTGAGCTATACGCACGATGACGAGACGTACATCATGCAGTCGTCCGACTACAAGCGCGACAACCTGAATGCCAAGATCAGCAAGAGGTTCTCGAAGACGCTACGCCTCGACTTCAACAGCAAGATGACTTATCGCGTGGTGAACGGTCCCAGCGTCTCAGCAGGCAACAAACTGCGCGACTGTGTGAAATATCCCTCGATTGGTACGCTGACAGATCTGGGCATCGACGACCTGGGTGATGCCAGTGATCTGAGCTATGAGAATATCAGCAACCTGAACGACCCGTTCTATAATATTGCCAACGAGTATAAGAAACAGACCTTCTTTAACAATTCTTACAATCTGGCACTGACGTGGGACATCATGCCTTGGTTGTCGTGGCGCACTGAAGGGACATACGGTTTCACCTACAACCGTCAGGACAACGTGTTCTTAGCTAACACCGGTGAGGCCAACGGACGTTCGGGATTCCCCGTAGCCAAGCGTCAGTATACAGATGGCAAAAACTGGACGTTCCGCACGTTGCTGAACTTCAAGAAAGACTTCGCCCAGCACCATGTGGACGCTATGGCAGGCTTCGAGGCCAACCATTCGAAGACGAACAATATGAAGATTGAGTCCGACTACTATCCACTGGACTATAGCGTGGACAACATCCTGGCCATGTGGAACAACGGTACACAGGAGCCCACCTATACCACTATCGCAGAACCCGGCCGTACGCTGTCGTACTTCGGACGCGCTAACTATGTTTATGCAGGCAAGTACTATCTGACCTTCACGCTGCGTGCCGACGGAACGAATGTGTTCTCTGAGGGTAACAAATGGGGTGTGTTCCCTGCCTTTGCAGCAGCTTGGCGCATCAGCGACGAGAAGTTCATGGAATCCACTAAGGGATGGCTCGACAACCTGAAGTTGCGCTTCTCGCATGGTGTGGCAGGTAATGCCCGCGTAGGCAGCTACTGGCGCCAGACCTACAGTCCCGTAACCAATGTAAAGAACCTGTACTATCAGGGCGAGACGGGTCAGAGCAGCATGCAGCCCTCTACCGTACTGCGTAATGAGGACCTGACGTGGGAGACGAAACACTCCACCAATATCGGACTGGACTTCACAGTGCTGAAGAAGCGTCTGGATGTCTCAATCGACTGGTATAACGACGTGACCAAGAACCTCATTATGTCGGTACAGCTGCCCAGCAACTCGGGCTACAATACACAGTATCAGAACCTGGGTCAGACCACCAACCGTGGTATCGAATTCACCGTCAATGCCAATCTGATTCAGAAGAAAGACTTCTATCTGGATGCCAACTTCAACATCTCATTCAACAAGAACAAGGTAGATAAGTTGTATGGCACCGACAAGGATGAGATGATTCTTTCAGGCGGCTCGTTCCCCAGCACGGGTAGCGACAACTATCGCGTATTCGTAGGCGACGAGGTGGGTCTGATGTATGGCTATGTCTGTGACGGCTACTATTCGTTCGACGACTTTACATTCAACGAGACTACCAAGCGCTGGGACATCAATGAAGGCACCATAGATTGCTCGGGCGTGCTGTCGCGCTCGGGAGCATGGTTCGGGCCCGGTCATCTGAAGTTGAAGGACCTAAATGGCGATGGCAAGGTGGATGCCGACAACGACCGCCAAGTCATAGGTCATGCACAGCCAAAGCATACAGGTGGTTTCGGTATCAACATGGGATGGAAAGGCTTAGACTTGACTGCGCTGTTCAACTGGTCGTATGGCAACGATGTGCTTAATATCAATAAGGTTGACTATACCAGCTACGACCTGTCGAAGCGCTATCAGAACATGTCGACGGACATGACGCTGGACAAGCGCTTTACCGTCATCGACCCCACGACGGGCCTAAACATCTATAATGGCGAGTATGCCAACCCCGTCCGCCTACAGGAACTGAACCAGGGCAAGACGATGTGGCATCCGCTGATGAACAACAGCGTGACCACCGACTGGGCTGTCGAAGATGGCTCGTACCTGCGTCTGGGAACGCTGACACTGGGCTACTCGCTGCCACAGAGCGTGCTACGCCACATCGGTGCCAAGAGTCTGCGCATCTATGCCACGGGTACAAACCTGTTCTGTATCACCGGCTATAGCGGTCAGGACCCCGAGGTCAACATCTCATCGAACAATATGGTGATGGGCTACGACCGTTCGGCCTATCCGAAGGCTCGTTCGTTCATCCTTGGCGTGAACCTAAAGTTTTAAATGTAAAAAGGTAAAAAAGTAAAAAAGAAAAGTTATGAAAACCAAGAATATCATACATCAAGTGGTGGCAGCAGGACTATTCTCCCTCATTCTTCCTCCCTCCTCCCTCATCCTTACATCATGCGCCGACTTCCTCGACACCGAGTCGCCCTCGCAGCAGACCTCACAGGTTATTTATGAGAATGAGGGAATGGCCCGCTCTGCCATCATGGGTGTCTATAGCGACTTGGCAGGCACATACGTCTATGGACAGAAAATGTCCGTCAACTGGCAGGGCGTCAGCGACATCGAACTGGCCAGCGGCTATAACAGTGACCCTTCTAAGGAGCTGACCAGCGACACGGGAGCTGCCAATTACTATAGCGACTGGTACAACCATACCGTGCAGTGGCAATATATCTTTAAGATGGCCGAGCGTGCAGCAACGGCCGTAGAGGGCATCCGCAACAGCACTGCCTTCAAGAGTGGCAACAAGACCATGCAACGCTATCTGGGTGAGGCACTGACATTGCGCTCGATAGCTTACTTCGAACTGGTGCGCCGCTGGGGCGACATTCCCTATAAGGAGGGCACGTCGAAGAGCGACCTTTCGAACGTCTATGCCGGCAAGACCAGTCGCGACGAAATCTATGCCGCCCTGGTGCGCGACATGCAGGAGGCCATCGAATATCTGCCATGGATGGGTGAGGTGACAGACTATACCTGTGAACGCATCACCAAAGGCTTTGCCAAAGGTCTGTTGGCACGTATCGCACTGTTTGCTGGTGGCTGGAGCGTGCGCGACGGCAATCAGTTTACCGATGACTCGAATATCGAACACTACCCCACTGGTGTTGCAGGCATGGGCGAGATGAACGGCTTCTATGTGGGACGTGTCAAGAACTGGAAGGACTACTACAAGATTGCTGAACAGCAGTGTGCCGAAATCATTGGCGACGGCCAGAATCCTCACCAGCTCGATCCCGACTACGGACACATCTGGAGTACCGTCTGCCATCTGGACTATAACGGCTTTGGCGAGAACATGTTTGAGGTGGCCAACGGACTGGGGTATAGTGGTGACGTAGGTACGCTGATGGGACGCGAGATGGATGGCAACATCGGTTTCGGTAATACGGGCTGGGGCGCCAGCTATGTGGCTACCAACGGCTACTACTTCTATTCGTTCACACCCACCGACCAGCGCCGCGACTATGCCTGCTGGTGGCCTAAATTCACGAAGGAGAACAACCAGCTGGGCGAGCAGATGCGTGGCGACATGCTGAACGTACACTTAGGCAAGTGGTGTTATTTCTGGACCAACGATGCTTATAAGGCACTGGCCAAGGCTGCCAGCGGACGCCCCAACACAGGTATCAACTGGATTCTGATGCGCTACAGCGATGTGCTGCTGATGTTTGCCGAGGCACGTTTTGCTTTGGAGGGAGCCGACACGCAGAGCACGGTGGCAGGCATCTCGGCTCGCGAAGCCTTAGAGAAAGTACGCGAACGTGCCTTCGGTGCTGGCTCACCTGAAATCAAAAACTACGACAGCGACTTCTTCAATGCTATTGTCAACGAACGGGCATGGGAGTTTGGCGGTGAGGGTATCCGTAAACTCGACCTGGTACGCTGGGGACTGCTCGATCAGAAGATAGAGGAAATGAAGGAGGCACTGGTAAAGATCTACGACGGCCAGCAGACGGTCAAGATTTTCGACAAGACCTACGAGCCCAACCAGTTCCCCGACAAAGTCTATTATAAGATGCATACCGGCGAGAGCGGTTATCCCGAGGTGGACATTGCGTCAGTTAACTTCTACCGCCAACTGAATGCCAATCCCGATCCCGACCAGTACAAGGAATTGACCTGGGTACGCAAGGAGAACAACGAGAACGATGTAGTCACCCGATCGGTACGCATCCTGCTCTGTGCCACGGGCTTGCGCGCCAGCTACGACTATAGCGCTTTACTGGGACAACTGCAGTATGGTCAGCAGATTCAGGAGAAGCTGGCAACGTATATCATGGGCAACAAGGTATGCAACTACCGCCACTTCTTCTCCATCTACTACGACGACATCTACAAGTCGAATGGCTACCTGAAGAACTCGTATGGCTATGACCACAGCGTGGAGTGATGCGGACGAAGCCCTGAATAATAAATAAAAAAGAAAAAAGAAGAGTTATGAAAACCGAGATAAGAAAAGAATATAGAAGCCCGAAAGGTTTTATATCTTATATTTTATATTTTATATTTAGTATGATGCTCGCATCATGCACCGAGGATGCCAACGATTGGGCAGTCGACAAAAGCTACGACCGGCTGTATCGTACCACCCATTTCGAAATGGAGAAGGCTATGGCGACATCTGTCGTACTGAAGTTCAACGGTGTGGCCGAGGCTACGAAATACGTCTTCGAGTTTAGTCTTGACAGCATGCAGTTTGCTGACATCATACGTACTGAGGAGGTGAAGGCCGATACGCTGACACCCTATAGTGCAGGTAAGACTGCCGTGCAGACCGAATATCTGAAGCTGTTCGAAGACCTCTATGGCACCACACGCTATTCGACCCGCATCAAAGCCATCAACGAGCGAACGGGAAGTGAATCGGGCTGGTACGGACTGAGTTTCATGACACCTGCCGAGCAAATCTTTACTTCCGTCACACCAGGTATCAACGATGTCAATCTGCGCTGGGAGGCCGACAAAGCCGTATCAGACATCAAGATAGGACAATTGTCGGGCAAAGACACCACATGGATACAGTCCATTAGCGTGACTGCTGCCATGCAGCAGGCTGGCGAGACGTCCGTTGGCGAACTGACGCCCGGCACGAACTATATAGCACAGATTCTGAACAACGGTTTCCTGCGTGGCACGTGGAAGTTCCGAACCCTCGGCTCAGCCGTCGGACAGACCATCGAAGTCAATCCTGGCGACGACCTGCTGACGCTGCTCACTGAGGCTACCGACGAGACTGTGACGCTTATCTTCACTGGCGGTCAGGAGTACGACATCGAGAACCAGCTGCGCATTCCTGAGAATGCCGTCAACGTCTATTTTGCAGGCAAGACGGTCAACGGCCAGAAGCCTGTGCTGAACATGACCAAGGGACTGCGTCTCTCTGGCAACAAGGGTAACATCTGCTTCCAGTCCGTCATCATTGACGACAAGATGGGCGAGGCCTACTGGTTCAATCCCGACAAGAACAACGTCGACACCTATAGCTTCCAGGGCTGCGAAATCCGCAACATTCCACGCACACTGGTCTATGTCAACAACGACGATGTGACGTTCCGCCAGATTCTCATCGACGACTGCATCGTCTATAACGTTGGAACCAGTGGCTACGGCATGATTAATATTGGTAAGAATACTACTACGATGGAGACAATCAGCATCACCAACTCCACACTGTGCGAGATTGGAGACCAGACCATGGACCTGCGCTGTCTGATAGATCTCTTCAAGTTCGACCGCTGCATCTTCTGCAACTACACCACCAAACTGCAGAAATGGATTCGTGCCGACAACAAACGTGCACCAAAGGAGGCTCAGGTCACCAACTCCATCTTCTGTGGACCCAACGGTGGTCAGAAGATGAATGCAGGCTACAACGACTACTCCGGTTGGCTCGAGTTCTCTGGCTGCTACCTGACCAGCGACTTCCCTGAAGATGCACGTCCCTTCACCAATGCCATGCACCTCAACATCACTACCGACGAACTGTTTGCAGACCCACAAAACCTCGACTTCCATCTCAAGGATGGTGTCACCTTCAAGGGCAAGGGCCAGGCTGGCGACCCCCGCTGGTGGTAAGAAATAACATATTTGATTTGTTTTTGTAAGTTAGTTTAGTTTATTAAAATCCTTTTCAGAGCGGGTACTCGAGATGCGTACCTGCTCTTTTTACTTTTTATTGCGCGCGCTTTTGTTCCTTTAACCTCATCATCGAGAAAGCCCGTGAATTGTTAAGAAATTAAAAATTATAGGCTGAAAAGAAAAATTCTCAACTCTCAATTCTCAATTCTCAATTAAAATGTGTACCTTTGCACCCGCAAAAGACAGAACCCAAAAGGGAATTGACTCGTCGATTAGCGCCTGTGGCGGAATTGGTAGACGCGCTAGACTTAGGATCTAGTATCTCACGATGTGCAGGTTCGAGTCCTGTCAGGCGCACTGAAAAGTCGGCATAGCTCAGCTGGTTAGAGTATCACCTTGACATGGTGGGGGTCCTTGGTTCGAGTCCAAGTGTCGACACAATAAGAGAGAGCACACAGCTCTCTTTTTTCTTTTTTGCATTATTTACCCCTGATTTCGGACAGAAATCGGGGGTATTTTCGTTGGCATAGCACAGCTTGCCTTTCGTTTTTTATATGAATTTCATTTTTACCCTCACTTACTCACACCACAGGCTTCAAGCCCTTATATGCAGGGCGTTTAAAGGACGTGAGGGATAAGCAATGTCCCTCACATTACCCTCACATTTTGGGTCACATTCACTCCTATCGCATATTAACGTGAGGGCTCGAAGATAAAAAAGTGAGGGAGACGTGAGGGAGGAAGAATATCCCTCACATGCCTTCAGCCCTTTATACATCGGCCTTTGAGAGGTGTCATGTGAGTATGTGAGGGACATTTTCGAATTCCTTGATTTTTCGCGTTCGCTTCATCGAATAATCGTAATTTCTTCATTTAAGGCTCTTGTTCAGTCCGATTAATGCAAACTCCCAGTCCGAAGGCTTCGGACTCGTAGTCCGTAGGGAGCGGACTGTCAGTCCGTCGGGACGGACTAATCTCTTTCGCTAAACGTCTTTTCTCTTGGAGAGAAATGCCGTTTCTCGATGAGCGAGAAGCTTAGTTACTCGACAACTCTGCACCATTAGGTCGGAGAGCCGACCCGCATTTTTTTGAGTTTGGTTATTACAACACCGTGAACGAGATTCGTTTTCCCAATCCTGAGAAAATACGGAAGAGCGTAGAGAGCTGCACATCCGCGTGACCATTCTCTATCTTTGAGATATAACTCTTCTTGGTGCCAATCTTAGCGGCTAACTGTTCCTGAGTCAGTCCTGCCAAGCGGCGCTGCTCCTTTAAGCATTCAGCTAAGCAGAATGCCTCAGCCTCGGTTTCAAAATTCTCACGAGCCTCTGTTCCACGCTCCCCGTACTCGGCATCGAGCAGTTCATCGAAACTCGTACACTCCATAATTGCTTCTTTCTTCTTTGCGTCCATTATTGTGCCTCCTCACTTTTAAAATTCTTTCTTAATTGCTTACATTTGCGTCACAAAGTTAATCAATTAATGAACATTTGCCAAATATTTCATATACTTTTTTATTGTAGAACAAAAAAAACGCTATCAAGAATGATAGCGATTCTTGAGTTTGGGTGTCAGCCTCACAAGGGGACTGTCCCTGTGTGAGCACGTCAGAAGAACACGTTGGAGTATCTGGGTCTTTGGGAGAAATTGAACAACCCCAACTTTAAAGGGGTCGAATTCGACCCCCTTTTAGCTGAGGCAGGCAGCAACGCCTTTACGATGAGTCCTACGCGGTGGGTGGAATTGACCTCGGCTTTTTATCATTATTACCAAGAATGTTGCCGGAGTGCCACAAGGCGAACGACTCGTAAAGCTTAACCAGATTGCTATCCAGCAGATGCAGGTACTAGAAGGAAATAGTGGAAGAAATCTATTAAAATAGTAAACAATATCTTTCAATGAAACACTCCTGTCCCCGTTGTCCTACAACATACGGCCGAAAGCATGGCGACCAGCATCATCTTCTATGTCCTTTTCATAATCGTTGGTGTTAGTTCCTGTATTTTGCATTCTCAATTCGACTGCAAAGTTACAACTTTTTATTTATATATGATAGCTTATAACCATTTTTTACATCTTTTTCCAGTCATTTCCCTCTTCCATATTACACTACAATTTCAAAACCATTTCTTAATTTCTCAATTTTTAGTGACATAGTGACATATTATTTATGCTATTATTTGAATATCAGATAATTATACGACTATTTACAAGGCACTTAGTGACATAAAAGTGACATAAAAGTGACATAGAAGTGACATACATCCGACATAAATCTGGCATTTTCTTGTATTTATCGCCACTTTTACCTCTCTTATGGATGCTAACTGTCGACTAGTGTACTAGCTCATCGCGCCATTAATACTTCCACTGCCTGAGATTATGCCTTGTTAAAGAATTCTCTAGAGAATTGAACCGAATGCGCTAATCTCCTCAATCGCTAGAGGCCTACTAGCACTCGAATTCTCTAGAGAATTGAGTAACTACTCATAGCCTTTCTAGTTGTAACCTAATATCTCTGTATCTGCTAGCTTACTATGCACACATTACATGCTTATTACACGCAACTATGCCACTATTATGTCGCTTTTATGTCACTTCTATGTCGGTTTTATGTCACTATTATGTCACTATGTAATTTTGTAAACTATTGAGATACAATAAAATACCTTCAATTTATGTCATATGTCACTAGGTTTTAGAATTTCTCACATACTTTATACTAATTTTCGATGGGTTTCGATTAAAAATTGAATGATTTTCTCACTGTTTTCTGCCAATATTTTATGATTCTCTAGAAAATTATGTTTTTTCGAACCCCTAACGATGAATGTTGCAGCATTTACTGTATTATTCCGCAGTTGGACGAGACGTTAACCTGTCCTCACTGTTTTCACTAATACCTCTCTACCGCGTTTCATATTTACCTCCACTCTTCCCATACTTTAGCCCCAGTCTTGCTTCGATGCTCCTTCTATTCATGTCCGCTATTTCCTCGTTATATGCTCGCTACTTGTTCGGTCTAAAACCGAACATATACCGGACAAGTACCGGACATCTACCGAACATGAATTAGTGTTGCTCGCTTGCAGCATCCTTGTTACATTGGAGTTACTTACTGGTTATATTGGAGATGTTCCTTTGATTGGTATGATTTCTGTTTTCCTGCCTCTTTTGCAAAACGTTGTTTCTCTTGGAGAGAAATGCCGTTTCTCTGGTAGTAACATGCCGTTTTGCTCTGAGTGCAACTACTATGCTTGTAAATTTCATAACTACGCTTTCTACTGCAATATGAAGCGCAGTTATTGCGATAACTAGCTGCGTAGTTGAGAACAACTTAACGTGCGATATCCAAGCGGTTGACGAGCGATAAGCGGAAGGCTCGCTTGCTTATCGCTTAAGGGGCAGAAGCGATAAGCTCAAAGGGCACAAGCGATAAGCGGCACTTATTGCTCAATACTTCCGCTTTATTTTTAATTACTCTTGCGTTATTCCCAAATACTTCCGCTTTATTCCTCGTTGCCTGAAAAGACAGGACGGTTCCGAATTTATAATGAATTGGGGCAATTTTACCGCAAATCTGTTGCAAATATAGGATTATTCTCTTTTCTTCCCAATTTTGGAGCATATTTCTACAGATTTTCGTTTAAAAATGTATTACTTTCAATAATTCTTCGTATATTTGCATCCTACGGATGCGGGAACGAAAAAAAAGAAAGGAATCGCATTTCCTTCAAGCTCTGCCACGATTTGGCGCACCCTTGCCATACTTTTGCACAAAAAACAAAGAAATATGGACAACGACAGAGGACAAAGTTTGATTACCAAATACGTCTGGGTGATAGAGACCATCTATCGTAGACGTAAGATTTCTTTCAAGGAACTGAATGAGCTGTGGCTTCGCGATGACATCAGCAGAGGTGTGGATATTCCCAAACGCACCTTCGACAACTGGCGTTATGTCATCTGGGATATGTTTGGTATCAACATCGCCAATGAGGGGCGTGGCGAATACCGTTATTACATCGAGAATGAAGAGGATATTAGCAAGAACGGACTCCGTTCCTGGCTCTACAACACTTTCTGTGTGAGCAACGCCTTAGCAAACAGCCAGAGCATCAAAGACCGTATCATTCTGGAATATGTGCCGTCTGGCCAGGACTACCTTCAGCCCATCATCGAGGCCATGAAGGAAAACCGTGTGCTCAACATGACCTATCACAGCTATTGGAAGGACGAGGAGAACAACTTCGATGTGCAGCCGTATTGTGTAAAACTATTCCGGCAACGTTGGTACTTGGTTGCCCGAAGCACCTATTCCTATTATTATAAGAAAGGACCGCGTATCTATTCTCTTGACCGTATCAAATATCTTCATGCTACAGATGAGACATTTGAAATGCCGAAAGACTGGACGGCAGAGGATTTCTTTGATGGCTGTTTTGGTATCATTGCCGAACAGTCTGTAAAGATTCAGCCAGTTAAGCTAAAGGTTTCAGCAGGACAGGCCAACTACATCCGTGACCTGAAGATGCACGAGTCGCAGGAAGAGATAGAGCGCAACGAAGAGTACAGCCTCTTTACCTTCAATCTCCGTCCTGAATTCGACTTCCAGCAGGAACTGCTTTGGAATGGTGAAGACATGGAGATACTTGAACCCTACTGGCTCCGCAAAGAGATAGCAGGTAAGATAAAGAGAATGTGGAACAAATACAAAGATGACCCGAAATGAAAGATTTTGCAGCTATAGATTTTGAAACGGCTAACAATGAGCGCAGCTCTGTTTGTTCTGTTGGTATCGTCATTGTTCGCAATGGTGAGATTGTGGATACGTTCTACTCGCTCATCCAACCAGAGCCGAACTATTACAACTACTGGTGTTCTCAGGTTCATGGCCTCTGTCATGAAGACACTGACGATGCACCAGTATTCCCGAAAGTATGGGCACAGATTGAACCTTTGATTGAAGGTTTACCACTGGTCGCTCATAATAAACCATTTGACGAAGGTTGTCTGAAGGCCGTATTCCGTGTATATCAAATGGATTATCCTGACTACGAGTTCTACGATACCCTTTGTGTTTCACGGCGAGTACTTCCTGACTTAGAGAACCACCAGCTTCAGACTGTTGCTGCAGCCTGTGGCTTCAACATGGAGAATCACCACCATGCACTTGCCGATGCCGAAGCATGTGCGTGGATAGCAAGAGAAATTTTGTAAAATTTTTAACTACTAATAGCTATGTATAGAATTCTTAATCCACAAGAAGAACCTAAAGGACAGATTTTAACTAGTGAACAGAAATCATCCTTTCGTCAAGAGGTTTATGCATATCGAAAACTAAGTCACGACATATACATATTCTCTCAAAAGACTGGATTACAAATTAAGAATGCAGTCAGAGTTGCAGAGAATGTGCCTGCATTTTTAGATTTGCTAAATGATTTTTTCATCTCAAAAGCCTCACAATATGATTTACATCAAATGCTCATAGATGACCCAATTAGGTATATAAATGGCGACGATTTGTATGCATTTGCCAGCAATTATATTGCTGATATTAATGAGACTGGACTATACTATGATTGGGGGAATGAACATTATCTTTGGGAATTTATTTGGGAAATGATTCGAAATTTTGAATTTCCTAATATGCCGTCAAGAATGGATTCGCTTTTCTTATTTGATAACAAGGAGAACGCAATGGAATTCAAAACTCAATTCCGTGATTCCAACTATCAGTTAGTTAACGTTAATCTATTAGGAGGTTCTACTCAATCTTTTGACATGAACTGGTTCACCAATGTGCCTTGTGATATTCCACTCTCTGAAGTGAAGGAATATGCCCGTAATTATTGGAAGCAAGTACATACGGAAAAACCTGTGATTGAAATCCTTTATCAGGGAGTATACTCATGGTAGTTCTTGTTCATATTTGCTGATTCGATTATGATTATTTAATTTAAAACTATAAAAATATGGAACTTAATAACGTTTTTCAAGATATCCATGCGAATGATGGATGGGGAATGGCTTACAAAAAATTTACTCCACGTTTCATAGATTATGCAAAAAATAAATTGCCTATTTCATCTTGGACGGGTGAAGATCGCGATCAATTTCTTGCGTCTGACAACTGTGTATCTTCATTGATGCAAGGTAATTTCACTCATGATCAAAGAAAAGCTATTGTGGATAACTGGGAAGCATTTTTTTTAGAAGATTTATATCAGATTGTTACTTCTGATAGTTTCCAATTGCAAACAAATAAAGAATTGTTTGATAAAATAATCAGTGTCACAACAAAAGTCGGGGGTAAAAGCATGAGAGCTGCAGCACTTCGATTCTTGGCTGCATTTCAGCCCACTCACTTATCAACAGTTGTAACAGGAAAAAACTTATGGGAACTATATCACATCTTGCGTCCATTTGGTCTCCCTAATTATATAGGCCAGTCAGATATTGAGTTAAGTCATCATTTACAAGTTTATATCAATAGTCAGTACTCGTCTGATGACATATATCTAAGAAGCACATATGCATGGAGATTTTATGATTTTGTGGAAGAATGGAAGGCGGCAAAAGGTATGGAACTGATTGAAAAATCCGTAAAACTATTAAAGGAAAAAAGAAACATAATTCTTCAAGGAGCACCAGGAACGGGAAAAACATATACAACAGCTTCTATTATAGTAGAGATGAAGCGAGAGTATATGCCAGATATGTCTCGTCAAGAAATAATGGAAAAATATAACAACATGGTAAATAATGGGTTCGTAGAATTCACTACTTTCCATCAATCTTTAGATTATGAGGATTTCGTTGAGGGTTTAAAGCCGATTGTCAAGGATGGACATGTCACATACAATGTAGAACCAGGAATATTTAGAAAAATCTGTAATAAAGCTTCTAATGATTCTGACAATTACTATTTTCTCATTATAGATGAAATTAACCGTGGTAATGTTTCTAAAATTTTCGGAGAACTTATCACATTGCTTGAACCAGACAAGAGAAAAGGCAGTGTAAATGCTATTTCAGCGATTTTACCTTATAGCAAAGAATCTTTTAGCATCCCTGACAATCTTTATATTATTGGCACAATGAATACAACCGACAGAAGTGTAGGAACGATTGACTATGCTTTGCGTCGGAGATTTGCATTCCTTACGGTCAAAGCAAATGAAAGTATTGTTAGCAGACAGAATGGGGATGTCGGCAAAAAAGCTGTGGATTATTTCAGAAAAGTATACGAACATTTGAAGAAATATCCATCAGGTGACATTGACCTTGATGATTTAATGATTGGACATAGTTATTTTATTGCTGATTCAATACCACAACTGGAACTTAAATGGAAATACGAAGTTATACCTCTATTAGACGAATATTATAAAGATGGACTAATAAGCAAACCATTCAAAGAATGATTACATTACGAGAGCAAACTCAATTGTTAGATGATTATATAGATCAACTTGATCTGCGTGAAACCTATACATCGATGCCTGTTGAGCAACTTGCGCTTAACAGAGGTGATGATGGTTTTTGGTGGTCGAGTTACTATATCGGTTTAAGTGAGATAAACGGACAACATATTCAGGTTCTACCGAAATTGGAGAATTTAGACTTTATGTCTCTATTCTCCTTTGCACTATTGTATCAACCTTCATCTGAATATTTTTCATCTTGTTACGACATTAATTGGGAAAAGGAGATATATGCAAGTACAGAGTTGTATAATATACTTACGCCTCTTTTGGTAATGCAGTATTTAAACATCTTGGATAAGCTTGTAGGAAAAGGGTTAAAACGTGATTATATAACTATTGAAGAAAACCTTCATTCCAAAATTCGAGGGAAGTTAAGACCTATTGCTAATTGGAGAAAAAATGAAATTAAAAAGAAAGAAGATTATTTCTATTGTCAGTATCAAGTTTTCTCTGCCAATATTCCAGTTAATCGATTATTGAAGAAAGCTTTAGACATTTCTATTCTTCTATTAGGAAATGTGCGTTCTCGTTCTCGTAATATGACGGGCCTTGCTTTCCTATCATCAAAAATGAAGTTAATTGAAGCCTTTAAGAACATAGATAGCAATGTTCGTCTCGAATCTATAAGGAATTATAAATTTGACAAACTTAATATGTATTATTCCGAAGCCATAAAGTTAGCAAAATGTATTATCAGGCATCAAGACAATGCATTAACTGATGGTAGCGGGAAGAAAAAAGTTCCTCTATTCTGGATTGACATGTCTCGTCTTTATGAGGTTTATGTTTTAGGAATACTTCAAACTCATTATCCTAACAATATACTCTTTCAAGTAAAAGGTAGTTATGGTACACAATGTGACTATCTACATATTGGAGAAGGTATTGTTCTTGACGCAAAATATAAATTATGGTACTCTTCATATAATGGAAGGCGTGGCCATGTTGACTCGATGATAGCTGACATAAGGGAAATTAGTGCTTATGCAAGGGACGAACGCTTTTTGAATCTTATGAATAATAATGTAAGTACTCCAAAATGTGTTATTATCCACCCAGACGAAGAAACAACAAATCTAGGAGCAGTACTATCTGATTCTGTAAAAAACAATAAAGTTGAAGGCTACAGAGATTTTTATCGTTTAAGTATAGATTTGCCAAGATTATAGTATATACAGATGTTCACATACATCTCCAATATCGAACACTATAAGAAAGTACTTTCACGGGTACAATCCGTGAAGCACATGCTTTGGATTGGTACTGCTGACATAAAAGACCTCTACGTGGAGATGGGTAAAGAGAAGAAACCATTTCTGGCTCTCATTGCCCAACTCATTCGGCGTGGCGTGGAGGTAAGACTTGTACATGCTAAAGAACCAGGCCCAAATTTTCGAGAGGACTTTGACAAGTACCCTGTTCTTTACGACCGCTTGGAGCGAGTTCTATGTCCTCGTGTTCATTTCAAGATGCTGTCTTTGACGGAAAAGAAGTATATATCGGTAGTGCAAACCTTACTGGTGCTGGTATCTGTATGAAGACGGATAATAAAAGAAACTTTGAAGCCGGCATCCTTACAGATGAACCAGAAATTGTCGAACAAGCAATGAACCAGTTTGATGAATTATGGATGGGTAAATTCTGTAAAACCTGTAAGCGTAAAGACTTCTGCTTAGACCCAATAGCATAGTTTTTTTGTAAATAATAAATTTTTTCTTAGACCTCTGCCTCCAGTTGGCAGGGGTTTTTATTTCCTTTGCAAAAAAAAGAATACAATGCGCAATATGATTAAATTAAAGAACACAGAAAAGAAAAAGATGACCCTTCACGTCTACGACTGGGATTTAGAAGTGAATGTCCCCAAAGGGGAAGAACAAAGGTACGTTGATGCCGCCCAGAAAGTCTGTGAAAAAATTGAAGCATATGTAGAGATCTATGTTCGACAGCAATACGTTCCACAAAAGAGTTATATGGAAATATTGCTAATGACGTTACTTGACTTCGCTGTTACTTCAATAGAAAAGGAAAATGTCTTTGGATTTAATAAATTGTGGAGACGAATTAATAATATAATCAAACATAAGTAGCAATATGATTGACATTCATGATTACGACATTCAATGCATAGAGCATGAGATTTTATGGAAGTACGATAAATTACCATGTGATTATCCTAACTGCGGCTGTTTGTTATCCTTACGAAAGGACATGATAAACAAAAGGGTTCTGGCTAATCAGGAAGAAATCCTCCCCGACATCATCGCATTCAATGATGCGCTGACTGCCGCCCTGCGGGAATTATACGACAGGGCGCATCGTATCTGGGACAACATCAAAGACAATGTAGATTTCAAGGATGCTGAAATCGAAGCAAAATGTTATCTCAGCTACGATTACCCGAAACTTCATCCCGTTCAAGGAGATGACAGGCAGAATTTGTGGAATTCCATTTGTGACTCTGGTTGGAACAGATTATATGACGATGGCGTATCGCTGACGAGACTCTCCATTCCCGACAATGACGAGTCATTTGAAAGCTTCATCGGAATGGAAGATGAATATAATAATTGGAATGAAGGACTTGACAGAGAGCTCACTAAGGAATTACACCTTACAAGTGCTTTCCACAACCTCTATGAACATATGGAATTCGCAATTACAGACTTCATCTATGTACGCGAGTTTGAGACAGAAATCAACATTGAAATCCATAAAAGTATATGACATGAAAGATATTAGAACAAATCGGTTCGTAAAAGAGGTGTTGGACTTAACCAATAAACTCGTTAATATAGATATAAATGATGTTAGAGACCTTTTTCAAGAAGGTGAAGAAATCCACGCTTTTGATGTATCTGTACCCGCAGATAAAGAAAATAGAATGATGCTATTGGTGGAACAGATAAAGAAGTGTTCCAAATGTCATGAACCATATAATCGCGTTTTGGTGTTTTTATTCTTCCCCGAAGAACGACCATTGCTGATGGAAGAGCTGAAACCATTTAGCGAATGGATTGAGACTGTACCTGGAAAGTTTATGATTAAGTGGGGAATGGCTATACATCCCACACCCATGATTCGTTCAATCATGATATTGCAATAAATAGGATTAGAGATATAGCAAGAAATACAAATAAAGAGTCCACTACAAACGGATTATAAGCATGTTTCACACTAAATAATTATAATTATGGCACTTTGGAGAATTGTAGTAAAGAACAGCGGCAATGCCGCATGTAAAGACAAACGTCAACACCTTGAAAAAGGTATGTTCATTGAAACGAGCACGGTATCGCCCGTTCCACCTATCGGTGTTAGCAGTCAACGGTCATTACTGGTTCAGCTCTTCCTAAATAAGTATGGAATTGAGATTGCACCACAGAATATGACTCGTTCTTACTTTGATTGTGATAAAATAGGATAGATATGGAAAATACCAATAACAAGAATTATCTCAAGTTATCATTATTGGAACATATCCATATAAGGCCCACCATGTATATTGGCCGGTTAGGTGATGGGGCTTTGCCAGATGATGGCCTCTATGTTATGTTGAAAGAAGTGGTTAATAATGCTGTTGATGAACTCGAAAACAAATCCAATAGTCAAATTGAAGTGGATTTGATGAATGAACATCGCATTACCATACGCGATAATGGTAATGGTATAGCATTAGATAACCTGACTCAATGTTTAGATGTAGTAGAATCAAATGCATTCTATCCGATAGGTGAAAAATCTATTGGCCTACATGGTCTGGGTCTTAGAATTGTTAATGGACTTAGTTCGTATCTTGAAGTAAGAAGCTATCATGACGGCAAAGTTAGAACTGTTATTTATGAATACGGAGTATTAAAGGAGGACATAACAAAGTCTACAGATGAGAGCAATGGTTTATATGTATCTTTTGAACCGAATATTGCGCTTTTCAAGGACTATCGATTCCATGAAGATATTCTGATTGATATGCTTCGAAACTATTCATACCTGAACACAGGATTGTCCATAAAATATAATGGCCTTCAAATGCTGTCTTTTAACGGACTTGCGGATATGTTACACGACGATGTTAAATCTGAAGCAATATACCCCATTATACATTTCATTGGATATGACATAGAGATTGCTTTTACGCATACCTATCGGAGTGGAAGAACAATCTATTCATATGTGAATAAACATTATACACCTTTAGGTGGCACTCATCAAGAGGCTTTTGAAAAGCACTTTATCAAAACCATGAAGAGAGTCTATGGCAGAAAGAAGAACGATGCAATACTGTATGGTTTGGTGGCCGCAATTGCAATTAGAGTTGACGATCCCATCTTTGATTCATCGACAAAAGTAAAACTATCATCAAACATAATGGAAGAGAATGGTGTCTCTATCGACACCTACATTGGTGATTTCTTGGAAAAACATCTGTATGATTACTTATGTGCACATCCTGATGTTTCAAGTACCATTAAGTCAACAATTAATGAATATAAATAAGCAGTAGTGTAGGAGCGACCAACCGTGATGGTTAGTCGCTCCTTCTTTCTTAGCTTTCTTCCTCACTGAAGATCGCGATTAAAAGGAAAGGTGCATTTGCTTCTACGTAGCAGTTGAAACGCTCACACGAGATCTGGGTTCACTTCATACCTGGTTCCTGACACAACGCATAATAACCACTTCGGGCCTGCATCGCTGCGGGCCCGAAATGATTGTTTTACAAAATAACTAAAACCAAATTCTATGAGAAAACTACTAACCAATAACCAAAACAAAAAACTTATGAAACAATATAACCTAAATCTAAATAGTTGGAACTCTTTCCTTTCTTTTTCTGATGCAAAATTAGGGCGTTTTTTATGAGAAAACAAGAAATGAGGCTATTTCTTCATCGACTTGTTGCGACAGGAACCGAGTCTCGCGACAAAAGAGGAGAAAAGCATGAATTGCTGTCGTAATGTCAGGGTTGAATGACATTAACGATGGCTGATGGAAGAAATAGGATGGCTGACGTGAGAAGTGAGGATGGCATCATTTGAAACTGTTATTTATTGAGTATTTTTAAGATTTTCCGAAAAATATTTGGAAATTCCGAAAAATAGTACTATATTTGTACCCAAAAACAACAAAAATGAGAATAATATCCAAAAGTACACTGGTTGAATACTATACAAAAAATCCTCAATCTAAGACAGCATTGGAGGAATGGTACGAAAAGACAAAGAAAGCGGAATGGACTTGTTTTGCCGATATTAAGAACACGTTTAACAGCGTAGATGCTGTTGGCAATCAGAGGTTTGTGTTCAACATCAAAGGCAACGACTATCGCCTAGTGGTTTTGATATTGTTTACGCCCAAGACGGTATATATCCGTTTTGTTGGAACACATTCAGAGTATGATGCAATTAAGGATATAAAGAATATATAGGTATGGCACAGATTAAGAGCGAAGCTGCCTATAGAGCAGCGATGAAAAGAATTGATGAACTGCTTAAAGTGGTTAACGACTCTACTCCAGTAGACGACCCAAGCTATCTGGAGCTGGATATGATTTCTGATATGGTAGCAGAATATGAGGATGTCCACTACCCCATCAGTAAACCTACGCTGATAGATGTCATCAAACTACGTCTCTACGAAATGGGCATCACCCAAACTAAACTCGCAGAGATGCTTGGTCTTAGCAATGCCCGTGTCAGTGAAATCATGAACGGCAAAAGCGAGCCATCGCTGAAAATTGGTAGAGAATTGAGCCGTCAGCTGAATATCGACCCTGCTGTGGTGCTGGGAGTGTGAAGTGCACAACAGGGTCAGTTCCGCTGTGCACGCAACCAGAAAGATTTATCAAATAAAGATATGAAAACAATGAAATACTGGAGAAACATCCTCGTGATGATAGCTGCCACGCTCTCCCTCGCCTCTTGCGACAGACAGCTGGAGATATCTTCTACACCTTCAAGTTCGAACAGTCCGCAAAATGACTCATGGGGTCTATCACTCTGAGTCATAATAATTAAGCAAAAGCGTGCCTTATTGCAAAATAAAGCACGCTTATTTTTGGATAAGTGCCGCTTATTGGCGACACGTTTTTTAGTCAACATTACTTCTCCTCTTCCTTCACCGTATAACGAACGTTGAGGTTAGGCGAATAGGTATTCTCAAGTGTTAAGGTGATGAAACCGCCGTCGGTCTCGAAGGTTGCAACCTTGTGGTCGTCGCCATGCTTAGGCATATTGGGCCACGTGCCCAGTTCCTTCTCCAGATTGTCACGCAGTTCCTGCCAGGCATCACGTGTGCTGTCGTTGGTTGACATGGTGTAGTTTTCCTGTGCCATGAGCAATTTCTCGCCTTTGAAGGCCAACAGTACATGGTAAGGGACGCCTTCGCTCTTCATCACCCATGTCTTACCGCTGTCCGAGGCTGCTGTATCGACGGCGAAGCCGCGTGCCTTCAGTGAATCCATAAACTGTGTCAAGGGCATGTTCATTGCCAGACCACGATAATTAAACGGTGCTTTCTCGTCGGAGCAAGCAAACAATGCAGCAACGGCTGCGACAAATAAAACAAGTTTCTTCATAACATTATAAGTGTTTCAAGATTAATGTTTCTCTGTTTTTTCATTTCTCACTTAGCATAGTGACCTCGATGCAGCGGTGGGCGCCGATGAGCCGCTGAGCCATCTGCTGCACCTGCCGTGCCGTCATGGCCTCAACCATCTTGCAGTAATCCTTGTCGAAGTCGGCATTGTCGTCCAACTCGTGCCAGATGACATAGCTCCAATAGTCGTTGGTGGTCTCAGCCTGCTGATACTGTTTGACCAGATACTGCTTCACCTTTTCCATGCTGGACGCCACAGGTCCGTATTTGGCTATATTTGCCAGCTGCTGATAGATGATGGGGTTAAGCTCAGCATAACGGTCGGGATCAGCATTATACGAAATCTTCATCGTTGCGTTAGGACGTTCATCCTTGTCGAAGTCGAAAGCTACGGTCACGCCATACGTGCCTCCCTTCTCCTCGCGCACTGAGTCGGTATAGGCTATCTTCAGCACACGTGTCAGGAAGTCGAGTTCCAAGTCGGCCTGAGGTGAGAAGGGAATGTCGGCAGAATAGAAGATACTGACATTGGCCAACGGGGTGGACATCTTCTTGCGGAAGACGCTGACCTTCGACCCTTCGGTCATGCGCGGCACGTTCTGCCAATTGGTTTTCTCGGCCTTGTAGGTAGAGGGCAGCGTGGCGAGATACTGGCAGCACAAATGGCGCAACTCCCACTCGTCGAAGTTGCCAATGATAACCGTCTTGAAGTTCGAGGCATCGCTGAACCGCTCTTTGTAGATCTCTAAGATGCGGTCGTAGCTGACATGGTCGAGGGTGCTCTGCACCACTGGCTTTACACGCGGATGATGGTCGTAGAGTATGGCGCGTAGCGAGTCGTTATAGTCAACCTTTGGCGCAGCGTTGCGATTGGTCAGGAACGAACGCTGACGATTCATCAAACCCTGGAAGGCTATGGTGTCGCGACGAGGCTGTGTAAAGTAGAGGTGGGCCAGTTGGAAGAGTGTAGGCAAATCCTGCTGCGACACACCGCCGCTGATGGTCTGACTGCGTGTGCCTACCGAGATATTGACACGTACAGACTTACCCGTGAGCATGCGTCGCAGGGTGGTAGCATCGAACTCAGCCACGCCGGCTTCCGTGATAGCACTGTTGAGGAGTGCGAAGTTGGGGATGTCCTCATCGCCATAGACCGAGGTGCCTCCCTCAGCCCGCATGGTCATCGAGACGGCATCGGCAGCAAAGTTGGTTTGCTTGATATACACCTTCATGCCATTGGACAGTGTCCACTCTACAAAGCCGTGCTTATAGTTGCGTTCGCTAACGATAGAGGCCGACTTCGAGTTCAGAGATGACAGGTAGGCGGTAAGATCGACGGTAGGTTCCTTCTCGGGATATGGAGCATAGCTCAGCTGCTGGGTTGCCAGGATGACGTTCTCTATCTGCTGTTCAGTGGGCAGCGTGAATCCTGCCTTGTCAGGGGCATACATAAGGGCCACCTGGTTCTGGTCGGTTATGAGCTGACGGGCAGCCTCGTTGACCTCCTGCAGCGTCACCTCACGATCGAAGCGGCGCGTCAGTTCCAACTGGTCGTCCATGGAAATCAGCGGCTCGCCGCTGAGGAAATGGTTGACGCAGGCGCTGACGTACTTGGCGTTGCGACGGTCGTCGCGTTCACGGTACTTACGCTCGTCGTGGCTGAGCTTCTGGCTCTTGGCACGCTGGAATTCGGACTGCGTAAAACCATGCTGACGGGCACGTTCGACCACACCGACGGCAGCGATAATACCACCTAAGACGTTCTCCTCTTTACAGCTGATGGAGAGTGCAAAAGCCTCCTTGGTACGACTGAGGAAGAAATTGCCCACACGGGCCGTAGCACTCTGGTAGGGTGGCACGGCCTGCTGTTTCAGTTCTGACAGACGGTCGTTCAGCATCGAAGTAACCAGTCCGTCGACATAGTCGCCCCGCAGGTATTTCTCGTCGTTCTTCTCATCATCGGGCGTGGCGTCGCGTTTCTGATAGAGGTGGCAGAGCACGATGGGCTGTTCGCTATCCTTCTCGATATCGACAATCATCTTCTTATTGTCGTTCACAGGATAGTATTCGCGCTTGGCAGCATTCTTAGGCATAGGGATGGACGAGAAGAGTTTCTTGATTTTCTTCTCCATCTTATCCACATCGATGTCGCCCACCACAACGATGGCCTGCAGGTCAGGGCGATACCACTTGTGATAGTAGTCGCGCAAGTCCTCGTAGGGAAAGTTATCGACGATATCCATCGACCCGATGGGCATGCAGTCCTCATACTTGGTGCCCTTATACACCTTAGGCATGGCCTGCTCCATCAGCCGCTGTACGGCACGTCCGGCACGGCGCTGGCGCCACTCTTCATGAATCACGCCGCGCTCCTTGTCAATTTCCTTGTCTTCCAACAGCAGGTAGTGGCTCCAGTCATGCAGAATGAGCAGACACGAGTCGATGATGCCGTCACGCTTCAAGGGGACTGCCGAGATATTGTAAACCGTCTGTTCTACACTGGTATAGGCATTGAGGTTGGTGCCGAACCTGACGCCAATGGTCTCACACCAAGGCACAATGCCCAGCTTCTTGCCCCTGCCGGGGAAATGTTTCGTACCATTAAAAGCCATGTGCTCCAGGAAGTGGGCCAGTCCGCGCTGGCGGGGTTCTTCCTGAATAGAGCCCACACGCTGGGCAATATAGAAGTCAGCCATCTTCGGGTCTTTATCGTTATGACGCAGATAGTAGGTCATACCATTCTTCAACTTACCCATGCGTATCGTGGCATCCTGACGCAACGGTTGAGCCAGCACACAGGCGGCAATCAACGCCATGGCCGCAAACAGAATCAGTCGTTTATTCATCGGAATTTAATTATAATGGTGGCAAAGGTACGAAAAAAACATGGAACAACGTGCAATATTATTGTATTTTTTTGTAATTTTGCACCCTGAACGTAACAATCCATAAAAATAATAAGGAAACATGACACCGACAAAGATAACCTCCTTGCTATTGTCCTTGCTGTTGCCACTGTCACTATGGGCGCAGAAGCCGACGGGTGCCTATTCGGTTGAGCTGACGGTGAAGGACAAAGACACGAAAGAAGCTGTTATCATGGCGACTGTCCAGCTTCAGCCTTCGGGTGCCGTGGCTGTGACAGACATGAACGGTAAAGCCTCTGTCAAGAATATAGAGGAAGGCATATACACCATCAACATCTCGTATGTGGGTTACGAACCCATTACGACACAGGTCAAGGTGACGCGTAACATGAAGCTGAACTTCCAGATGACGCCCACCACACTTGCACTGAGGGAAGTCAACGTCGTAGCCAGGCAAAATGCGTCCGGTAAGGCCACGAGCAGCATTATTGGGCGCCAAGCCATCGACCACCTGCAAGCCACATCGCTGGCAGACATCATGCAACTGGTACCCGGCGGACTCATGGGCAACCAGGACTTGACATCTTCCACCGGGTCGCGATTGCAAATACGCTCTGCCTCTCCCAATGCCTATAACAGCAACTCAGCATTCGGTTCACCCATCATTGTTGACGGCGTACCCATGTCGAACAACGGCAACCTGTCGCAAGGTGACTACTCGAACACGGCCTTGGCAGGCACCGACATGCGCAACATCGCCGCTGACGACATCGAGGAAGTGGAGGTGATTCGCGGTATTCCCTCGGCAGAATATGGCGACCTGACCAGCGGCATGGTGGTGGTGCACTCGAAGATCGGTGTCACCCCCTGGCAGATGAAGGGCAAGGTGAACCCGGGCATGATGAACTACTCGTTAGGCAAGGGACTGCGCATGGACAGGTACGGCGTGCTGAACTTCAACATCGACTATGCACAAGCCTGGGGCGACCCTCGCAAAAAAACCAACTCCTTCGACCGCTACAACCTCTCGTTAGGCTATGGCTTTGACATCAGCAAGACGTGGCATACCGACACGAAACTGCGCTACAACTATGCCAAGACTTGGAGCGGACAGGACCCTGACGCCATTCAGGACGGTACAGAGTCGGAGGACAAGAACATCACTTTCTCACTGACACACAACGGAAAAATACGTCTCGACAAGTTCTTTTCACGTCATCTCTCATACACCGTAGGACTCAGTCTGACACAGTCGGACACGAAGAACACGGCCTTTGCCGGCGGCGGACTGACCCCCATCTACACGGCCATGACCACTGGCTACAACAGACTGCAGTTCGTGAACACCTCCTACAAAGCCACCGGCTACAACGAGAGCCGGCCCGGTAACCTGTTTGCCAAGATCAACAACAGCTTCTACCTGAAGAGCGGGAAGACCAACCAGAACTTCAAGATGGGCGTGGAATACAAGTACGACTGGAACAGCGGACGTGGCTACTATAACGATGACGAGAGTCTGCCGCTGAAGCCTAACGGCAGCAGCAGGCCAAGACCCTTCAGCGATGTGCCGGGCTTGCACCAGATGGCAGCCTACATAGAAGACAATTTCAGCTGGCAGTACTGGGGCAAGCGGAGCCTGCGCCTGCAACTGGGTGCCCGTTTCACCGCCATGCAGCCCTTCGACGACGTGCGCACCTTTGCACTCTCGCCCCGTGCCAACTTGAGCATAGAACTGACCGACTGGCTGACGCTGCGGGGCGGTTTCGGCATCAACTCGAAGACGCCTGGCATGAACTACCTCTATCCCGACAAACACTATGCCGACTATGCCTCGGCCAACTACATGCCACAGGACAATCCCGCAGGACTACTCTATTATGGTTACACGCACGTGTACGAGGTGGAGTACACCCGCGACCTGAAGATTGTAAACACAACGAAGATGGAGGCAGGCATTGACATCAGGCTGCCAGGACAACGCAAACTGAGCATCATCGCCTATCAGGACCGTACCACCAACGGATTTGCCAGCATGACTGAATACCTGACCTACCCCGTCAACTACTACACCCCGCAGCAGGGACTTATCATCACACCTGGCCAGGCCACACAGGTGGACATCAGCAATCCCGCATTCACCAAGACCATGTGGACCACAACGGGGCGCATTGGCAATACGGACGTCAACATCAACAAGGGTGTGGAGTTCGACTTCGACCTGGGTAAAATCAAACCTCTGCAGACCAACATCTACATTTCAGGTGCATGGCAGGAAACCAAGAACTACTCGAAGGCTCTGCACTACGGCAATCCTACCCCAATGCCTACCAGCTATTCGAGCTACAACACCACACCCATCAAGATGGTATGGCCTGCCGAACAGGAACAGACACGCTACCAGCAGTTTGTCAACACCCTGCGACTGGTGACGCACATCCCGCAGCTGCGCATGGTGGCATCGCTGACAGGACAGGTCATCTGGCACCACTCGACACTGAGCCGCACAGACCATATACGTCCCTGCGCATGGATTACGACAGACCTTGTACAGCACGACATTACCGACGACATGCTGAGCGGCTTTATAGGCGAGGACGGCAAATACTATGCTACCGCGCCCGCAGGCATCAGCAGTTTCGAGATTGCCAAACAGACGGGCAGCAGCTATAACTACAGCAAGAATCCCGTGACATGGAACGTCTCAGCCCGACTGACCAAGGAATTCGGCAAGTTCGCCGGTCTATCGTTCTATGCCAACAACGTCATGTTCTACGAACCTTTCCTCACCCAGAGCAACAGCTCGTCGCTGACCCAGCGCAACACGGGCACTTTCTCGTTTGGCGTGGAACTGTTCCTTAATTTATAAGAAGACTGCTATGACAACAAGAAACAACATACTTTTGGGGCTGCTGGCCCTTTTACTATCATCATGTATTGATTTCAACGATGCCACAGAAGCCATTTCAGTGGCTATACAGCTGAACAGGCCTGAAGGCTACCCACAGGCCAACCTGCAGGGGCATGACATCACACTTTCCGGCACCCATACCTTCACGGCAAAGACCGATGCACAGGGGATAGCCCACTTCGAGAATATCATTCCTGACGTCTATAACGCCTCGGTCTCATGGAAAGTCTGTGCTGACGAATATGCACAGACCACTGGTCTGCCGGTAGAGAACAAGGGCTATACCATTTCGGGCAGTCTGACCGCCCAAACCTTCGATGCCTCGACAACAGCACCCGTCGCCATGGCAACGACTGTATCGCAAGACCAATCCATACTGATTGGAAAAGTGTACTACCAAGGCTGCAAGGACGACAACAACAAGAACTACATCTATGCCAACTACCTGGAGCTCTATAACAACAGCGAAGAGGCATACGACGTGGCGGGACTGTATATCGCCCTGTTGGAATCGACATCGCCCGACTCAGAATACCCCCTACAGTATCTGACTGACTCCATCGTTGCCAAGCAGGTGTTCCGCATTCCTGATGACAAGCCTTTCCCAGTGGCTCCTGGCGGTAGCGTATTGCTGGCGAACAGTGCCGTTGACCACACCGCCAAGGGAGCATCGGCAGCGCCTAACCTGCTGAGTGCCGACTTCGAGGCCAAGGACAAGAACAACAGCAAATACGAAAACAATCCCGCTGTGCCAGAACTCGTCCAACTGTTCTCGTTTACCAACAATACTTTCATGAACCTCATGAATGGCGGCCCATGCGGCATCGTCATCTTTGAAACCAACGAGGACGTGGCAGGGGACTGGGTCAGCAACAACCTGACATACCGCTATGGTTACAAGACAGGCAGACAATATATGAAAATTCCTACACGCTTCATCATCGACGCTGTTGACATCCTGAAATACAACGGAGAAACGGGCGCAGATTCCAATACCAAACGGCTGTTCGACTTTCTGGATGCTGGCTATGCCTTTACCGAGGCCAAGACAGGCTATGACGGACGACTGGTGCGCCGCAAGGTGGCTTCGACTGCGACTGACGGGCGTAAGATTCTACAAGACACCAACAATTCAGCCAATGACTTTGAGTCTGCTGACAACTTAACACCGCGAATCTATGAATAAGAGATATATTGCAATGACAATCATGTTGACTGCGCTGACGGTACAGGCACAAATCAACATCGACACATACAAGTATGCTGACGCCACGCAGCTGTGGCGACTCACGGGCAATGCCGCTGGACTGTCACTCGACCCTGAGACATGCGACTCAACAGCCAATCGTGGAGTGGCTTGGTTCGACCTAATGCACCGCAGCGGCGACTACCGTCGCGTGCAAGAAGGCGGACAAATGAACCAGTTGCGCTTCTACACGGAACGCTATCAGAAGATAGGCAAATACCTGTACGGCTACGGATCGTTTGACTTCGACATGGGTCGCACCAAGGACAGGGCTTGGAGCGACGTGCTACGCTCGTATAACAGCAACCCATACATATCGGGTAGCAGCGTGCCCGCCAAATACGACCACCAAGACTTCACGCTGGAGGCCAGACTGGCTACCGTACCCTTGGGTCACTTTACATACGGTGCCTCATTATTGTATAAGGTTGGTGACCTGAGCCGTCTGCGCGACCCCCGCTCACGTATCAACCTAGCTGAATACAAGCTTGCCCCCTCCATGACCTACACCACGGGACAACACACACTCGGGCTGACAGTACACTATGACCGTCGCAAGGAAAAGCTGCCTAACATGACCACCGTACAGACGAACCCCAATCTGGCCTACTACACCATGACCGGACTGGAGAACGCTACAGGTACGATTGGCGGTTATAACGGCTACATGCGGGAATATGTGAACCATGAGTTCGGTGCCGAGTTAGACTACGGCTTTGACTGCAAGCAGTGGCAGAGCGTGAATGCGCTGACTCTGAGGGTCGGACGCGAATATGTGTACGGCCAATACAAGTATGAGCCGGGTACCTATCGCAACCGTATCTATGGACTGGCCTCGCACAACAGCATCAAACAAGGCAGTTTGCTGCACCGAATGGACGCTCAGATAGCCTACGAAACGGGCAGTGCCGACGAGTACAAGTCGGAACGCATCGCATCAACAGATGCAGAGACTGGCGTGACGTCGGTGGAGTGGCGCAAGATTCTGGAATACAAGAAGCGCTACCAGCTGAAAAAGCTCGACGCCAGCCTGCACTATCGACTGTCATGGGTGGAAGAGAATGCCGTACTTGGCTACGCAGGTCTGCAATACACGATGCAGAACATCAGCAACAAGTACCTGCTCTACACCTCGGAACAGAAAAACATGGGTTCTACTATACAGATTGAGGGCGGACACTGCCTGTTCGACCGTCACTTGTGGGTGGAGGGCTCTTTTGACTACCACATCAGCCACAAGGCAGGACTGACGCTGGCCGATGCCACCACAGACTACGCTCAAGCCGTGTTGTTACCCGATATGGCCTACTATGAGGCTAACTACTGGCAAGGTCGACTGGCCGTCACCTATCAGTTCCCGCTGACGATCAAGGACTACACCAGTCAGTGGTTTGTCAAAGTCTATGGCAGTTATCTTAAAACAAATAACAACCTGAAGGGACAGACTGCCGGCCTTAGCTTTGGACTGTATTATTAAGTGAAAAATGGAAAGTGAAAAGTGAAAAATCAGCTACCGCAATGAAAAAGATTTATTGTATATTGTTTATTGTTAATTGCTTAACGTTGAGCCATGCAATGGCGCAGTCGGACACCCTCATGGTACGCATCAATGGCATGCGCTGTGCCGAGTGTGGTCACAAAGTTAAAAACGTGCTGCGCAAGAATCCTGGCGTGGGAGCACTTGAATTCAACTACGAACGACGCACGGCAAAGATTGCGTACAATGCGCAGAAGACGTGTCCAGACACCATCTACAGCATGCTGGCACGCACTGGGCGCTATGCCGCCAAGCCTTACAACCCGAAAGAGCGCATCGGTCGTGGCATGGGGCAGCGAATTGCCGACATGCACTGTCAGAAGTGTGCCGACCGCATCATGGCAAGTCTGTCGAGACTGAATGGCGTGGACTCGCTGGCTCCCCACCTCGACAAGAGCTATATGTTCATCCGTTACGATGCCAACCGCGTCAGCCGCGACGACATTCGCGAGGTCATCATGAAGTTAGGCTATACACCTTGCAACTATTACAGCAGCCCGAAAGTGGAGTACGGCTACTATCTGCTACCTGTAGAGCAGGCTAACGAGGACACCGCTGAATCCATACTGGCACTTGACGGCGTAGAAGACGTGAACGTCAACCCCAAGCGCCACACGCTGGCCATTACCTTCTTCAACGACGAGACAACGGCAGACAAACTGTATGCCGAAATACTGAAGATGGGTATCAAGGCAGAGGTGCCTGCCCCGCATGAGTGTGATGAATAATAGAAACGTATCGCGAAGCTCAGTAGGCTTCGCGATATTTGTTCTCATCCTTATCGTCAAGCATAGAAAGATACGACTGATAACGGCTCTGAGCTATATAGTGGTCTTCGACTGCCTTGAGAACAGCGCAACCAGGCTCGTGGGTATGGGTGCAGTCGGAAAAACGACACTGCTTGGAGAATTCGAAAATTTCCTTGAAGTAGCTGGTCAGCTCCTCACGCTCCATATCGAAGGTGCCAAAGCCTTTGATGCCAGGGGTGTCGATCAAGAACCCCTCCCGACCTCCCCTAAGGGGAGGAGTACCTGCGGACAGAGCCCCCTCCCCTTGGGGGAGGGATGGGGAGAGGCTGATCATCTCAGAGAAGGTGGTGGTGTGCATGCCTGTCTGATGGGCATCGCTGATATCGGCAGTACGCAAGTTGGCATGGGGCACGAGGCAATTGATAAGCGTCGATTTGCCTACACCCGAATTACCACTCAGCAACGTAATCTTACCCTCGAGTTTAGGACGTAAAGCCTCTACCCCATCGCCTGTTTGGGCACTGATGGCGTGACACTCGTAGCCAATGGTCTCGTAAAGTTGAATCATCAGCTGCTGATAATGGGCTTCCTCATGGCTGAGTACGTCGCTTTTATTAAAAATAAGTATCACAGGCACACGATAAGCCTCAGCGGAAGCCAAAAAGCGGTCGATGAACGTGGTGCTGGTCTCAGGACGTACTACGGTAACGACCAGCAGAGCCTGATCGACATTGGCAGCCAGTATATGGCTCTGCTTGGAGAGGTTGATGCTTTTGCGAATGATATAGTTCTTGCGGTCCTCAATCTCCGTAATCCAGTTGCCTTCACCCACAGTGACGCGATCGCCCACGGCCACTGGATTGGTAGAGCGGATTCCCTTGATGCGGAAATTACCCTTCACCTTACAATCAAGGAGCTGGCCATCGTCCGTCAAGACGGTGTACCAGCTTCCTGTATTCTTAATGACTAGTCCTTTCAATTGTTAATTAAACAGTCATGATTTCCTTATTCTTTGCCTCCATCAGTTCGTCAAGTTTCTTAATGTACTTGTCATGAATCTTCTGGAGTTCTGCCTCGGCATCCTTCTCGTTATCCTCAGAAAGTCCGTCCTTGATGGCTTTCTTCAGCTTGTCCTTGATGTCGCCACGTACATTGCGCACCTCGACCTTGGCCTTTTCAGCAATCTTGTTACACTGCTTCACCAAGTCGCGACGACGCTCCTCAGTGGGCTGAGGAATACCCAAACGGATAATCTCGCCATTATTCTCAGGCGTGATACCCACGTCAGAGTCCATGATAGCCTTCTCAATGTCGCGAATCTGCTTACGGTCCCAAGGCTTGATAGCTATAGTACGTGCATCAGGCGTTGAAATATTGGCTACTTGGTTCAGTGGTACACGCGAACCGTATGACTCTACACGCACACCATCAAGAATGGCCACGTTTGCACGTCCGGCACGCACACGATTCAGCTCTTCTTCGAGGTACATGGCTGCCATTTCCATGCGTTCCTCAGCAGTTGCTAATGTTTGTTTTACGTCTATCATAATGCTATAAATTGGTTGTCTTCGTCTGCAAAGATACGAATAAACCAGCAAAATGCAAAATAATTAACGAATTATTTTTTTATTTGACAGAAATGTATTATCTTTGCAGACGTACTGAAGTTGCCAATAATTTCATAACCAACAAACAAGATGAATTTTCTTCACTACATAGATTACACATTAATAGGTGTGTTGGCATTTATGTTAGCAGCTGCCGTCGTGATGCTGTTTCTGAACCGTCTATGGGTTTCGCGTGAAAAGAAAGCCGATGCCACAAGTAAAAACCAAATCAAGCGACTGGCCTTAATCCTACAGACAGGAAAATTAAAACTTTGGGTTTACAAGTTTGACAAGCGCCGATACTGCAACTTCCTGGAAACTGGCGAATACAGCGACGAAATAAACCCCATAGATTTTGCACAATTCTATGACCGAGATGACTTTGAGCGCCTGCGCAGCATCATTTTCGACATTCGTGAAGGCAAGAAGGATAGCGCCACCATTCGCATGAAAGGAACACCTGCTGCCGAAGACGGACAGCGTCAATACGAGGTCATGCTCTCCATCTTAGAGCATGACAAAAACGGGCATCCGAAAACGCTGTTAGGCATCAAGCGCGACATCACCGACAAACTGAAACGCGAACAAGAGGTAAACCAATTGTTGGTGCGATACCATACAGTATTCAACTCGGCTCTGGCAGACATGATCTATTATGACAAAGACGGGCGACTGAGCGACATCAACGACAAAGCTTGCAGTTCGTTCAGCATCAATGACAGGCGAAGACTGCTGCTGTCGGAACTGCGCATGGAGGACAACCCGCTGTTTACTACCATTGATTTCACTAATACTGGAACCACACGCATCACAGCCATCTTGAGCATAGATGATCTGGAAAGAGACGGATATACCATCACCTCTTCCGTACACAAAGGGAAATACTATTACGAAGCATTCATCAACCCTGTTAAAAATCAGGAAGGCGAACTGGAAGGTGTCTATGTTTCAGGACGCAACGTGACAGAAATGGTAGAATCCGTACACCGGCAGCAGGAAGGACTGAAACAGTTGCGGAAGGTGCACCAAAACATTCAGAACTATATCCGCAACATCAACTATGCCCTACGCGTGAGTGACGTCCGACTGGTGAACTACTATCCGGACAAGTATATGTTCGAAATATCCAACAACGTCAACCAGACTCAGATTCGTCTTTCACAGGTGCGTTGCATCCGTCTGGCATCGCCACGATTCAGGAAGGACGTATCGATTCTGCTGAATCACATGGATCACAAGAACAATCAGGTGATAGCGAAAAACATTGAAATAGGACTGCACGACGAACAAGGACGGCCGATATGGTTGCTGTTCAACATGATACCCGTATTGGATGCCAACGGACAAGTAGAGCGCTATTTTGGTATGTGCCGCAATATGACGGAAATGGTGGAGACGGAACGACGACTGGCTATAGAGACCAAGAAAGCTCAGGAGACGGAGACTCTGAAACAGACATTCCTGACGAACATGAGTTATGAAATCCGTACACCTCTGAATACGGTAGTGGGCTTTGCAGAACTGTTCGAAGCCGAGCACGACCCTGAAGACGAGCCCATCTTTGTCGAAGAAATCAAGAAGAACTCAAACCAGCTGTTAGAACTGGTGAACGACATCCTGTTCCTATCACGTCTGGAAGCCAAAATGATTGAGAGTTATCCTACTGAGACCGACTTTGCCGTTTTCTTCAACAGTTGTTGCCAGTTGGGACTGTCAAACGTCAATCCCAAAGTAAAGACTATCATCGAAAACGATTACGACCACCTGATGGTAACCATCGACCTCGAAAACCTCGGCAAGATTATCCAGAGAGCATGCGTGGTTGCTTCCGTTCTCACTCAACAAGGTACCATACGCTGCAAGTATGAATACTGGCACGGAGAACTCATCATTACCATTGAAGATACTGGTGTGGGTATTGAAGCAGAGAGGTTGCCTAACATCTTCAACGCTTACGACCGTAATGCAAAACTGGAAGAATTCGGTACTGGTCTCGACATCCCCATTATCCGGGCACTGGCACACATGCTGGGCGGCGACATTGAAGCTCAATCGGAGAAAGGCAAGGGAACAACAGCACGCATCACTATCCCCTGCGAAGCAACGATGGTAGAGAAGAAGAAGAAGGAAGAAGAACAGTAAAAAAAGAAAAAGACATGATACGGATCATACTGACAACACATATATTAGAACCACTTCAGGTCATTTTATTACTTGTAGTGACTGCACTGCTCGTGGGCGTATTCATAGCCAACAGGATTATTCTTCGCCGAATGCATAGACATGCAAAACAAAGTAAGTTTGCCAATCAAGTGATGCAGGAGGCCTTGAAAAACAGTCAGAACAAAGTGCTGCAATGGCATATCAGCGAGGGATATACCACCCAATTATATGGTCAGATGCTGCCGTGCGATACGATTTCCGACGAAGATTGGAAGAGACACGTGCATCCTGACGATCTGCTCAGGGCCTTACGCTTTCTGCATGACCTGAGGGACGGTAAAATCAAGTCGGCAGACTTTAACTACCGTTGGAATTATGAGTTCGATACTAAAAAAACACCACGCTGGGGCTATCTCAACAATACCAGTGTAGCAGAATATCTGCCTGACCACGACCTGCCTGTCAGCATTATATCGACACTGACTGATGAGACGGACATACGTCAAGCCCATCGTGAAGAGCAGATTCTGGCTGATAAATTCAAACTATTATTTGAACATAGTATCGTTGGTATGTCGTTCTACAGTCCTGACGGCTGGCTATTGGACTCCAACAAAATCATGCGCGAAGTCTGTCACTTTGACTCAGATGACAGCGACGGTTTCTTCTATCAGAACAACTTGTTCGACCTGCCACCTTTCAGCGAACTGATAAAACGCGATCAGGTCGAGGAATTCTGGGTATGCTACCAGAGCATTATCCCTGAACGTAACATCTGTGACTATTTGGAGATACACCTCCACCCCATTTACAACGACCAAGGCACCATCGTCTATTTGGCTGTGTCCGTCCGTAACATCACGGAGGAGCGTGAGCTGTATCTGCAAAACAAGCAGAACGACATACAGCTACGCCAGGCTAATGATGAAATCAAGCAATACGAGACAGAGCTACGCTATCTGATGGAGAACTGTCAGATACAGCCTTGGCGCATCAAGCTCAAAGAAAACATGATTGAATTCTATAAGGACTTGACCACTATCGACAAGTCGTTTGCGTTGGAGCAGTTACAGGCCGTCTTCTGCAATCAGGAAGACAACTTCGTGCGTTCGATGCAGAACCTTGCTGAAGCCATCTCAAAACCAGTATCATGGGTGGGACAGGTGCATCCCTTGACCAGTGAGATATATAATGAGCCGCAGTGGGTACAGATTAACAGTATTCCAGAATACGACGAGCAAGGCCAACTGAAGGGCAGTTTCGGTGTTTGGCGTAACATCCAGGGCCTGATGCGCAAACAGGAGCAGTTGAAGCGTGAGACGGAGCGTGCCAACGACTCTGGTCATCAGAAGTCGGTATTCCTGGCCAATATGACCCACGAGATTCGTACGCCACTCAATGCCATTGTAGGTTTCAGTGACTTGCTGCAGTCCATGGAACAGCCTGAGGAGAAGCGTGAACTGATACGCATTATCCACAACAACTGCGACATGCTGTTACGCCTGATCAATGACATCCTGGTGATGTCGAGCGTCGATTCTACAGGTTTGGAACTCATACCTGAGCACGTTGACTTCAGCAAGGAGTTCGACGTGATCTGCCAGTCGCTGGAACAGCGTGTCGATAACCCGAATGTAGAGTTCCAGAAAGAGAACCCACTACCCTCACTCATGGTTACCATCGACAACGGACGCATCCAACAGGTCATAACCAACTTCGTCACCAACGCTGTCAAGAACACACAACAGGGACACATCCGCGTGGGCTATCGCGTGGATGAAACGGCAGACGGACGGAGCATTTATTTATATTGTAAAGATACGGGATCTGGAATACCAGAAGATGAGCAGGCACGTATCTTCGAACGTTTTGTCAAACTGAACGACTTCGTGCAGGGCACAGGTCTCGGACTCTCCATCTGCAAGGCCATCATTGAGAAGTGTGGTGGCGAAATTGGTGTGGAAAGTGAAATTGGCAAGGGCTCGACGTTCTGGTTCCGCATACCTATTTAATATATGAGAAAATCATCATGAAATACTATCAATACTCTCTCTTGCTACTGTTGGCCATTCTTCCACTATCTGTTTCTGCACAGGAGGCTAACGACAGCATACACTCTTTCACCGAAGAACACCCACTTGTTTATGAAGACGCATGGGATTTGTGGCCTTATGCCTTCCTCAACGAGAATGGCGAGGCTGTAGGCTACAACATCGACCTGCTCAAGATGTTGTGTAAGGAACTTGACATCCCCTACATCGTCAAGTTGAAACCTACACAAGAAGCCCTTAACGACCTGAAAAGTAGACATGCCGACCTGATGTGCGGTATGGATGCGCACTTCCACAATGAATACGGACAGTATGGCAAGACGGTCATTCAAATCTTCACTCATAGTGTACTACACCAGAAAACAGACCCTGTTAAAATCAAAAAGGTAGAAGATTTGGCTAACCATCGCGTCATCGTCCATAAAGGAAGTTTCAGTCACCACCTCATGATTCGAAATGGCTGGGGCAATAACGCTATAGCTTACGACGACATGCAGGAAGCTGTGCAGAAGGCCCATCTGTCAAGGGATTATCAGATTGTGTGGAACACCCTGTCGCTGCAATACCTAATTCGCAAGTTCCAGTACGATGATTTGGAACTGGTGCCTGTCAACGTTCAGCATGGCGAATACAAATTCATGTCGAACAACCCACACCTGCTGAACCAGCTGGACAGCGTCTATACTCTGCTGAACTCAGAAGGACGACTGCAACCCATCCAGAACAAGTGGTTCTATCCTGACCAGGTGGACACGGGCATTCCTGTCTGGATATGGAAAGTGGTGGGAGTAATTTTAACACTGGCTGTTGGCGTACTGGTTTACTATATCGTCTATCGCATCCGTGAGAAGAGGGTGAAGAAGGCCATTACGCGCAGCAACGAGCGTCTGTCACTCATCCTACGAACCAGCCATGTCCATATTTGGCTATACGATATTGCCACGAATACCGTTACCCGTTTTGACGAAAGTGGTAATCAGTTTAAGAGTCCGCTCAAGTCAGGCATTTTCGACTATCACATCCTGCCTGAAGACTTTGATCACCTCGCTGCTACCATTCAAAAAATGATTATCAACAATGATAATGAGGCTGAACTGCAGGTACAAGCCAACACGACTGGCAGCGACGAGATACGACATTTGACTATTTTGATGTCAGTGCTCCATCGCAACAAGGAGGGCCGTCCTACGACACTCATCGGTACGTCAAGCGACGTCACGACTGAGCGTTTGCGCCAGATACACGTCAAGGAAAATCTAGTACGCTATCAGGCTATCTTCAATGCTGGTATGGTCGACACGGTTGCCTACGACGCCAATGGTACAGTCGTCAACATGAACGAGATAGCCGCTTCAGTTATCAAGGGGGGACGTTTCACTGTCCATGACCACAAGGTAAACTTGCGCGACGTGCTACGCATGGACGACTTGGATCTGGAGCACATGGAACAGACCATCATGACACTGATGTACAAGACTGAGGAAAACCAAAGCGAAGCTACGCGTCAATTTTTCCAACGCGACAAGTTCTACGAGTTGCAACTGGTACCCTACCGCGACAGCAAAGGTCAGTTGCAAGCCATCTTCGGGACAGGCCGCGATGTCACAGAGAATGTGAACACGTACATGCAGATGCAACACAACTCCATGCTGCTGCAACAGGCCAATGATGAGGTGAGCAATTATATCCGCAACACCAATTTCGTACTTAGCAATGGTGGTGTTCGCATGGTAGACTATTCACCTGATACACATACATTGTTCATTTATCATGGTATCGGCCAACACGAGTACGAACTGACACAGACACGTTGTCTGGCATTGACTCACGACGAGTCGAAACGTGTCACTCAACGCATTCTGAAAACGATGGATAATCTATCACGTAGCGCACTGAATGCCACTGTACGCACGACGCTACGTACCAAAAACGGTCAGCCACTCTACCTCTATCTGTCATTCATTCCCATCATCAATAACGAGAACAATATAGAGAGGTACTTTGGCATGTGTCGTGATATCAGCGAAATCAAAGCTACCGAACAGGCACTAGCAGAAAAGACACTGAAAGCACAGGAAGTGGAGACCATCAAAAATGCGTTTCTCCGCAATATGAGCTATGAAATACGTACACCGCTGACTTCAGTAGTAGGCTTTGCCGAGTTATTCCAACAAGATCATAGTCCTGATGAAGAGACTCTGTTTATCCAAGAAATCAAGGAGAACTCGACACAGCTGCTTAAACTCATTAACAACATTCTGTTCTTGTCGCGCCTGGATGCTGAGATGATTGAATTTAAGAAGCAACCTATCGACTTTACCGCTTTCTTTGGAGGGCGTTGCGAGACAGCGTGGCAGAAATATAAACTTGATGGTGTAGAATATGTTGTAGACAATCCCTATAACAAACTGGTCATCGATGTGGATTCGCAGAACATCGGTATCATTATCGACCAGATTGTAGCCAATGCCGTGCAGCACACCACTACAGGTCAGGTGCTTGCCCGTTTCGACTATACTGGCGAAGAATTGGTAATGGCATTTACGGATACAGGTAGTGGCATTGCAGACGAGAAATTAAGCCATATCTACGAGCGCTTCACTGGCAGCACCAGCCGCGGTACAGGTCTCGGCCTACCCATCTGCTATGAGATGGTGCATCAGATGGGTGGAAAGATTACAATTAAATCGACAGTTGGAAAAGGTACCATGGTTTGGGTCACCATTCCATGCGAATGTTCAGAGATTGAAAGAAAATAAGATCATGAAACAAAGGATATTACATATATTTCTGATAATGATGGCACTGATGCCCACAACGGTGTCTGCTGCCGACCACTATGGCTATACTGACGAAGCTCCGCTGGTGATTGCTGCCGACTGGGACTTCCAGCCCTTCGAGTTCATGAATACCGACGGACAACCATCAGGCTACAATATTGAAGTACTCGACCTGATACTCACGCAGATGGGTATTCCCCACAAGTTCGTTCTGCAGGAGTGGCATACCGTTAATGAAATGTTTGCCCGCCATGAGGCAGACCTCATCCATGCCCTCAGCAACAACTTCAAGGGGCATCCTTATGTAACTACCAAAAAGTATATCAACTACTATACGTTGCGCGCGGCCCGTCGTTATGATACGCCGCCACTGAACAGCTTCCGCCACCTGAAAGAAGGCGACACGCTGTTGATAAAAGAGGACGACTATGGAGCACTGGCACTACGTACGATGGGTACACTGCCATTCGGAATTGAATCAACGACGCCCAAATCTGCACTAAGCCGCATTCGCACTGGCAAAAGTCGCTATTTCGTTTGGGGCGAACTACCTCTGAAACGTAAGATTCAGGAGCTACGCCTCGATAGCATTGCCCTTGATGAAATCGACCTACCAGCTGGCGAGTTGCGTATCATCGGCTACGACCACAACATCATTAGTCTGATTGATGATGAATACACCCGACTCGAACAGGCAGGTGACATACAACCCATCTATGACCGTTGGTTTCATCCTGAGCGTCAGCACGACAATGCTTCCCCATGGGCACCATACGTGCTGGTGGGTGTCATCATAATATGTCTGGTCGCCGTATTTCTCAGTCGCATCATCACTATCCGTGTCCGCAATGCCACTCGTCAGAGTGCCGACCTCAACAGCATGATGCTGCAGGCACTTAACATGGGAGAATACCATGTGACGGAATACGATATTCGTAACAAAATAGTGAAGAATCGACATGGTGGTGTACTACCGCACAATGGTATTCACATCGACGAGTTTATCAGTCGTATCGACCCAGAACAACGCAAGGATTTCCGTCAACAAGTAGAGAGGCTGTCACGTGGCCAAATAGAGCAACTGACCATGGAGTGCCGTTGGAATGCCGGAACAGAAGAAAAACCCAATTGGAGATACTTTGAGGGCAGTGCCATTCTGGAGCGCGAAAACGGCCGTCCACGCTACATTATCTACACAGTTAAAGACACTACACGCGACATCATTGAAGAGGCTCATAATAAAGATCTGAGTGCCAAATACAAACTGCTGTTCGACACGAACATCATGGCCATGTCGTTCTACGACAAGGACGGTAACCTACTTGAATCAAATCAGAAGATGCGGGAGATATGCTTCCCCACCGAGATGAGCGAGCGTTACTTCTTCGAAACCAATCTGTTCGACGTGCCCGGCATCAAGGAAGAATATAATCCAAATGACCGTGAACCCTACTATTTCTGCAATCACCTACAGTTGAAGGATACAGGTTTGGATTGCTATGTGGAAAACAAGATCACACCGCTGTTCGACGAGAACAGCCAGCTCATGTTCTACATTGTCACCACACGCGACGTGACCGCTGAGCGTCAGATGTATCTGCAAGAGCGTAAACACGAGCAGCAACTCACCGAGACCAACGAAGCTATTCGCCGTTACGACCAACAATTGAGCTATTTGCTGGAAGAGAGTAATATATTCGTATGGATTTATGATCCAAAGACCGATTTAATCCACTTCTCGCGCAAGCCTCACATTGACGAGTTTACAGAAACACTCAACCAGTTTATGGAAGGTGTGCCAGAAAAGTCGCGTGCTAGCGAACTTATTAAGATGCGTGAATTCATAGCGCAACAGAAACCCTTCAGCACCATCCACCAATACAACTACACACCTGTAAAGAACGAACGCTGCTGGTTCTCAGTGAGCGGTATACCCGAGTTCAATGCAGATGGACAGCTAGTAGATTTCTTCGGTATGGCCCGCGATATTACACAACTTATGTCAGCACAGGAAAAGTTGCAAGAGGAAACGGAACGTGCAGAGGATTCAGGCAAGCTGAAAAGCGCCTTCCTGGCTAACATGACTCACGAGATTCGTACACCACTTAATGCCATCGTGGGCTTCAGCGACTTGCTGCAAATGGTCGACGACTCCAAGGAACGCCTCGAATTTATCCGCATTATCCGCAATAACTGCGACATGCTGTTGCGACTCATCAACGATATCCTCGAAGCATCCAGTATGGGACAGTCACTGGCTATCGAACCCAAGAAGATTGACCTCGCACGGACCTTCGATGACATTTGCCGTTCACTCGAACAGCGCGTACAGGAACCTGGTGTTGCGTTCCTTACAGATAATCCCTACCCCACTTACGAGGCTGTTCTCGACAGTGGACGACTGCAACAGTTGCTGACCAACTTCGTTACCAATGCCGTCAAATATACCCACGAGGGACATATCCGCGTGGGCTATCGTAAAGAGAATGACGGTATCTTATTCTATTGCGAAGATACGGGTGCGGGCATTCCTTTAGAAAAACAGGCGAGTGTTTTCGAACGCTTCGTCAAACTTAACGACTTCGTGCAAGGCACAGGTCTTGGTCTCTCCATCTGCCGTGCCATTGTTGAAAAGTGCGGTGGACAAATCGGTGTTGAGAGCGAAGGTGAAGGACATGGCTCCACCTTCTGGTTCTGGATTCCACGCGAAATCAAAGTGTAACCACATTCTGAGGTTTTCCATCAAGAAAAGCACGCACGTTGTTAATGGCTACATCCAAGAGACGGACACGTGCCTCACTCGATGCCCATGCTATATGGGGGGTGATATAGGCATTCTCACAACGTAACAGCGGATTATCAGCCTTGGGCGGCTCCTCTGTCAGTACATCAGCACAGAATGCTTTCAGACGATTGTTGTTCAAAGCATCAGCTACGTCCTGATCGCTGATCAAGGGTCCGCGACCCGTATTGATAAGAATGGCCGACGGCTTCATCTTCTGCAGTGTCTGACGATTAACCAGATGCTGGGTATCAGGTGTCAACGGGCAGTGCAGACTCAGCACATCACTCTCTGCCAACACCTCGTCCAGTGTCCTTTTCTGAATATACGGCGGCAACTGGTCGACCGACTTGCTGGTATAAGCCACGACAGACATGTCAAAAGCAGCGGCAATCATAGCTACGCGCTGACCGATATTCCCAAGGCCCACAATACCGAATGTCTTACCTGCGAGCTCCGTCACAGGCATATCCATATAACTGAAATCAGGACTTGCCGTCCACTTACCTTCACGATTCTGACTGGCATAGTGTTCCGTATGATTCGTAACTGTCAACAGGTGCGAGAATACCATCTGCGCCACGCTCAACGTACTGTAGGCGGGCACGTTCGTCACGATAATGCCGTGCTCGCGTGCTGCCTCCAGATCCACTACGTTATAACCCGTGGCCAGCACACCGATATACCTCAACTTTGGCAGCTGCTCTATCTCCTGTCGCTTCAACAACACCTTATTTGTCAGCACCACCTCTGCGTCCTTAGCCCTGTCGATAGTTTCTTCAGGTTTTGTACGCTCATACACTGTCAGTGCACCCATTTCTTCCAGCGCTTTCCATGAAAGGTCGCCAGGATTAGCCGTATAGCCGTCAAGTATGACAATTTTCATAAATTAAGTAGTTTAGTGATGAAAATTAAAAACTCAGGTATTTGCCTTGCTGCTGCATGAACATCGCTTCATGGGCAGCAAGTTGGCATGTCTCTGCATCCTCCTGTGTCATGGTTTCTGGCCAGTATTTGTTACCATCGACAATGCGACCTGTCAGGAATTCACACCATGTACAGGCTGCCGTATAACGTCCAATGGTCAGTGAGAGATGGAAGCCGTCACGATTCAGCGTATCACCCAAGCGATAACGGGCCAATTGGATAGCCGTTCCCGAGGGGATAACGCGCTTGATTCCCACAGCAGGCAAAACATTCTGCATCGTACGGACAATAGCCGTGTACATCTTGTGCTGACTATTATCGTAGGCTTGGAAATTCTTCGAGTTGTAATCCTCTGCGTATGCCCATGTCATGTGCCACACAAACTCCACATGCAGATTGGTGGTATAACTCTGTACCAGACGCTTCAGCTGAGCCAGATTGGCAAAGGTCTTAGGCAAGCCGGAATAATGACTGGCCTGTTGCAGCGAGATAATATCCCACTGCTCATCGCGGATAATACGCTGCAAATCCACCTTCCGTTTGTTGGAGCGTATGCCACCAACCACCTTCCTATACTCATATTCTGCCTTGCCTGTGAGTAGGTTTTTGTAATGGCGGTCTATGGAACAGCCACCAATATAGGCATTGCCGATGATGAGCGAGTCGCCTTGTGCCTCAGCCAATTCATAGAGATACTGCTCGACGCCATCCTGCGAGAAACTATTGCCAATAGCCAATACCTTGATGACCTTCGCTGGTAAAGGTATAAAAACTAAAAGGTAAAATAATAAAAATGTTAGCGTCCTTTTCATCTTACATCATACATCTTACATCATACATCATACATCTTACATCATACATCTTACTTCTAACATCTTACATCTCCCCTAATCCATCTTACTTTTCGCCGCACGGCGCAACTTACGTACAGCCTTGTCACGCTCCTGGCGTACACGCTCACGCTTCAGTCCCATGTCCTCAGCTATCTCGGCCATCGTCTGACGCCACCCTTTCAGACCGTAATAGCGGCTCACCACCTCACGCTCACGCTCGTTAAGTACGTCAACACAAGCCAGCAGGTCATCGTTCAGGCTGTCTTCCTCTACAATGGCATCAGCCTTCTCTGCGTTAACATCCTCAAGAACGTTCAGCAGCGTATAGTTGTTACGACTGCCTACGGGCAGCGACTCGTCGGTAGAACGTACATCGGTATCCGTAGTAACCTTACCGATAGCGGCCTCGATACTGCGACGGATATACGGTGCAGCAAAGGTGACAAAGGGCTTACCACGCTCAGGGTCGTATTTCTCAGCAGCCTTCATTAATCCGATAGCGCCCTCGTTCACCAAATCGTTAGTATTCAAAATATCACTCTTGTACTGACGTGCCAGCGTCACCACATAGCCCATATTGGCAGTGACAAGTTTCTCTTGTTCTTTAGTCATATCTGTTGAGAGTTTAGCGTTTAGAGTATTGAGAATGATTGTATTTTCGCAGCATGCTCTTGACCAGCCTGCCATACGGTTTGATGACATCGTCAGGCCAAGGTCCCGTTGATTTAGCCTGTGGCAATAGCATCGAACAGGTCTCGTCCTTGTCGCTGATACTCCAGCACACCCAGCTAATGCCTAGACGTTCACACATCGCAACCCATGCTTCCTCACTCTCCATATCAAGGAGACCGTCACCAGATGCCTCCATGGCTCCACATTCTGAGATAAAGACGGGAATGCCACTTTTAACAGCATCCTCTGTACGTTGGCGCAGGTCATCGCTATGTGTAGCAGCATAGAAATGTACAGTGTACATGACGTTCTGGAATCCTTCAAGTGGACTATTGGCCACTAAATGGATGTCTTGATTCCAATGAGGACTCCCAACCAGCACAACGTTATCCGGGTCGTACTTGCGTATTTCACTGATAACCTCAGTGGCATATTGCTTCATGCTGGTCCATGTATCCTCTATAGGCTCATTATATATTTCGTAGATGATATGCGGATAACGACCGTACTTTTGTGCCATCTCACCAAAGAACTGCTTGGCCTCACTGGTGTACATGTGGTGCGAATGCCAGTCGATGATGACATAAACGTTCTGTTTGATAGCCGACTCGATGATGGGTGTCAGGCACGATATGGCCCACGTGGGATTCTGAATGTAGCCGGCTTTCGGGTCTTCTTCTGGCTGCACACCCATTGCGGCACGTACTACCGTACAATACCAGTCGCGCTTCAGCGTCTTCATCACCTTTTTGTTATAGAAACGCGGCCACCAGTTGTGCCAACTAAAACTCACGCCACGCAACGTCACAGGATTACCTCGTTGGTCACACAACTGGGTACCCTTTACCTGCAGTTGTCCATACTGCTTGACAGGATCAATAGCGTACACATAGCATGTACACACGCACAATAGCAATATGGATAACAGCTTTTTCATCCTTTAAAAGAGTGATAATGTATAAAGATATACGACGGCGGCTGGAATAGCCAACAGCGATGAGTCGAAGCGGTCAAGCATGCCACCATGTCCAGGCAGAATGCTGCCAGAATCCTTGATGCCTAAGGTACGTTTAAACAGGCTCTCAACCAAGTCGCCCCACGTACCGAAGATAACGACAACAAGCCCCAGCCCCAACCATTCAGGAATGGAGAGCATACCTGCAAATATCGATGAGGTGTGGTTTGTATCAGCTATCTCCATATTGTCGAGCCATCCAATACCGTAGGCCACTGCCAATACAAAGACGGCACCACCAATGCTCCCCTCCCACGATTTACCTGGTGAAATACGTGGGAAGAGTTTATGGCGACCTAACAGCGAACCAACGCAATAGGCACCAGTATCGTTAACCCATAGAAATATAAAAACGCTCAGAGGCAACAACGTATTGAACACCACCATGCCACTGCTGTTGGCCGTGAAAGCCAAGACATTCAGCAACGAGAAGGGCAGTGCAATATACATCTGCGACAACATGGTATATGCCCAATCCTGTATGGGGTCTTCCTGTTTCAGATAGAGTTCAGCTATTAGCAGATAAATGACAGTCACCAAATAAGGGATGAATACCACGCTCTTAGCAACACCGGCATATAGGTCGCTACAGAAATAAGTCATGGCATAGAAGAAATAGACACCTGCCACCGTACAGATAAAGCGGTTGACGGTAACGTGCTCACGTTCGTTAACCAAACCCGTAAACTCCCATATCGTCATGCCTGTTACGATGCTAAACAATAGCACCATAGCCTCTGGACGCAGGAAACTGGCCACAATGGCAGCCACAAAGATGATGCCAGTAATAGTCCTAATGATAAAATTCTTCATAAGCAATTTTATTTAGCGGTAGCAAATTCTTCACTCTTCATTCTTCACTCTTCACTCCTTCACTAGAGCTTTGCTCGTCTTGCTCGCCCAGCTCGCCTTTCGCCTCCAGTTCCTTAGCCCTTTCCTCAGCCATACGCTCTGCATCGGCACGCATCTGGGCTTCCAGCAGTTCTTCCGAACGACTCTGCCAGGGACGCTTGCCAAAGATCTTCTCCACGTCGTCGGCAAAAATCACCTCGCGCTCCACCAGCATCTGAGCCAGCTGGGCGTGACCGTCCTTGTGGTCGTTCAGTATCTGCTTGGCACGCTCGTACTGTTCGTTCACCATCTTCAGCACCTCGTCGTCCATAATCTTGGCAGTGGTCTCCGAATAGGGTTTCTGGAACGAGTACTCCTGCTGGTTGTAATAGCACAGGTTGGGCAGCTTGTCGCTCATGCCGGCGTATGCCACCATGCCGTAAGCCTGCTTGGTGGTACGCTCCAGGTCGTTCATGGCACCTGTCGAGATGTGGCCTATGAACAGCTCCTCGGCAGCACGTCCGCCCAACAGCGAACACATCTCGTCGAGCATGGCCTCCTTGGTCTGCAGCACGCGCTCCTCGGGCAGATACCACGCGGCACCCAAGGCTCGT
>CAMHTW010000017.1 GCA_946188165.1 uncultured Prevotella sp.
CGATATTCAAATGCTCTTCCCATTGTTTTACAATAAACATTAAACAATAACCAATAACCGTTATTTCTCCGATTCCTTGGCTTTTTTTATTATATTAATTAAAGTTGCAGATAATTTACTATTGTCATTATATATAGACTCATATTCAGCATCACTCAGGACACCAGATTCATGTAACAATTCCAACCAATATTCCGTTTCGCTAGACTCCTTCAAAGCTATGCTCATCTTGCTGATAAAGTCAGCTTTGCTTTGTGCATAAATACTTTCTCTTATATTAGCACCAATACTGGTCCCGCTACGTAAAAGCTGTTTTGACAGAACACGTTCCATTTTTTCCTCCCTTAAGAATCGCTCCAGCTTCACGATACGTAAAGCAAAGCTTTTAGAGAGTGTTGCAATAGGATTCTGTTTATCCATCTACGCGCAGCCTAACGTTTATTGGTTATTGGTTATTGGTTATTGTCATCAGCGAAGCTGAGCGCCAAGTTTGGCGGTCAACTGAGCGATGAGTTTCTGCATAATCGCTTCTATCTGCTTGTCACCCATCGTCTTCTCAGCATCCTGGAGGATGAAGTTGACGGCATACGACTTCTTGCCGGCAGGCAGCTTGTCACCCTCATAGACGTCGAACAGTTCGACCTTCTTCAGGAACTTACGCTCCGTCTGACGGGCGATGTCCTCAATCTGCTGGAATTCAACGTTCTTGTCGATGAGCAGGGCGAGGTCGCGGCTGACAGAGGGGAACTTGGGAATCTCCGTGAATTCTACCTTCTGCTTGCGGACGACTTTCATGAGGGCTGTCCAGTTCAGCTCGGCATAATAGACGGGGGTGTCGATGTCGAACTGCTTCTGCAGCTTCTTGGTCAGCACGCCCAGTTCAATGAGCTTCTTGCCACCACGGTTCTCGATGGTCAGTCCTGCAGCGAAGATGGCGTTGTCCGACTTCTTGCGAACCAGCATGCCAGGCTGCACGCCAATGCGAGCCAGGATATTGTCGACATGGGCATCCAACTCGGCAAACGAGGTGTCCTCGTTCTGATGTGCCCACGAGCCTTCAACGCGCTTACCGGTCAGCCACAAGCCCATGTGGTACTGCTCCTTGTAGGCCTGCATGGGGTCGTCCTGATTCTCCTTGGCAGGGTCAAAGCTATAGACGTTGCCGAACTCGAAGAAACGACAGTTGGGATTCTTGCGCTTGGCATTGTGCTCGATGCTCTCCAGACCGCCATAGAGCAGCGTGCCACGCATCACGTTCAGGTCGCTACTCAGCGGGTTCATGATGTGAACCAGCTGCTGGTTCTGCGTGTCGTCGTAGTACGACGACTTAGTCAGCGAGTTGTTCAGGATTTCGTTGAACCCAGCACCCACCAACTGCTCTGACACGAGGTTGGCCAGCTTGTGCTTCTGGTCTTCGTCGCCCTTGATGACGAGGCTCGACTTCAGCTGGGTCGGAATCTCTACATTATTATATCCATAGATGCGCAGGATGTCCTCTACCACGTCGCACGGACGCTGAACATCCACACGATAGGCAGGAATTTCAAGTCGCAAACCTGAGGCACTTTCCTCCAGCACCTTCATCTCCAGACTCTCGCAAATGCTCTTGATGGTCTCTACGGGAATGTCCTTGCCCACCAATGAGTGAACATAGCTGTACTGGAGGTCAACGACGGCATTCTGAATCTTCTCGGGATAGACGTCCTTGATGTCCATCGACACCTTACCGCCTGCCAACTCCTTGCACAGCTGGGCGGCATATTTCAGGGCGTCAATGATGCCGTTGGGGTCGATGCCACGCTCAAAACGGAACGAGGCATCAGTGCTCAGACCATGACGACGGGCTGACTTGCGAATCCATGTCGGATGGAAGTAGGCCGACTCCAGCACCACGTTCTTCGTGGTTTCGTAGGTACCACTACCCTTTCCGCCAAACACGCCAGCAATACACATGGGGTCTTCGGCATTACAGATGGCCAAGTCGCGGTCGCTCAGCTTGTGTTCCTCGCCATCCAGCGTCACAAAGGGTGTACCCTCGGGCATCGTCTTCACCACAATCTTGTGGCCCTTCACCATATCGGCATCGAAGGTGTGCAGGGGCTGACCCAAGGCCATCATCACGTAGTTCGTAATGTCCACGATATTGTTGATAGGACGCAGGCCAATAGTGGTCAGCTTATTCTTCAACCATTCGGGCGATTCCTTTACCTCACAGTCAGTTACACTAACGCAGGCATAGCGCTTGCAGGCCTCGGTATTCTCGATGACTACGTCTATGGGCAGGTCGTGGTTGTCCACAACGAAATCGTTAGCCACGGGTTTGTGAGTAGCCGTCTTGTAGCCGTTCTGCTTCAGCCAGGCATACAGGTCGCGAGCCACACCCCAATGACTCAGGGCATCGGCACGGTTGGCTGTAATGTCCACCTCGATGAGCCAGTCGCTCTCCAGGTGGTAATACTCGGCTGCAGGGGTACCCACCACGGCATCCTCAGGCAATACGATGATGCCCGAATGGTCGTTGCCGATACCAATCTCGTCCTCGGCACAAATCATGCCCAGCGACTCTACGCCACGCAACTTCGACTTCTTAATCACAAACTCCTTGTCGCCATCGTAGAGCACACAGCCCAGATCGGCCACAATCACCTTCTGACCAGCGGCCACGTTTGGTGCGCCACACACAATCTGCTGGGGCTCACCCTTGCCCAAGTCAACGGTGGTAACATGCAAATGGTCTGAATCGGGGTGCATCTCGCACGTCAGCACCTTACCGACGTAAAGGCCCTTCAGACCGCCTTTAATACTCTGTACTTCCTCGAGTGCGTCAACCTCCAGACCTGTCGATGTCAATGCGTCGCACACCTGCTGCGGTGTCAGGTCGAAATCCACGTACTCTTTTAGCCATTTATACGATATATTCATTGCAATGAAATTTAATTTCCTAAAAAAATCGCGTGCAAAGGTACGAAAAAGTGAGCGAAATGCAAAAGAAAAGACCATTTTTTTGCTTTTTCAATAGAAATCATTACCTTTGCCCGAAAAATAAAACAAAACGAACCCGTTATGAAATTACAACAATTGCTTACAATAGCCCTTGTTTCCATCTGCAGCCTCATGCTGACAGCATGCGAAGTAGACAACAGCGAGAATGGCACCGACTACCTTGCCCTGCTAAAAGAAACCCATTGGCAACTCAGCCAGACGTATGTTGACCACGAATGGCAGACCCCTGCCGTCTATGACGAAGTGGACATCAAAGACCTCTGGTTCCATGGCGACAAGAGCTACCAGATTTCCATCTTCAACTTTGACGGCAACAGGGGCGACAACACCATTCAAGGCAGTTTTAACATCGAGAGCAACACCATCAATTTCTTTACAAACGACATCGATGGCACCCTGTTCTCCCTTTACATTTCAAGCATCGACAAAACCCAACTGGAAGGCATCCTCACCATTTACGAAGGACAAACAGCAACGCCAAACAGCGACGGCAGCATATCCTTCAGCCAAAAGTCGAAGACATACGCCATTCGAATGAAGCGCAAATAGCAGATTTCGTCCTATTTTTACCGCAGATTCCGTCCTATTTTTACCGCAGATTCCGTCCTATTTTTACCGCAGATTCCGTCCTATTTTTACCGCAGATTCCGCAGATTATACAGATTATTGCCGCACAATACACGGTCATGAAAAAATCTGTGAAATCTGTGAAATCTGCGGTTAATTTAGACATCAGCCCTCAGACATCATTCAGTTCTCGTTCGGTGCATCGTCATCACCGCCACCACCGTTGTCACCACCACCGTTGTTACCGCCAGTGCTGCCGCCAGTGTTACCACCCGTGCTGCCACCCGTGCTGCCACCCGTTGAAGGATTGCTGGGTGCCTGAGCCTCTTCACTGCCATTCGACAGCAAGGTCTTGATGTTGACAAAGTCCGCCTTCTTCAGGAACTCGCGGCTTGAGAGGTTGTCCTCCTGCGTCTGGTCGGGCAGGAAACGGATGTGCAGCGCCTTCAAGTGCTGGTTCACGTTGAAGTCCTCCTCCTTGTCGGCACCACCCTTCTGGCACTCGCAGGTCAGGTAGAACGTGCCCAGTCCGGCCACCTTCACCTTCTTCGACTCCAGCAGCATCTCCAACAGACAAGTCTTGAACTTCTTCATCACACCCTCCACCACGTCTTCGGTGAATACCGAGCCGTGCTCGCTGATGTGCTTGGCCAGCTTCGTCATCGACATCGTCTCGACGCTCTTCAGACGCGCGTACCACTTTCCATACATCACAGACTCCGAGTCCTTGATGTCGTTCTTGTAAACTTCGTAAAGAATTTTACTCATGATATTAGATTATTAAGTGAAACATTATCCAGGTCAGGACTGTCCTGCCTTTCTGATTACAAAGGTACTAAAAATAATCGAAAGCACCAAATATATCTGCTATTATTTTCGCTAAATATTGTTAATTATTTTATAGGATATAATGCTAAGAAACACGAGCCGTAATCTCGTACTTCATGAGGTTACGGCTCGTCGGTTGTGAGATTACGGCTCGTCAGCAGCGAGATTACGGCTCGTTGGTAAATGCCTTGATTTTCTTTCAAGTAGCCTTCAAGTAATACTCGCTGAAGTCCTTGCAGTCGGGCGGCAACTGATGGCGCACCAGCGAGGGCAGCACCTCTTTCAGTTGCAGGAACAACCGTTCGCCGGGCAAGTCGCTGTCGGGGTACATGTGGAATGAAATGGAGAGTCGGTCTCTAACCTCTTCCATCTTACTTCTCACATCATTCGTGAGCAGCGTGGCCGACGGGATGGCGATGGCCTTATGTCCTGCCGAGAGCATTGCCCAACAATCTGAGCAGCCTTCGGTAATGAAGAGTATCTCGCCTGGCTTTAGCAGGTTCAGCACGGGCAGGTTGTAGATGGTGCACTCAGCCCCTTGTGGGAATCGGAAGCGAGGCAGAGCACCCTTCACCAAATTGCGGTTCTGAACGCCTATCAGCTTGAAGTTCTGATCGTAGTAAGGCGTTTGCAGCCATGGCACGCCCTGACGGTCTTTCCATGAAGTCAAACGGCACCAACGCACCACGCGCTCATCCAAACGCCGCTCTTCAAAGAGGAACCGACGCGCCTCGTCGTTCAGCCAAGGCCGCTCGAAATACCGCTCGTAGCGCGAGGCGTCGAATGATGTCTGATGGTTGAACTCTGATGGCTGGGGGTTATACTCCGTCAAGATAATGTTGTTTTCGTCTGCCAACCACTGACACGCTTCGCGGAAACCCTTGCCGAGACACTTCATTACCAAGTCGATAGTGCCGCCCGAGACTCCACAGACAAAACAGCGATAGCTATTCCTGCGCACCGAGAACGACAGCGAGGCATGGTGGTCGTCGTGGAACGGACACAGGCATTTATGTCGCGAAACTTGTAGTCCAAGTCGCTCGGCGACCCCCTCAATGGGCAGGTCGCGAAGCTTTTGCAGTTCATACTTATCCATAACCATTAACCCTTACCCGTTAACCCTGAACTCTTCAAGTACTCCTTCGTCTTGGTATAAAGACCCGTCTGGTTCGAATAGGTAATGAACTTACGGAACACCCATTTACGCAGTTGCGCACCAGTACCCTCAGCACTCTTTCCCAGTTTGGTGCGCAGGGCTTGCAGTTGCTGCTCGGTAAAACTGTCGGGCAGATTAGCCAACATGTTTCTCGGACCGCGTCGCTGAGCTTCACTTTCATGGCTGTAATCCTTGCCAAGCAGGTCGCCGAACACTTGCATCTTGCTCCAGATGTCGTGATAGACCAGCCATTCAACCAGTTCACCCATTGCCTTTGTCCACGTCTGACTGTTAAGAACCCAGAGGATGCATCCAGCTTTCCATGCCGAAATCAGACTGCGGTGTGAGATTTCAAACAGCACGTCATCGTCTGCCAAGTCAGCCAGTGATGCCATATCCTGAGCCAAGCGTTCTATCAGTTTGTTGAGCTGACGGATGATGAAGCGACCCTTACTCGTCTCAAGTAGCTGAATATATCCGTCCAGCTTCTCGTAGAACTCGTCCGTGTACTTACCTTGTCGGGGAATGCGTCCGTCACGGCTTGTACGCGGCTTGTAACTGATAACCATACGTCCGAACGTTCCGTTGAACAAATCATTCTTATAGAACTGTCGAGTAGCTATCGGAGTGGAAGAAATGCTGAGGTTGCAACGCAGCAGGGGATTGCCTGTCACGCCGTCCGCCGTAGCACGCAAGGCACCGGCACGTTGGCGGTCATAGATGTTGCGCAGCATCTGACTGACTTGTTTGTGTCCACCACACATGCGGTCGGCCATCTCCACCTCTGGCATGTTGATGTACTGCGTGCGACCGTCCAGCATCTCCAGTGCCATAGCATTCTGGATGAAGGCAGGATTAGTGACATCCGATGGTGGAAACCAGAAAGCCACATCCGGTCGGGCTGGCTTCTCCTTGTTGGCCGATTTAGTCTTCACCAGTCGTTGCCATTCAATCAACTTCTTGAATTCCGCATCGTCGTGCAGACGGAAATCGCGACAAATAGCCTCTACCAGCTGAGACAATTGGCCCTTGTTACCACCACTTTCTGCCACCAAATTGGCCATTTGGCCGCAGAGCTCCTTCCAACTCTGGTCAGGATACATAAATTCTGAACCACTGACGTGTGCTCCAAGCGCAGGGAAAAACATAGGAACAAGCGATTCATGCATGTCCTTTGATGCCTGTGAGAGCAATAATTTGATACATTCTGTGCCTTTACCGAGGTTCGGCATACCGGGCACAGTCGGTTTTGAAATATCGTATCTCATTGATATTCTGCTTTTTAGATGAAAATTAAATGGTCTCGTGTTCCAGTTCCAGTTGTTCCAATTAAATATTTTCGTATTCCACAACCCCTTCTTTAATACTTATCTTATTGATTATTAATTAGTTATAAAGCCTTTAAAGAGGATTGTTAGCCTCAAATAACAAACTGGAACACTGGAACAATTGGAACGCTTTCCAATCACTCACTATGTTGAACCCTCCTTTTCTCAAAGGCCAGCAGCTGCGAACTGTCAACATCCAGATGTGAGTCTGGGCGATGGCGTTTGCGGTAGGCAACTGCCAGGGGTTCGTTACTGTTGTGCAGGAGGTCAATGATGACTTCTCCTATGAGGCGAGGTTCGTACGATTCTCTTGAACCTGCCTCCATTTTTAATAATTTAGACATACTTATAAATTTTAATATGCCCTTCTAGCACTTGCACGATGATATAGAAAGGCATTCTTCATCTCGTGCCACGGAGCCGTGCTAAGTTTTTGACTGCTGTCTGACATCTGTTAAGAAAGCAGCAGAAACTCCGACAGTTGAAATTTCATAGGCGAAGGTACGCAGTTTTCGCGGACATTCCATGCTGAACTCTTTTAAGTCCGTTATAATTTGATAAATCTTTACTATTTTTACAATTAGCATGCCCCCTCAAAAAGGATTCCTCCATTTTTTTCAATATTTGGGATTTATTTTTGTGTGAAACCTATGGTAGAATGGGTGTTTCCCCGCGTTACCTAAATTCATTTTTTTTGTTTTTCTACAAAAAATAGTCGTAATTATTGTTCCTAAATCAAAATAATTGCGTATCTTTGCCCCTGCATTCTGTTAAAGAGTGCAAGACATATTGCTCAATCGCTGTCTGAATCACCACCTCGGAAAAGCAAGGAGCATTTACAATTCTTATTGGGAGCGCTATAGGCGCAGATTCCCCATAAAGAATTGTGGCTTGTGGTGAGCCAAGACAGCGTATGGCGAGAGTCTGCGCTTTTTATATAGGCGTTGGCTCTATGAATGGAATGTTTAACTGATAGAGCCGACGGGCAATGGCATATAAACGCCCATCTAAAACAATGAAAAGAATTAATAAAACAAAGATTATGATGTTATTATTTAGCTTGTTTATTGTGGCATGCTCAAGCAATAATGATGATAACACAAATACCTCTAAGGTTGTAATCAATCCACATAGTATGTCTATGTTTTGCAACGACACAAAAACGTTGGTTGCCCCAGAAGCGACTAAATGGGAAGCCGAAAATGATTTCGTAGCCAAAGTAAATTCCAAAGGAGAAGTTACAGGGATGCACGTTGGTGAGACTCAAATAAAAGCGTCAAATGGCTTTTCATCTGATATATGTAATGTCCGCGTTATTCCAAAATATACACTTTATGATACACCAATATTTGAATGGAATGAATCATTAAAAACAATAAAGGGAAAAGATACTCATAAATTGGTCTCTGAAAACGACCAACTTCTCTTATATAACTATGACTTTGGCAGCACCAACTGTGCAGTTAGTTATGTTTTTAAAAATAACAAGTTAAGTAATGTATATATTGTTCTAGATTTTGCCAAATTTGCAAATGCTGTTGATTATTTGAACGAACGTTATAATCAACTTTCATACGACTCTAAACAAATGAAAGCAATCTATATTGATGGTTATACTAAAGCGACCCATACTATGGGTGTCATTATAGAGCCTGTTAATGTTGATAACACAAAATGTACAAGCATCTTGTATACTCCATATGGTGAGAAGTGAAATGGAAAAAGTTTAACCGATAAACCGATGGGTAACGGCATATTTTTGTCAAACTTGAGGACAACTTATCACTTGCTCACGGGGGAGGGATCCCGCGTGAGCAGAAAAATACATTTAGTGATATGTATTTTGACTCAACAATAAATATTCATAATATGAAACAACAAGTAGTATTACTGTTATTGCTTTTATTAGTAGTGTTAGCATCTTGTAAAAACGAACCAAAGCAAGAAGCATATAACCCTTTTGCGACCCCTGAAGGTTGTGTTAAAGAATATCTGAATGCTAAGGATTCTTGCGATATGGTAAGAATGTTAAAATGCTTCTCTTATGATACAAAGTATGAGAGCTTGTTAAGAGAACATTTGCAACAAGACATTAACGGTTATGGAGACATAGTAGAATACTATAAAAAGAAGTATCCAAATTATTCCTACAAAACCGATTCTGTAAAGTTAAAAGAAGAATATCCCAATTCCGCTGTAGTCACCGTTTATTATACTGAAATAAAAGATGATGTATATTCAAGCGATTATAACCTCAATGTTGTTAAAGACTCTACGGATTGGAAAATAGAAATACGATTGGGATCCGGTCTTAGTATAAGATAAACAGATAAACTTCGTCCGGACATTTTCATCAAGATGGGCGGTCGTGGATTCGGTAAGTAATCGGAGTGTGTTCACAACCGATACTTGACGCGAAACGATTAGTTTTTAACTGAGTGCACAGCAGAACCGAACCTACTGTGCATTTTTAGTACCGTTCGTGATGAGAATAAAGAATCCTCCCATGATTCATCGTTCGTGATGGCCAGATTGATGAAATTATTGATAGTGACAATTACATCAAGATAGGCTATTTTTCTTAACTACACAGCATACTGACAATGCGCTCGGCTGTGCGACCATCCCAACGGTCAGGCAATTGGCCTGTGACCCAGTCGCCGGCCAAGAGGCGATGAAGTTCTGAGGCCAGACGTTCATCATCCATCGTGAAACCTTTCACAAGATATTCCGTCAGGTGCTCTGTGGCCCACTGTCTGAACTGAGTGCCGCGAACACCTCGTACCCTATATCCTACGGCAATAATCATCTCCAAGGAGTAGAATACAACGTTGTAATTCTTGCCATCAGCAGCAGTAGTTAAGTAATTCTTAACAACTGAAATCTCATTTAATTCTTTCTCTTTCAGTATGTTAGCTATGTGCATACTGATATTAGGCTTCGAGGTGGCAAAAAGTTCAGCCATCTGTTGCTGGTTCAGCCATATCTGGCATCATGAATAAGAGCCACTCGCTGCTCAACAAATAAATCTTATGAGACAGCCGGTGGCTCTTATTGAAAATCCTGTGCCGCGCCGCTACGGCTCGCCAAGCAGGCTCGGCTTTTTTTGTGTCAGTTTATTTTAGTTGCACAGCATGCTGACAATGCGCTCGGCTGTGCGACCATCCCAACGGTCAGGCAATTGGCCTGTGACCCAGTCGCCGGCCAAGAGGCGATGAAGTTCTGAGGCCAGACGGTCAGCATCTTCGCCAACGAGCACGTTGGTGCCCTGTTTGACGGTTTCCTGATGCTCGGTATATGAGTTGAGGGTGATGCAGGGTACATGGTTGAAGGTAGCTTCCTCGGCCACATTGCCTGAGTCGGTGATGACGCCTTTGGCATGGGCTGTCAGGTAGCCGAACTCCAGATAGCCAAGGGAGGGTACGATATGAAACCCACCCCCAGCCCCTCCCGAACAGGAGGGGAGTTTTAAATGGCTTGCCAGTTTCTGAACGGTCTTGGCAGCCTGTCCACGCAAGGGGGCAATGACTGGCATGGGGCCTGCCTCACGGGCTATGGCCTGCAACATGAGCAGCAGATTGGCTTCTGAAGCCAGCAGGGCCTTGCGATTCAGGGTAAATACGAGATATTTCCCATCCTCGACGCCATCCAGACAGGCAGGACGCTGCCAACGGTCACGACAATAGCGCAACTGGTCCATCAGGATATTGCCCACCATATATATTTTATGCAGTTCGGCACCCTCGCGCGTGGCAATGCTGCTGGAGCCTATGCCTGCCGTGAACAGCATGTCGGAAAGGCCATCAATGACCAAACGGTTAATCTCTTTGGGCATGTTGATGTCGAACGAGCGCGTGCCAGCCACCAAATGGGCCAGACGGGCACCACGCTTCTTGGTGACAATAGCGGCAGCCATCGTAGAAGCCAGGTCGTCGACCACAATGACGCTATCGACAGGATGCTGTTCAAGATAGTGCTCGAACTCAGCCATTACGCGACCTGTCAACTCGTTGAGATTCTCGCAGTCGACACCCAGACAGACATCAGGACGGGGCATCTCCAAATCGCTGAACAACGAAGGTTCGAGCGTTGGGTCGTCCTCACGACCTGCATACACCAGCTGATAGCTGCATTCGTCGTTATGCTCGATGGCACGAATGAGGGGAGCCACCTTCACGAAATTGGGGCGAGCCCCAGTAAAGATACATATTTGCTGTTTCATGCTGCAAAATTACAAATAAGTGAGAGAAAAAACAAATTTTTATATAGAAATAACCGCAGATTCCGCAGATTATACAGATTTATTCGTAAATTTGCAGCTGAATATGAACGAACACAAGATTATCAACGACCCCGTATTCGGGTTTATCAAGATTCCACGAGGACTGCTCTACGACGTGGTGCGCCACCCTTTGTTCCAGCGTCTGAACCGCATCAACCAGTTGGGATTGGCCTCTGTCGTCTATCCTGGTGCACGCCACACCCGTTTCCAGCACTCATTAGGTGCCTTCTACCTGATGTCGGAGGCTGTGAAGTCGCTACAGGAGAAAGGCATCTATATCTTCGACTCTGAGGCTGAAGCCGTCAAGGCAGCCATTCTGATGCACGACATTGGGCATGGCCCGTTCTCGCATGTGCTGGAGAATACGCTTATCAAAGGTATTTCGCACGAGGACATATCGCTGCTGATGATGGAGCAGATGAACCGCGACCTGAAAGGACAACTGGCACTGGCCATCAGCATTTTCAAGGATGACTATCCCAACAAGATATTCCACCAGCTCATCTCGTCGCAACTGGACATGGACCGCCTGGATTATCTGCGTCGTGACTCGTTCTTTACTGGCGTGACAGAGGGTAACATCGGTAGTGCCCGCATCATCAAGATGCTGAACGTGAAGGATTCGCAACTGGTGGTCGAGGTAAAAGGCATCTATTCGATAGAAAACTACCTGACCACACGACGACTGATGTACTGGCAGGTGTATCTGCACAAAACGGCTGTGGGATACGAGAAGATTCTGATTAGTGCTCTCAAACGTGCAAAAATGCTGACAAAACAAGGGTACGACATCTTTGCTGCCCCTGCCCTCGCCTACTTCTTGAAAAACGACGTTGACCGCACTTGGTTTGAGGAGCATCCAGAGGCACTGACGATGTATAGCGAACTGGACGATTCCGACATCTGGAGTGCCCTGAAAGCATGGAAACATAGCGACGACAAAACCCTCTCGCTGCTTGCAGAAAGCATGATAGACAGGCATCTGTGGCGTGTGGAGGTCAGTGAAGAGAGACCCTCGCAGGAACGCCTTGACGAGATAGCACAAAGCATAGCCAAGAAGGAGGGCATATCACTGGAAGACGCAGCCTACCTGATGAGCCTGACGGAGATAGGGAAAGACATGTACAACCCTGAGGACGACAGCATCGGAATACTTTACAAAGATGGAACGGTCAAAGACATTTCTGAGGCTTCAGAAATCTTAAACGTACAACTGCTTTCAAAGAAAATACGCAAATATTACCTCTGCTATCAACGTTTCTGAGGTTTCTAAAAACACCCACATTAGAAAAATATTTTAATTAAATTTGGTTTTTTGCTTATTTATTCGTATCTTTGCAAAGTTTTATAAAATAAAGTAAGAGAAAATGCAGTTTACAGCCAAACAAATAGCCGAATTTATCGGTGGACGCGTGGAAGGTAACGAGCAGGCTACTGTCAGCACCTTTGCAAAGATTGAAGAGGCTACAGAAGGCGCAATCACCTTCCTTTCGAACCCCAAATACACGTCATATATATACAATACGAAAGCCAGTATCGTGCTGGTAAACGACGACTTGAAACTTGAGCATCCCGTGGATTCGACCCTTATCAGAGTACCCAACGCTTACGAATGCGTAGCCAAGCTGATGCAGATGTATGCCGCCACGCTGCCTAAGAAGACAGGCATTGACCCGTTGGCTTTTGTCAGCAAGACAGCCGAAATTGGCAAGGATGTTTATGTGGGTCCGTTTACCTATATCGGCGAGGGTGTTAAGATTGGCGACGGAACGCGCATCTTCCCCAATGTCACCATCTACGACGGATGTCAGATTGGCAAGAATGTCACTATCCATGCAGGTGCCGTGATTGGTGCCGACGGATTCGGATTCGCCCCCAACACAGAGGGTTACGAGAAGATTCCCCAACTTGGCACTGTCATCATCGAGGACGATGTGGAGATAGGCGCCAACACTTGTGTGGACCGTTCGACCATGGGCGAGACCATCATTCACAAGGGCGTGAAACTGGACAACCTGATTCAGGTGGCTCACAACTGCGAGATTGGCGAAAACACAGTCATGTCAGCCCAGGTCGGCATGGCTGGCAGCACGAAGATTGGTGCCTGGTGTATGGTTGGCGGACAGGCAGGATTCTCTGGTCACATCAAGATTGCCGACAAGACCTTTGTTGGCGCCCAAAGCGGTGTCATCAGCAACACGAAGGGTAATGGCGAGCAGTTGATTGGTGCTCCCGCAGTCAATCCGAAGATGTATTTCAAAGCCAGGGCACTTGATGCCAAGTTGCCTGAGATGTATCGCCAGATAGCCCAGTTGCAGCGTGAAATTGACGAACTGAAAAAGAAACTACTATAATAATGCATAATTCATAATGCATAATTCAAAATGCATAATTCTAAATAAGGATATGAAGCAGAAAACATTGAAAGGCAGTTTTTCGCTATTTGGCAAAGGACTGCATACGGGTCTGAATCTGACTGTAACATTCAATCCTGCACCAGAGAACACTGGTTATAAGATTAAGCGTATAGACTTGGAAGATGAGCCCATTATCGATGCTATTGCAGAGAACGTCATCGACACTCAGCGTGGCACGGTGTTGGGAAAGGGTAACGCTCGTGTTTCTACAGTAGAACACGGTTTGGCCGCCCTCTATGCATTGGGCATAGACAACTGTTTGATGCAGGTAAACGGTCCGGAATTCCCCATCCTTGACGGCTCTGCTACCCAGTTTGTCGAAAAGATTCAAGAGGTTGGTATTGAAGAACAAAACGCACCTAAAGACTGGTACATTATCCGTAAGAAAATAGAGGTTAAAGACGAGAATACAGGTTCGTGCATCACGATTCTGCCTGACGATGAGTTTTCGCTGACAGTCATGTGCTCGTTTGAATCGAAATTTATCAATTCGCAGTTTGCCACCATCAACAGAGTGGAAGATTTTGCCACTGAGATTGCCCCGGCAAGAACTTTCGTCTTTGTACGAGACATCGAGCCTCTGTTGCAGGCCAACCTCATCAAGGGTGGCGACTTAGATAATGCCATCGTCATCTATGAGCGCCAAACCACTCAGGAGCGACTCGACACACTGGCAGACATGTTGGGTGTGGAGCATCGCGATGCTACCGACTTAGGCTACATTCAGCATAAGCCGCTTGTATGGGAGAACGAGTGTACACGCCATAAGCTGCTGGACATTATTGGCGATATGGCCCTGATTGGCAAACCCATCAAAGGCCGCATCATTGCCACACGTCCCGGCCACACCATCAACAACAAGTTTGCACGCCAAATGCGTAAGGAGATTCGCAAGCACGAAATCCAGGCTCCCTTCTACGATCCCAACGAGGAGCCGGTGATGGACGTGAACAAGATTCGCGAACTGCTGCCCCACCGCTATCCTATGCAGTTGGTAGATAAGGTTATCTCGCTGGGTGCCAACACGATTGTAGGTATCAAGAACGTCACCGCCAACGAGCCTTTCTTCCAGGGTCACTTCCCAGAAGAGCCCGTCATGCCTGGTGTATTGCAGATTGAGGCCATGGCACAGTGTGGCGGTCTGTTGGTATTGAACACGCTGGAGGAACCAGAGCGCTGGAGCACCTATTTTATGCGTATAGACGATGTGAAATTCCGTCAGAAAGTGGTACCTGGCGACACGCTGCTCTTCAAGGTTGACCTGCTGGCACCTGTTCGTCACGGCATCTCGTCGATGAAGGGTTACATCTTCGTAGGCGACCATGTGGTGGCAGAAGCTACCTTCACAGCTCAAATAGTAAAAAACAAGTAAGAAACAAAAATAATGGCAAATCAGATACATCCCCTTGCAGTAGTTGACCCTGAGGCAAAGTTGGGCGACAACAACGTTATCGGTCCTTTCTGCGTGATTGACAAGAACGTCGTGATAGGCGACAACAATAAATTTCTCAACAATGTGACCATTCACTATGGTGCCCGCATTGGCAATGGCAACGAATTCTTCCCTGGAGCCAGCATCGCTACAAAGCCTCAGGACTTGAAGTTTCAGGGCGAGGACACTATATGCGAGATTGGCGACAACAACTCGATTCGCGAGAATGTCACCATCAGCCGTGGTACGGCTTCAAGAGGGAAGACGGTAGTAGGTAACGGCAATCTGCTGATGGAGAACATGCATATTGCCCACGACTGTATTATTGGCAATGGCTGTATTATTGGCAACACCACAAAGATTGCCGGAGAGGTAGAGATTGACGACTATGCCATTATCTCTGCATGCTGTCTGTTCCACCAGTTCATTCGTGTGGGCAGCTACATCATGTTCCAGGGTGGCTCGCGCACATCACAGGACATTCCTCCCTACGTGATTGCCGGTAAGGAGCCCATCCGCTATGCTGGTGTCAACCTGATTGGCCTGCGTCGTCGCGGATTCAGCAATGAAACCATCGAAGCCATCCACGATGCCTATCGCATCATCTATGCACAGGGGGTACTAAAGGACGGCATTGCTGAAGCCCGTGCCAAGTATCCTGATTCGAAAGAGGTGGAATACATCTGCTCGTTTATCGAGTCATCAAAGCGTGGCGTGATACGCTAATGAGCACACTCATTGTCATCACTGGACCTACAGCTGTTGGCAAGACTGCTCTCACCATCGAGATAGCCCAACGCTATGGCATCCCTGTAATCAATGCTGACTCCAGGCAAATCTATCGTGAACTGAAGATTGGTACTGCGGCACCTACTGACGAACAGCTACGGGCCGCCAAGCACTACTTTGTAGGCACGAAAAGCATCTGTGACTACTATAATGCCTCAATGTATGAGCAAGAGGTGCTGGAGTTATTGGATACTCAGTTCAAATCTCACAACATACAATTGCTGAGTGGTGGCTCGATGATGTATATTGATGCTGTCTGCAACGGTATCGACGACATTCCGACCATTCGTGATGATATACGCGAAGAGATGAAGAGACGCTATCAGGAGGAAGGACTGGAAGCACTCTGTGAAGACTTGAAACGTCTTGACCCTGAACACTATCAAATCGTAGACCGGCAGAACTACAGACGCGTGATTCATGCGTTGGAAATTTGCTATCAGACAGGACGGACCTATACGTCTTTCCGGAAACAAGAGAAGAAGGCACGCCCTTTCCGCATTGTCAAGATAGGACTGAACAGAGAACGCGATATATTATATAATAGGATTAACGCGCGCGTAGATGAAATGATGGAAAACGGACTGCTGGAAGAGGCACAGTCGCTATACAGTCAGCGACAGTTGAATGCCCTGAACACAGTAGGATATAAAGAGATGTTCGACTACATGGACGGACGCTGGTCGTTGGAGGAAGCTGTGGAGCGCATGAAGGGCAATACCCGCCGTTATGCCCGCAAGCAACTGACATGGTTTAAGCGCGATTCAGAGGTAAAATGGTTCGACCCTGACAACAAAGACGAAATATTAAAATATATTACTCAATATGAATAAAATCGCTGAGAAGTCCATCATGGCCCTCAAAGGTGCCGCAAGATGGTATAAAGGAATATTTAAGGGACGCCCTTGGTACATCAAGATACTATCTGCATTGGGTACACTTGTTGTAGCCTTCTTCCTGTATCTTATCATGGTGGATGTTAATTTCCTGTGGCTTTTTGGTAAGTCGCCGTCCATGAGCGACGTCAAGAATACGCATCCGGCAGAAGCCTCTCAAATCTATAGCGCTGATGGCAAAGTGATAGGCAAATTCTTCAGCGAGAATCGTATGCCTGTTACTTACGAAGACGTTAGCCCTGCCTTCTGGAATGCCCTTATCGATACAGAAGACGAGCGTTTCCGAAGCCATCATGGCATTGACTATCAGGCTTTTGGCGCAGCCCTTAAAGACTACGTGATGCATCGTGATGCACGTGGCGCATCTACCATTACGCAGCAGTTGGCCAAGAACCTGTTCCGTGTCCGCACGCAATATTCTACAGGTCTGCTGGGTAATATCCCTGGTCTGAAAATGCTCATTATGAAGAGCAAGGAATGGATTACCGCCTATAAGCTGGAGTTCAACTTCTCGAAGAATGAGATTCTGACCATGTATGCCAATACTGTAGATTTCGGCTCGAATGCCTTTGGCATCAAGACTGCTGCCAGAACCTATTTTGGTACAACACCCGACAAACTGACTGCTGAACAGGCTGCCGTGCTGGTGGGATTGCTCAAGGCGACAACCTATTATAACCCACGCATCAATCCCAAGAATTCGCTGGCTCGCAGAAATGTGGTGCTCGACCTGATTCAGAAGCACGGACACCTGACTCAAGAGGAGTGCGACTCGCTGAAACAGACGGAAATCAAACTCGACTACAGCGTAGAAAATGCCTACGACGGCGAAGCCAACTACTTCCGTGAGGCTGTAGGCGACTGGATGAAAGACTGGTGTCGCGATTACTATGGTGACGAGCGTGCCTATGCCTACTATACGGAAGGTTTGAAGATATACACTACCATTGACACGCGAATGCAGAAATATGCTGAGGACGCGGCCATCAAGCAGATGAAGCAGGTGCAGAAGACCTTCAATGCGCATTGGGGAAGTACCAATCCTTGGCAGGATGAGCATCATATAGAAATTCCCCACTTCATTGAAGACTTGGCCAAGAAGACTTCTTACTACAAGCTACTGAGCCAGAAGTACGCGGGTAATGAGGACTCTATCAACTACTATCTGAACCTGCCCCACCCCGTTAAGTTGTTCGACTACGAGAATGGCTATATTGAGAAAGAGATGTCGACGCTTGACAGCATTCGATACATGGAGCATTTCATGCACTGCGGGTTCGTAGCCATCGAACCTCAGACAGGTCACGTCAAGGCATGGGTGGGCGACGTAGATTTCAAGACTTGGAAATACGACAAGGTAACAGCTATGCGCCAGCCTGGCTCGACCTTTAAGTTGTTTGTGTATGCCGAAGCTATGAATCAGGGCATTACGCCATGTGATACCCGCAAGGATGAATACTTCTCGATGAAGGTCTATGACGCTAAGGAAAAGAAGGAGGTAACATGGGCTCCCACGAATGCCAACGGACGTTTCTCTGGCGCCAACATCACGCTGAAGCAGGCCTTTGCCATGAGTATCAACTCTGTGGCCGTCCGCTTAGGACAGGAGTGTGGCATTGAGCGAATTGTCAAGACAGCCCACGACATGGGTATCAAGTCGAAGCTCGACCCCACCCCCGCTCTTGCCTTAGGTTCCAGCGACGTCAATCTGCTGGAATTGGTCAATGCCTATTGCACGCCGGTCAATCAAGGGCGCATGCACGATCCTGTCCTCGTCACTAAAATCGTTGACCGTGATGGCGAAGTCATCTACGAAGCCAAGAAGGATGACAAGCAGGCCCTGACCGAACGTAGCGCATTCCTCGTACAGCAGTTGCTGATGGGAGGTATGAGTGGTACATCGTCACGTCTGCGTAGCTATGTGGGTTACGACGTTACCGATACTGACTTTGGTGGCAAGACAGGAACATCGAACAATCACTCAGATGCCTGGTTTATTGGTACTACACCTAAACTCGTCGTTGGTGCATGGGTTGGTGGTGAATATCGTTGCATCCACTTCCGCACAGGTGAATTAGGACAAGGCAACCGTACAGCTCTTCCTATCTGCGGCTATTTCCTGAAGAGCGTTTTGGACGACCCGCAATTCAAGCAATATCACGCTAAATTTACGATTCCTCAGGATGCCGACCTCACATCAGGCATGTATGGATGCGGAGGTTACTTCAAGTCGCCATCCGACTCAGACTCCCTGTCTGTTGACAGCCTTAGGACAGAAGTTGATGCTGAAGCTGTGGTCGATGAGTTTGGCAATGTGGTCAACCAGTCACAAGAGCCTGACAATGCCAAGCAGAAGCCTGTAACAGAACAGCCACAAGCAGCAGAAGAGCCCAAAGAACAATAGATGAATACAGAAACGTTAGACCTTGATAATAAGGAGTGGCAACAAGCACTCCAAATTATTCAATACACCCGTCGCTCGTTATTCCTGACAGGAAAAGCGGGGACGGGTAAGTCTACATTTCTTCGCTATGTATCACAGAACACCAAGAAAAAGCATGTCATCCTGGCCCCAACAGGCATAGCAGCTATCAATGCTGGAGGTCAGACGCTGCACAGTTTCTTTAAATTGCCCTTCCATCCCCTATTGCCTAACGACTCACGCTATAATGCTCGCAACATCCGAAAGACGCTGAAGTATAATGGCGAGCTTACCAAACTGTTGCGAGAGCTGGAACTTATCATTATCGACGAGATATCAATGGTAAGGGCTGACATCATCGACTTTATCGATAAGGTGTTGCGCATCTACTGTCGTAATATGCGTGAGCCATTTGGAGGTAAACAACTGTTGCTGGTGGGCGACATTTTTCAGTTAGAACCAGTCATCAAGGAAGAAGAGTGGCGACTGATGCAGCCCTTCTACGCTTCTGCGTATTTCTTTGCTGCCAAAGTGTGGCAGGAGATGCAGCTGCTGAGTGTTGAATTGCGTAAAGTTTATCGTCAAAGCGATTCAGAGTTTATTGCTATCCTTGACCGCATCCGTGAAAACCAAGCAACAGATCAAGATTTGGCAGCTATCAATTCCAGATATGGAGCAAGCTGCGAGCCTTCCTCGCGTAATCTTGAAATCACGCTGGCCACACGTCGCGATACAGTTGACTGGCTCAACGAACAGAAACTAAGTGAACTGGATGGAGAAAGCGCTACCTTCAAAGGTATTATTAAGGGTGACTTTCCACTAACGTCACTCCCAGCACCAATGGAACTGGAAATCAAACCTGGTGCACAGGTTATCTTTGTCAAAAACGATAAGGAGAAGCGTTGGGTAAACGGCACCATAGGCATTGTGATTGGTATTGATGAGGAAGAGGGAATCATTGGGGTTTGCGATGAAGACGGCAACGAATATGATGTGGGCGTAGAAATCTGGGAGAATATGCGCTACACCTATGACGAGAAGGAACAGAAAATCGTAGAGGAACTTTTAGGAACCTTTAAGCAGTTTCCCCTAAGACTGGCATGGGCCATCACCGTTCACAAAAGCCAGGGTCTGACTTTCCGTCAGGTCAAGATAGACTTCTCAGGTGGCGGGGCATTTGCTGGCGGACAGACCTATGTGGCGCTTTCACGTTGCACATCGCTCAAAGGCATCACTCTCGAAGAACCCATCCGACGTTCCGATATCTTTGTACGTGGAGAAGTGGTTCAGTTTGCCCGTCGTTATAATGACAATAAACTGATGCGTCAGGCTATCTACGAGAGTAAGGCAGACAAAGAGTATCATGATGCTGTTACAGCATTTGACAGTCAGGATTTCGATGCTTTCCTCAAGAATTTCTTTTTGGCCATCCACTCTCGTTATGACATTGAAAAGCCTGTCGTCCAACGCTTTATTCGACGGAAATTAGGCATTATCAATCAGCAACAGCAACAAATAGAGGAACTGAATGCTGAAATAAAGCGGCGCGAAGAATTATTGAAACGACTGGCAGTAGAGTACACGCTATTAGGCAAGGAATGCGAACAGGAGCACATGAAAGATGCTGCTATTCGCAATTACCAGAAAGCCTTAGAGCTCTATCCAGAGGCTCCTGAAGCCAAAAGACGACTCAAAAAGCTACAGAAGAAATAGCCTTTTACAGCGTATTCCCCTCTTTAGGGAACACCACTGTAGGCTTGAAGGTCTTGGCCTCCTCAAAATCCATGTGAGCATAGGAGATGATGATAACAACATCACCAACCTGTACACGACGTGCTGCTGCACCATTCAGGCAAATACACCCAGAGCCCCGCTCACCTTTAATAATATAGGTCTCGAAACGCTCACCATTATTATTGTCGAGAACCTGTACCTTCTCGCCAGCAATCAAGTTAGCAGCATCCATCAGGTCTTCATCAATCGTGATGCTACCCATATAGTTCAGATTTGCCTCTGTCACCGTCACACAGTGCAGCTTAGACTTCATTACTTCTATCATCATGACTCTTTGTACTTGATGTGATCAATTAAACGGATAGGTGTCTTACCGCAATATACTGTTATGCAGCCCACAACATAGGGCGTATCTTCCCAGTTCTCAATATCTTGCAGGGTATTGCCATCAACTATCGAGAAATATTCCACGTCCAGTCCATCGACAGCATTGATGTCTGCCACCACCTTGTCGTGAGTTTCCTTGACGGTATGCTTCTTTGCATAGGTCAGACTTGCCTTCAGAGCCTTATAGATGGCAGGGGCAATAGCACGCTCGTCCTTTGAAAGCAACGTGTTACGACTACTACGAGCCAACCCGTCGTCATCACGAACAATGTCACACTCCACAATCTGAACAGGCAATCCCAGATGTCTTACCATTGCTTTTACGACTGCTATCTGCTGCCAGTCCTTCTCACCAAAGTAGGCACGAAGGGGCTTGACAATATAGAATAAACGACTTACCACCTGACAAACACCATTAAAGTGACCAGGACGATGAGCACCCTCCATCACCGTAGATATCGGAGGATATTCAAACTGCCGGGTGTCGGGTGTAGGGTACATTTCCTCCACGCTCGGTGCCAACACATAGTCAGCGCCACAGGCTTCCAACAACTTGCAGTCAGCCTCAAGTGTACGCGGATAGTTCTTTAAATCATTCTTGTCATTGAATTGCGTCGGATTGACAAAAACCGACACCACCGTTATTCCATTTTCCTTCACACTACGACGTACCAACGAGGCATGTCCCTCATGAAGTGCGCCCATCGTGGGTACCAGACCAATCTCCTTACCTTGTTTGCGGTCCTCAAAAAGCTGGTTCTGAAGATCTACAATCCTATTGAATACTTTAAGCATTTATTTTATGATATCTGTTTACTGTTTTCTACAAACTGTTTTGATTTCGGGGTGCAAAATAACAACATTTTTGCCAAATATGGAAAAAATATCATAAAAATATGCCTAAATAGGGGCAAAAAAATCTAAAAATTGCACGTTTTGGCTGTTTTGTGAATAATTTTTTGTAATTTTGCATTCGGATAAACAATGCAATATGGCAAAAAAGATTCTTTTCATCAACCAGGAGATTACTCCGTATGTTGCCGACAGCGATCTTGCGCTGATGGGTAAGGCTCTTCCGCAGGCTATGCAGGAGTCAGGTCACGAAATCCGTACTTTCATGCCCAAATGGGGTATCATAAACGAGCGTCGTGGCATGTTACACGAGGTAATCCGTTTGTCTGGTATGAATCTGATTATCGACGATACCGACCATCCGCTGATTATCAAGGTGGCAACTATCAATCAGACACGTGTGCAAGTGTATTTCATCGACAACGATGATTACTTTGCCAAGCGCCAGATGACCGTCGATGAGCAGGGTAAAGACTATGCTGACAATGGTGAGCGAGCCATCTTTTTTGCAAGAGGCGTGTTAGAGACTGTCAAGAAGTTGCGCTGGGTACCCGATATCATCCACGTTCAAGGATGGATGGGAGCTGTTGTGCCCTTGTATATCAAGACAGCCTATCACGAAGAGCCCTCGTTTGCTAATACTAAGGTCGTCACTTCACTCTTCCCCAAGAGTTTCAAGTCTGACATAGGTCCTAATTTCAAGCAATGTGTAGTATTCAAAGATGCCAAAGCAGAGCTGTTGAAGAAGTATAACGATAAGTTTACCTTCGAAGAACTCGGCAAACTGGCTATCGACTATAGCGACGGTGTAATTGCTGCATGTAAGAATGCGAATAAAGAACTCATGAAATATGCAGCAGGAAATAACATCCCCACCCTTGCCTATCCGGGTGAAGACTTTACACAAGCATACGAAGAGTTCTACGAGAAGATTTGATAGTATATAGTTTTAGTAATTCAAGGATAATATCTGTAAGATTAACGCATAATATCAATGATGAGAAAATGGCTTATGGCAGGGATTGCAATATTAACGATTGCAATCTCTTCATGTGATGAGAATACAAACACGATGGGCTACTCGTTGACAAGTGATGCCGACCGTTTCAGCTTGGTGCCCGATTCTTTCAAAATAGAATCTATGCAGTCTATTAAAGCTGACTCGGTTCTGGCTCGTAGCTCATACTGTTATTTAGGTTCTATCAAAGATCCGGAAACTGGGGCTTATATCACCAGCGACTTTACTACGCAGTTTAATTTACTTGAAAACGAGAGCAGCTACATCTTTGCAGCCAAGAAGGATATCTCTTCACTTGATGCTGGTGGTGAACCGGTAGCTACCTCCTGCTATCTCACCGTTTTCATCAATAATTTTACGGGAGATTCGCTAACAGCCATGAAACTGGTAGTTGAGGAACTTGACAAACCTATTGAAGAGAACAAACTCTATTACTCAAACTTTGATCCTGAAGCCAGTGGCTACATCCGCAACGGCGGGTTGAAGCAGGCAAAAGTTTATAGCATGGTTGACTTGACGCTGTCAGACAGTATGCGCTATGTTCGTCAGGCCAACAACTATTACACCTATATCAACATTCCACTCAACAAGCCATATAAGGCTAAGGATGGTGTGACCTACAATAATTATGGCACGTATCTGATGCGTACCTACTATCAGCATCCGGAATACTTCAAAACAGCCTTCTCATTTATTAAAAACGCCTGTCCAGGCTTCTATATTAAGACTGTAGACGGACAGGGCGTCATGGCCGAAGTGTTGAATGTTCAACTGAATGTCGAATATAAATTCAAGACGGATGGAACAGAATATAATGGCAGTAAGATTTTCTATGGTACAGAGGAGGTGATGCAAACCACTCATATCTCCAACGATAAGGGCAAGATTGACAGTTTGGTCAACAAGGTTAAAGACTGTACCTATCTTAAAACGCCTGCAGGCATCTTTACAGAAGTCACTCTGCCTATAGACGAAATCAAGAAGGGGCACGCCAACGATTCTATCTTGTCTGCCAAGGTTATCTTCCAGCGTATGGCCGACCAAAACAATAGGACTGATGACTTATTGAATGATGCTACAGAGTTGCTTATGATTGAGCGCGATTCACTCTATTCATTCTTTGAAAAGAGTAACGTTACCAACAAGCGCACCTCGTTCTTGGCTACTTTTAATTCTTCTATGAACACCTATACATACAACAATATTTCGAGCCTTATAAATCACATGTACGCGAATCGCGACAAGGGGTCTAAAAATTGGAATAAGGTGGTGTTGGTTCCTGTAAAAACCAGTTCTGTCAGCACATCAGCATATACCTCGGCAACAGTTACGGGTATCAACAACGAGATGGGTATCACGAGTACACGCCTGCTTGGCGGTGTCAACAATCCCAGAAATCCCATTATCAGCATCATTTACAACAAAAGCAAAGAGTAATGGCAGACAATTTCTTAGAACGCCACTACGAAGAATACGAGGCACGCAAAGCTGCCTATCTGCGCAAGAAGAAGCATATATCCACTAAAACGCCTCGTCTTTTGGAACGTCCAGAAGACGAAGCGCTTTGATGTTTTTAGTCTATCAGCCTTTCGCTGTTAGCTTAACCTTTAATTGTATATTTAGCAAACTTCAGCAAGAGTTGTTTGGTACCAGCATTTTTAAATGCGACGGTAGCTTTAGCATTCTCGCCAGAGCCTTCAATACGGACAACCGTCCCAATGCCAAAGCGCTGATGCTCAATGACATTACCCTCTTTTAGACCAATGTTTCCAATGGCCGCAGACTGCGAAGCTGGTGCCTCGTGACGAACAGGCATCAGTCGTGGTTTCGGGTCGGCTACAAACTGCGTAGCAACAGGACGCGGATTCTGAAAACGTGAGGCAGGACGGGAATTACTACCAGGATAACGGGAATTACTTCCTGAGTATTGTGAATTACTCCTGGAGTATTGAGAATTACTTCCGGAGTATTGTGAATCGCCATCAACGCGAAGTAAAGAAGGGTCAATGTCGCGGATAAAACGCGAAGGGGTGTCGTACTCCATGCGCCCATAGCGGAAGCGGTTTTGTGCACAGGTCAGAATACAATGTTTCTCGGCACGAGTAATCGCGACATATAGCAAACGGCGCTCCTCTTCAAGTTCGCGCATTGACCCAACACACATTGGTGACGGGAAAATATTCTCTTCAAGTCCGACGACAAAGACGGTCGGAAACTCAAGGCCTTTTGCTGCATGCACGGTCATGAGTGCGACCTTGGGCTGGTCAGCACCGTCATCACTATCCAAATCGGTAAGCAAGGCAACCTCCTGCAGGAAGTCTGGCAGCAGAATCTCATTCTCCATTCCCTCCTCACGACGACTCTCGACAAAGTCCTGCATACCACCAAGGAATTCTTCAAGATTCTCCTGACGTGATAGGTCGTCCGGATTATTTGAACTATAAATCTCCTTGCTGATACCACTCTCCATAATGATAGCGTGACCTAACACATAGGCATCTTCTTGATCAATACGTTCTCGCCAACCGTCGATAAGCGTCCGGAAAGCCTCCAGTTTTGTCTGCGTTCCCTTGGAAAGTGCTAATCCGAAGACAATGGGTTGCTGGATAACGGTCCAAAGCGATACGTTATGCATATTGGCCGTTTCTACTATCTTACCAACAGTGGTATCGCCAATGCCACGCGTAGGATAGTTGATGATGCGGCGCAATGCCTCTTCATCGTTTGGATTAGACACAACACGGAAATAGGCGATAACATCCTTGATTTCCTTGCGTTGATAGAACGACAGTCCTCCGTAGATGCGATACGGAATACCGTCCTTACGCATCTGTTCCTCGAACGAACGACTCTGTGCATTAGTACGATAAAGGATGGCAAAGTCGCTGTATTCAGCACCCTCCTGCCTACGAATCCGCTTGATGTCGTTACAGACAATAATAGCTTCCTCCTTGTCGCTATAGGCTGGTTTTAGTGTCAGGCGTTCGCCCTGTTCATTCTCGCTGAACACGTCCTTGCGTATCTGCCGTTCATTCTTGCGAATCAGTGAGTTGGCAGCCTCGACTATGAGTTGTGTCGAACGGTAGTTCTGCTCAAGTTTGAAGAGACGCGTGCCTTGCGAATACTTCTGCTGAAAATCAAGAATATTATCGATATTGGCACCGCGGAACGAATAAATGCTCTGCGCATCGTCGCCAACAACACAGACGCGCCCATGCTCCTGGGTCAGTTGCAACACGATTTCCTGCTGGGCATAGTTCGTGTCCTGATACTCATCAACCAAGACGTAACGGAAGCGGTCTGTATATTTCTGACGAATGTCCTCATGCTGATGAAACAACAGAAAGGTCTGAACGAGCAAATCGTCGAAATCCATCGCATTGGCCTGACGGCAACGCTCCACGTACCTATTATATATATTAGCCACTTGCGGACGTTTCTTCTGCACGTCGTCAGCAGCCCACGAACTGGTCTCGTAGGCCCGCGGCATCAGCAGATGGTTCTTGGCCATCGATATGCGGTCAGCCACGCTATTAGGCTTATACACCTTATCGTCGAGTTGCATCTCTTTGATAATGTTCTTGACTAACGAGCGCGAATCGGTCTGGTCGTATATGGTAAAATTACTGCTGAAGCCTATTTTCTCAGCTTCGGCACGCAAGATACGTGCGAAAACAGAGTGGAATGTTCCCATCACCAGACGCTGGGCACGCTCTTGTCCTACGAGCCGCCCTATGCGTTCCTTCATCTCGCGGGCAGCCTTGTTGGTAAAGGTAAGTGCAAGGATGTTCCAAGGCTGATAGCCCTGTTCCAATAAATAGGCTATCTTATATGTCAGCACGCGCGTCTTGCCAGACCCTGCACCAGCTATTACCAGTTGCGGACCGTCGCAATATTCGACGGCTTTTCGCTGACCGTCGTTCAGTTGAGAGAGTAAATCGCTATTCATGTGTCATTTAGTGGTGCCATTGGAATCAATAATCCTGCCTATTTGGCGCTTAAACGCAGGCGAGATGCTATCAATGGTAAAATCGTAGTAAAACTTGTCCTCGTCAATAGTCTTGAAATGCTTCTTGCCTTCTATCGAGTCCTTAGGAGTCTCCCAGATAATATCCTTCAAATAGTCAGGATTGTTTATCGAGTCTGTGCGTAACAGGCAGTTCTTGAAACTGTATTGATAAACCAGCGTCGAATCTTGAACATCACCAAAGACGACGTCAGCAGCATAGCCCGTAGCCAGCGTATTCTCGCAGGAAATGGAGACGCCACGCTTTCCGGTATCAAAGCGGAGCGCAGCACCTCGGTTGGCAGAGAAGGGATAGAACTGAGCCAGCGTCGAGTGGTTAACATTAACGATGCCGCCGTCAGCCAAGAGACAATCGGAGAGACAGTTCGTAATCTGACAGTAATCTATCTCAATGTCCGAATTACTGCCTTTCACACCGTAGCCTTCGCAATTATGAACGATACAATTCTTCATACTGAGACTGGCCGAATCGCAGAGTATGGCATCCATCGTATTTCGTATTTCGCAGTTTTCCATCTCATTGCCCCGCGACGTTTTCAGCAGGCGGATACCTTGCCACTGTCCTTTTACGCGGTCGTAAGGCAGGTACGAGAACATGTAGTCCAGTCGGTCACCACGCATCAGACAGTTCTTGGCTTGCAATCGTCCACGAACGGTAAGATGGGCACCATGATGGAAGTAAAAGTCTGTGTTACGAAGGGTCAGCACCACGCCAGAATCCACCACGATACTGTCGTAAACAATAACAGGACGCGACGACTCTATCAGCGTGTCGCGCTTAATCCGAAGCACTCCTATCTTCTCGGCATCCCAACTCCACGTGCGAAGATTTATCTTCTGCACCACCCCACTCTCAAGCGTCAGCAGCAGATTGTCCTCTACCAATTGCGGACCATCTGTTCCGTTCTCACGAGTCGTTACCTCAACGAACACGCGAAGGCTATCGCCCTTACGCACTTCAAAATTAGAGGCCACAGGGTCGAGATACGAACCGTCAACATTGACACGGAAGCCAGACTGTCCGCCACGCTCCAACCTGGCTGTCTGAATACGGATGCCGTCGCTGGAATTATTCCTCACCCAAAAAGTCTTGGTCACCGACGGTACCGTCGAGAACAACGTGTCCAGCTTAACTGTGTCCACAGAGAACGACAACACATTACTACGACTCGTCGAGAACGTGTCATCATCCGTACAAGCCGTAAATAATGCACCGAAAACCAGTACAAAAAAGAATAGCCGTCTACTTAACATTAAAAATTAAACATTAAAGATTAAATATAAAGAGGAAAAACATCATCTCCTTAATAGAAACGAAGACAACCAGCTTTTTATTGTTTAATCTTTAATGTTTATTGTTTCTGAGCGAAGCGAATTTAATGTTTAATCTTTAATGTTTAATCTACTTAAAATAACGCTTCAGAAGTCCTGCGAAGCCAGCACCATGACGGGCCTCGTCCTTAGCCATTTCGTGAACGGTGTCGTGAATAGCATCGAAACCGGCAGCCTTGGCATTCTTGGCAATGCGGAACTTGTCCTCGCAAGCACCAGCCTCAGCAGCAGCGCGCTTCTCCAGATTGGTCTTCGTATCCCATACGCACTCGCCCAGCAACTCAGCGAAGCGTGAAGCATGATCAGCCTCCTCGAAAGCGTAACGCTTGAAAGCCTCAGCAATCTCAGGATAACCCTCACGGTCAGCCTGACGAGCCATAGCCAGATACATACCAACCTCGCCACACTCACCATTGAAGTGGTTGCGCAGGTCGTCAATCATCTCCTGGCTAACGCCCTCGGGCTTGCCATCGCCAATACGGTGAACGGTAGCATAGGTCGTTTCACCCTCGTCCTTCAGTTCGCTGAACTTAGATGCAGGAGCCTTACAGATTGGGCACTTCTCGGGAGCAGCATCGCCTTCATAGATATATCCACAAACGGCGCAAATAAACTTTTTCTTCATTTTTGTTTTGTATTTGTTTAGTTAATAAAAAAAGATTCAGTTATTCGTCATCGGCAAAGATACGCATTCTTTTTCATTCCACCAAACTTTTCTGCGGAATATTTTTAACGACCCAAACTTATTTTTGGTATTTCGCTTGTTTTTATCATTTTTTTGTCGTAAGTTTGCATTCGAAAAGTAAAACTATTCATCAATAAATATTATGAGACTAACAACTATTATAGCTTTATGTATGATATCCGTAGCCGTATTTGCTGCTAAAGCTCCAAAAGGCAAGTTGCTGTCGTATTCCCATATTACAATTAATCCTAAAGCTCCTCTCGAAGCAGAATTCAACTTAAATTGGAAGGATGGGAAGGGCATATTAAAGACCTCCGAACGTATCATGCCGGACGAAAACAAATACACTACCGAGGTCAGCGAGGAGGTATTCCGTCAGGTTGCCGACATCATCAAGAAGAAAAAGCTTTATGCCATCAAGCAGAAAAAGTCGGATTCCACTTCCGACAGTGGTAAGGAGAACATCACCATCAAGTTTGAGGACATGGTGATTGAATGCGACGGCAACTCATTGAACGAGAAACAGCGGGAGGCGCTATACGAGCTTGAGGTATTTATCAAAGAGGTCGATAAAGGCATGAAGGCTCCTACAAGTGAACTCATAGAATGTAGTTGGGCGTGCATGCCAACACGTCCAGCCAAAGGAGGAAGATTCGAATATCTATCGTACAAGGATGGGCAAGGTGCCGTGCTGAAAATTGGCGAAACCACAGAGATTCCCAATAACAACGAAGAACAGCAATACGCTGTCACTGAGGAGGATATGAAGAAGCTAAGCGAGCTGATTGTCAATGAGAAAATATATTTGGTGGATGGTCATGACGGCAGAGACCTGTCAGACCAGTCCTTCAGGTACTACCTATCGCTGCAATACGCTGATGGTGCGGTCTATCGCGCCACGTGTACACAACGGCATCAGCCAAATGAGATGAAGAAAGCCTTGGAAAGCATAGATGGTTTCTTGACATCGGTCGCCAAGACGTCCAAACCTTACGCGTTCTACCCTAAAGGCAAGATGATTTATTGCAGTTGCTCTTTTACCAATTACGGTTTGCCCGCAGGCGAACTCAGGTACAGCTACTACGAGATGAAAGCCGACGAGGGGACTAAGCCTAAAGTGGTCTATTGCGAGGACAGAGGCAGTGGCTCAAAGAAGACCGAATATCCAGCCACAGCGCAGGATGTCGAGAAGCTGAGCAACGTCCTACGCGACATGAATATTTTCATGCTTAATGGCTATAACGTCGATGAACAGATGACTGGCGGCACATCGTATCGCATCCACATGGAGTTCTCTTCTGGCGAGAAGCTGACTGCCTACTGGTTTACTCACGAACCCAAACCTCTGGCCATTGATGCCTATGGAACCATATCGCGATACTTGAATGCGATAACTACTCGCCCTTGAAAATCTTGGTCAGATAGTTGATGATGGCATGCAGTGTATCATGGTGGTCAGGTCCCTCGGCATAACCACCTGAACCTATGGAACCTTGCTCAAAAACAATGTACAGCGACCAGTTGGAGGCATCTAAGATATCGTAATCGGGCATATAATGACGCCCCACTTCGTAGAGCCGTCCCTGCTCTACCATTTCCCTGACGCGCTGGAATACCGAGTCGCTCACCTCCTTGGGAACAACAGGTTTCTCCTCCTCTTCAGGCGCGACATTCATACGTCGTGCCTCCACTTTCAGCTCGTGCTTACCTTTTTGTCCGTCAAGCGTAATCTCCTCACTAAACCCACCAAAGGCGTTGCTGGTACTATAGCTGAAATACTGCAACTTGCCTGCAGGCATCACGGCAGGCTTTCTTTGTTCTAACTCTTGGTTGATGGCATTCTTCAATATTTCATAGCGATGCTCAACCTGTTCGGCTTTTTCAAAGACACGCTTGGCAGCTTCCACATCCTTAAACCGGCTGGCCAGACGCTCGTCATCCGTCCTGCCATCCTTCTTTCGCTGCCTCTTGCTCTCATTCTTCCCAACGATTTCATCACGAGCATTCAACAACTCCTGCGCCCGCCTGTGGTCTTCGTCGAGAGCCCTCAGCGTCATCTTCATCTTGTCCACGCTGTTATCACCAAGGTTGCGCAGATAACCCTCCATCGTGTCATCCCTCTGTAACCACCTCACGTAGGGATTCCAGAAACCACTTTTGTTCAGCTCATTCACCACCATATCGGTGGTCTGAGCCTCCATCAAGCCACTGCCCATAAAAAGGGCTACTACCAGCAACCATAATTTCTTCATCAGTTTCATCTATTTTTTTCTGATGCAAAAATACGAACTATTTTTGAAACTACCAAACTTTTTATTGATAGACATACACTTTGGCACGTCCTTTCAAATCTTTACGCAGGAACTCCACACCATGATAGCAGCTGGGAATCTCGAGCACCTTCAGTTGCGGACTATTATCCAAGACGCTACGTGCTACGAACTCAGTACCCTGCATGGCGCGATAGCTCTCCACATCAGGTGTGCGCACCAACCAAAGCGACCCCTGATCATCCCTCGCATACAATGCCCCGTCAGGCTCACGCCAGCACTTCATCTGTCGCCGCATCACGCTTACCCACTCAAAAGTGTCACCAACAATGTTCTCATACTGTACGTAGTCCTCCCCCAAGTTTGGCGTCCTACCCCACTTCACTCTTTGCACACACCCATCCATCGCCTGTGTCAGTTCCTCAAATGTTTTCATAAGCATTACCTATAAACTATCTCCTTACCAATAAACTCTACTCGTTCCATCAGATTCACGAAGCCGCCCATATCGATTTCTCCCAGGGTATATACCTCATAATCCCTTTGGTTCTCATCAGACCAAGTAACAGGCATCCGCGTCATCCCAAGCCCCTTGAAGAAACGTTGCTGACTGTTGGATTCATCAGCCCTAACAGTCAGCACGACAGGCCCTCCTAAATCCTCAAACATACAACGCAGGCGATTCGCCAATGCCTCATTGTTCCCAATCTCATTCAGGTCCTTCAACAAATAGACGACCTTTGCGTCAAACTCCTCCCAACGGTCCTTTCCCGTCAGATGCAACGACACTGCATAGTTGATATACACCCCGTTTGGAGGAAATACCCAAAATACCTTTTCATAGAAATACTATTAAATATCAAAATCTTTCAAACTAAACACTTCGTTCTTAGGAAGTGGTTTACCGTTTATAACAGCAGGCTGCCAAGTACAGATGTGGATTTGAGGAACATTCTCATCTGTAAAGTCCCACAATTGGAAAAGATATCCCTCGTCATGATATTTTTCTGAAGACCACTCAAAAAACATAACCACTCCATAGATATTTGATTTATCTTGATGTTGATTAATCTCTATTTCTTTGAAGTGTGTTGTTATATTGATATTACGAGCAAAAATCTTCTTCAGATTATTTAAATACTGGTTGCTCGTCCGCTTTTCTTCATTTTTTGAGGTTTTGACATTGCCTTGAATAAAAAGTGTATTACCAAAAACTTGTTCTATGAATTTGATGTCCTTTTGATTATAAGCAGTTCTTAACTGTTCAATAAAGTCAAGAATGTATCTTCTATGCTTTAGATCTATTGAATCTAAACCATCTCTGCCGTTAGCATCTTTTCTTTGATGAATCTGAGCAGATTGATCCATAGGTTTCTCGACGAACTCAACAATTTCAAACTTATGTGCATGTACTATCGTAAAACATCCTAAAAGAATAACGGACAATAACAATTTTCTTCTCATACTTATAATAATTTCTACGATTAATAATTTAGGAAGGATGTCCCTCAACATAATAGCATTACAATACCACTTCAAATGGAGTATTTTCAACTTTTATGATTTTTGTCTTACCCCTGTCAGTTGACAACATATACTCACCTGGCATGAACTTTACAGGCGAGCCAGAAGTCCAGCCCTCTAACTTTTTATTGTTCTTATAGATGTTCTTCGAAGTGGATATAATTGTTATAGGGATGGCATGAATATCGATCCTGTTTTCGTTTTTCTTCAGTTGGAAAGTAATCTGTTGTGTCGAATTATTGATAGCTACAGTCCTTTCTTCATCAATAAAACCATCTGCCTGAACTCTAACATGATGGTCTCCTTGCGGAAGACTCAGTTTACCAACCTTACCATAGTCAATATTGTCAACAAACACGTGGGCATGGCTAATATTGCAACTGACATCAACTTTGTGGGTAATAGGAATTAATCGGACAGACAGTGTTTTGGTAGCATCCTCTTCAATGGTTACTGCTCCCGACTTTGAAATAAAGTCAGGAGACTGTACTACATATCTATAAGTACCTGCTCCGACAGGGAACTCATAAATTCCATCATCAGACATATCTGCAAGTTTTCCATCGAAAGTAACATTTGCTGAAGTTGGCTGAACTTTTATCGCTACAATACTTTTGCCTATTTTTGCAACTGGGGCTTCCATTGTCACAAGATAGGTTTTACCACCTTTTAGTTTCCTATAGCCATACTCTGACAAGTCAATAACACCTGGCAGATAATTCGGATGTTGATATGAAATCGACTTACTGATATAGACTGACTTGTACAGAAGATATTCACCATTCTCGTATTTGACATCTCCCACATACTGAGTATTGTTTGTGAACTGTAAACCTTCAAGATTCAATTTAATCTTAATGAGGGCACAAGTATCACCGTTTGCAGTCACTACCGGCTGTTTGATAGCTGTTTGATCAGAGGGCTGCAAAGAAACACTTTTTACTACCAGATTCTGAGAATAGCTGTTGGTAAGAAAAGTAATTAGGAGTATCGAGATAACAAATAACTTTTTTCTCATAGTTTTCCGAATTTTACGCCAACAGACAATCCAAAGAACAAACTTGGTTTATTGGACTCATTAGATTTTTTAGGAGTTGTTGAAGTTCTGTCTATTTTATAGAATTTTGCCAAGCTATATCCCACCTCTGCTGCAATTGAGAAACGTGAGATATCCAAGACTATCATTCCACGCAATCCATAGTCCCAATTGGTTTTATAGCCATTTCCATGTTTATCTGGAGCCTTGTCTGAGTCTTCTTTCACAATTTCAGTAAGCATGCCTTTACCATATACACCTCCTAACAGCGAAATGAGATGTTGATTATATTTTCCAAATGGTACACTTATACCAGCAAGAATAGGTATTTCTATAAAATATGTATTTGCAGAATCAGCAGCATGTTCAAAATAATCATTCTTGCCATTATTTGTCGGATTGGAAATACCTCCTCCAATTCCTTCATATAATGCAAACGCTCCTGCGAAATGCTGCATGGCGCCTAATTGCAGTTTGAGTCCCCAGTCATGACCAAGGTATTGCTTTCTATCGTACAACTGACCACCTCCGTGGATATAAAATGCAGGACGAATGTTTACATGGGTCCTAGTACGTTCATATTTATGTACGACAACACGTTCTCTCATCTTCTGCATATTAACATGTAACATCGTTCCTTTCCCATTAATATCAACCGTTTGCTCATAGTCATCATACCCCTGGGCTGTTAGACGAATAACATGCTGTCCATCAGGTAATTTCAGGTCATTAGCTTGATTCACGGCTCCATAGGGATTATTGTCAATAAAAAGAGAGGCATTGTCCGGAGAACAGTATATCGTGAATGGATATTGTATTTGTTCAAGAACAGAAGTGGTAGTGGTGGTAATTTCATTTTCTGTAAGTCTAACAGTACCAGACTGAGAAATATAGCCCTGTGCTTCGACCATATACGAGTACTCACCAATAGGTTTTTCGATGATTGCCATACCCTCTTTGTCAAGCGGAACAACCTCATTATTAAACGTCAGCTTAGCCGAACCTGGTTGAACGGAGAATACTGCTGCACGCATATGGTTCTCCGACTCGAATGTCACATTATATACCTTTTGGGTCTCCACCTCTAAACCATAATCGTCAAATGTTATAGAACCAGATACATTACCATTAGCATTCGAATAATTTAACTTTTGAAGACCATCTGATACATATACGATATATTCACCTAACGAATACTTAACATCACCCACTGCATCTGGAAAGGTCAGATCTTTGATGCCAACAATACCAACTCTTACAATGGCACATGGTTTGCCATTGGCATCCATACGCTGTTCTGTACGTGCTTTTAAATCAGACTGGCGATAGGATACAGATTTCACACTATAATTCTGAGCAGAAACTGATGTTATGCATAAGCATAACAAAAGAGTTAAAACAATTGTCTTTTTCATATGTATAATAAATTAAATATCAAAATCGCTTAAACTAAACACTTCGTCCTTAGGTAAAGGTTTTCCTCCAATTTTGTCAGGTTGCCAAGTGCGAACGTGAATCTGAGGGGCTTTTTCGTCTGTAAAGTCCCAGAGCAGAAAAAGATAACCATCATCGTGATACTTGCCACTCGTCCACCCCTGAAGCAATGTAACACCATAGAAATTCGGATTGACAGGATGACGCATTACTTCTATCTCATCGAAAGTCACCTTGATATAGCTGTTGCGAGCAAAGACACCACGAAGATTCTTGATGTACTGCTCCTTGCTCTGCTTGTTATACTGAATCTTCTGCGACGTAAAGCCCTCCGCATGTTTGGTAGTAATCACCTTACCTGTAATAATCAGTGCATCATCACTAAATACCTGATTAAGGAAGTTAATATCTTTCTGGTTATAGGCCGTACGAAACTGCTCCACATAGTCAAGAATCAACTGGCGACGACGCAGGTCTGTCAGTTCCAAATTGCTCTTGATAACGTTCATATACAGATTCATGGAGATACTGAGGTAGAAGCTCTCCACATTGCCTTGCTTGTCAAAACTGATGACTGCCTCCTGATACTCATCTTCGCCAAATTCTCGTTCGCCAGTGGGTTTCATTTCCAAAGGGATATTACGAACCTGATAACCACTGCCTGTCGTGATGCAATGTTCTACGATGTCATCATCTGTACATTTGAAGGGTGAGTTCTCCCATAGCATAGCCATTGACTGCTGTACACGAGTGCCAACAGTCCCCATAGCAGAAAAGTTCAGACTTCTACCAGCTTCTTGGGCAGCATTTATCTCATTGAGCATATTACTGATAGTATTCTCTATCTTGGTCTTCATAGAAGCATTGTCCAAACCATCTGAGATGGTAAAAGACACTTTGTCTGCTTTAACTTGAGTCGCTGCAATAAGCAGCAAAGATAATAACAGTTTCTTCATTGTATTCTTATTTTAGTTGGAACCAAATAGCTCCACAGTTCTTGTAATTCTTTACGTTGTCTTCTTTTAATGTATTCAAGTTGTATTGCATTGCACCACTTTTTCGAAGTAATGCAGATATATTGCCTTGCTTATCGTAAACAAACAGATGGCAATCATCGTTTTCAGGCATCGTTGCATATTTGCCATACGCATTCAGTTTCCCCTTACTCTTCAGTCCTTTGATATATGGCTCAACATCATAAAAACTCCTTATTTGCTTCATCTGTTTTTCCTCAGAAGTCAATTCCAAAACTTGTTGTTTTTCTTCAACATGTGGTGTTTCTTCTGTCACTATAATGGCAGGCTGAGCCTCAATCTGATTAGGTTTAGTGACTGGAGCCACTTCAAAAACAGTAACTTCACTTTTGTCTGCCACTGGCATGATGTCGCTTTTCCGTACATATACAAAAGCACGATAAAAGTCACCTCGTCGCGTCTCTAATTGTGCAAAATGCTCCTTAGCTTTAACAATACACAATTCAATACCTTCCGCAGGATGTTGAGTGCGCACCCAATCACCAACTTTCATCTCCAAAATGGCACGAGCCCCATTGTATGCCTCGTTAAGATCCTTCATCGTGGCCTCAGCATAGATATACATAGTATCGCGTTTCACCTTGTTAATGTCTTGTGCTACGCTTTGGGCATAGCAAAATGACAAATGATAAATGAATAATGATAAACAAAAGAATAATCGTTTCATTACCACCTTACTTTTTTATGAGTTGTAGATTGTTTCTGATACAGATTCTTCACATTGTGAACAGGAATATAAGGCGTCATCTTAACCTTCAGGACGGCATTCTGGTCTTTGATAAACTTATCTGGAATGACAACAGACAAGAGATGGTGACATCCTAACTCTTTGCTCTGAGCAATAACTAAAGCCAATACACCATCCTCACGCACTTCCTCAATAGCAAAAAACACCTTCATCCCCCACTCCGCACAATAGTTCAACCACTGGCTAAGCGAAATAGTATAATTGATAGTAGTCATACCATAGACGGACTGTTCAACATACATGCGATAGTCTCTATTTGTAATCAGACCATGAAAGAGGTTGGCTGCTGAGTATTCCATATGCTTATTGTCAAATACTGGCAGATAGTCCTCGCGCACCTTATTATAATATACAGCATCCGTTAAGCTAACCAATCCAAGCGTATCATTCTGATATTTAAACAAGGATTCGCTTATTCTCTCCAGATTGGAAAGAATTGCTGGCTGTTTTGTTCTTGGAGGAGAGGCAAGAATACAATCTTTAAATTGTTTCAGTGCATCATTTTTCTCAGCGCCTAATAATAGGTCGTACTGAGCAGGAAATACGATTACGACAAAAGGATCATCATCCTGCATCCATTTCACCTCATAATATCGGTCTAAAAGATTAATGGAGAATGGCATCGTAAAGCTGATTCTGGAAAGATCAGATAAATTCCCTTTTCTGAAATACACCTTATCATCAGCCATCTTTGTCTGGATGGTGGTCTGCTTTACAGTAGACAACTCGTGAAAATAACGCTCCAAGAAGTCCATCACCACCACTTGAGGCTTTGGAGCAGCCTTCTTCATCTCAGGGCTAAAAAGTTTCAAGCCCTGAGATGATGCGGCAACACACCATATTGTCAATAGCAGTATATGGACTGAACGTCTTATCATATCGATTAGATTTATCTACCAATAATCACGCTACCCTTCACCTGATTGTCAGAACCATACCAAATGCCTTGAACCAGATGTCCATCAGCCCATTCGCCAATCACGTAGTCGCCAGCCTCAGCAACACGTCCTTTGGGATCCTTGCTGTCAATGACATGAGATGTCTTAAACACCATACGACCATTTACATCATTAGGCCAACTACCTTTGAAGGTAGCATAACCCAGATTCTTCGAACCTCCAGATGCAGCAGGTTTGGGCGCTGCAGGTGCAGCGGGTTTTGCAGCAGGTGCTTCCTGTTTCTTAGCATTAGCAGCCTCAACAGCAGCCAGACTATCCTTCAACTTCTGATTCTCAGCAGCTATCTTGGCAGCCTTGATGCTATCACTGTCAACAGGAGCAACAGCTACTGGTTCCTGCTTGGGTGCTTCTTCACCACTGCCACCTAAAGCAATAACACCACCAATGATGGCTAATAAAACCACTACACCAGCAATGATAGCTATAAGTTTCTTATTTGGTCCACCTCCTGGTTCTGAAATCTTATTACCAAAAGGAATCAAATCCTTACCGCACTTTTCACATTTGAAGTTTGATTTCTCCGCTTCTTGTATCTGGTCGCACATTTCGCAATCTTCATTGCGACACATTCCTTTAATCTTTGCCATATTTATTACAATTCTTTAAGTTCATTATTAAATATCTCTATCGCACGGTTCTTATATTCTGTGTACTTAGGATCAAACTGATTACCTTCACACATAGTAGGCAGAATTATCTGCTGAACAACAGCACCAAGAGCCTTGCGTAAGGCGGCCTTCTGATCATTGCTTCGAGCTTGTTTCTGCATTTCCTTCTCGACCTGTGATGCTAGCATTTGATATTTCTTGAAATCATGAGCCAACACATCAAGGCATCCAGCGAAGTCTTTTGACAGAGGCACCCAGTTAATATCACTAAAGTCATCAGGAATGTTCATTGCATAGAATTTCTCTCCTGTTACAGGATTTTGCTGAGGAGTTATTAACTGTAATGCAAATGCTAACAACAATGGTTTCTTGACGCTTTCAAGTATTTCTCTTGAATCCATTTCAAACAAAGGTGGTAATGGCTTCTCAAAACTTTCTGTATGAAGAACCATCTTGTTCAAGGCTTTTTCTGGAGATGCTAACAGACGATCATATTTCTCCTTCAGAGTCTTCATGTTCTCTAAGAAACGAAGAGGAAATCCTGAGTTTGCACAAACAACCACAATCTGATTCGGCTTATAATTCTCAGATAGGTCAGCATCTGGAGATGGCGTGAATCCTGGGACATTCTGAACAAAGGCTTCTACAAGTTTATTCTTAAATGCCTGAGTAGAATCACTTTCTGCCTTTGGTAAAGCAAGCTGTACCATATTCTGCATTGCAGGAGAAGTTCCTGCAATAATCTTACCTTTCTCTTCTGGATTAAACTGAACATATGAACGGGCAGAATTAACAGCATCCTTCACAAACTTCTCAATCTTATCATCAGAATTCAACTCTACCTTAAGTTTATCAAGAATGTTCACTCCAACCATTCGACTCAACGGGTCATTCTTTGCGGTATCTTCCATTGCTGCTCTGGCATTTTTGGTGCAAACATCCAAGATGATATCTGTAGCCGTATCGTAATCCGTAACGGAATAAAGATTAGCAAAGGTGCGTTCGCCATCTTCGCCAATACCTTCAATCATTTTTGTACGGATTTCGGCTGCATTACTGCTTTGGAATTCCTGATTGATAGCATATTGCTTAGCCAAGGCTTGAACTTTCTCAGGGTCATACTTCTTTATCAAGCCATCTTCTTGAGCTGCATTAATTTGACACCTAGAGCCAGCCTGTTTAACCACTTCAGTCAAAATTGCATTCATCTCATCCTTAACAGCTTGGATGCCTTCAATCATGTTACCAAGTTCAATCAAAATTTCCTGAAGCAAAGATACTGCATATTGATACGATTCAATGCGAGTTGATGTGATATAGTAATTACACTTGGCAGTTTTGAAAGATGAGAAGATTTTGGATGAAGCATTCGTAAGTGCATCTTTTATCCATCCGATATTATTCCATGCATCATTTGCCTCTTTTATAGCCAATGCCTGCTCGTTCAATTCAGATTCCAGACGACCGATTTGCTCTTTGAAGGCTGTAATTCTATCGGAACAATCTGTACGAAGCAATTGGGCATATTTTTCTATTTCCAGTATGCTCTTGCTATCCTTACTTCCACTTGCCCATTCTTCAAACAACAAACCTTCAATGTGGCGGCGGATATTACGTGCATAACCTTTCAATTCTTGACGCTGAATCTCAAAGAATTTCTTAACACCATGAGCACGGAAGCTATTAGAATAGTAATCATCTGCCAAATGAGTAAATTCAGCTAACCATTGTTTCTTTTCATATTGCTGCTGAACAAGGCCGGCATCTTGTTGGGTTCTGTCTTCCCAAGTCAGAGTGAAGTCCTTCCACCGCTTTGTATGCTGAGATTCGACTATCGGCTTTTGCAGTGTTAGGTATGAGTTTGACAACTTGAATCGTTCACGATTTGTGGTATTCTTAATCTCATCTACAAAGCCTGTACCAACTTCTTCCAAAGAGCACTCACCATATCCTAAGCCATCCTGCCACATATTATATGTTAATTGACGAGTTGCCTGAATGGCATAAATATAGGATACATATTCATCTATCTCGCTTTCTGGATACTCAATACGAGAAATACCAAAAGAGAGGAACTTACGACTACGATTCTTGTCACCGTTTTGATCTTGTTCTGGGCCTGCTCCATCATTCTCGCAACCAACAAGACGAGACATCTTGCCAGCACCGTTACCCATGTTTGCTACGACAATGGTTTGGAACATAAAGTCTGCGACAGAAGAAGGAAGGCCTGTACTTAAATCAAGTATTTTACCTGCCTCATTCACATTACTATATAAATAGGCAGCCTCAAAAGACTCACTCCCTTGTAGCAATCTCTGTACTTCTTGAGTAAAGACATCTTTTTCTCCAGTCACATCAAGAGGATGATAATGCCCTGTACTAATTGCATTTAACTCTTGTAATGCTGCATATCCATTAGCTTGATAAAAACCACTATCATGGTCTGCAAACACCATATTTCGTTCTGGCACGTATAAGAACAAACGGATTTTGAAAGAATGCGTTGATTCTTGATATGGATAAGACTTGCGTATCTGTGATATCGCATCAACTATTGAACCAGAGCCTGTTCCACCAGCTAATCCGGCACAAATATGGAATGTTACATCATTATCGCCAGAAGATTGTTGTAATCGCCCAACTGCACCTTTTACAACAGAATTAAAATTTGAGATACTGCTCTTGTCACTAAGGTTATTTGCTATCAAGATTCTACCTAGCCTACGCCTTTGTCCTCCGATTCCTGCAGTAATCAGAGGTCCCATATGTTGGTCTATCAATTGCTTGTCTTGCTGATTGATAAAGCATTGGAGGCCAGGATACATATTCAAATTTTGCAACATGCTTGCATTGATACCGTTGATGGATACTTTTTGAGCTTCACCTAGATGAACACTCTTTCCCATCACCTTCCAACCACTTCTGTCGTTCAAATCAGCAGGAGAAGAGTCTACATACACATAATCCAAGAACACTCCGTGTCCAGGGTCATTACTTCGAAACTCTTCATAAACTCTTTTACGCAGTTCACGTAGCACTTTGCCACCTGTACCACCTAGTCCAATAATTAAATGATTTGCCATATTATTTATAATTTAGAATTTAAAAATCATCATAACTAACTGACCTCCTTAGATTAGAAGATACATATTTCTTTTGCTTAGACATACTTCTGATGACACATATTGCTCCCACTATTACAAATCCCAAACACCAAAGGATACGACGAAAAATATACCAGCGCATAAATGAACGCAGTTCATCCGCCATAGCATGAGGTAATTCTTTTGCAGTAAAACCACTGAACTCACCTCCACCTATATCGTAATGTAAAATGGGAAATCTATCAATGATAACTTGAATAATATCGTCTGATTGTCCTTTCGTCACTTCATCTGAAGCGTCGTATGCATTATCCACAATACGGCTGATTTCTGTTTCATAATAATCTGTGGTAGATATAATCTTCAAAGAACCAATAATCAAAACGCATTGAACAGACAAGAACACAAAAAGTATCGCACCTATTATGTAGCTTACAGGAGAGAATGTTGCATCCTTATACCATCCCTTTATCAGGAATACGAACAGGGCCATGCAGATAACAGCAATAAGGATGCCCCAAATTGCACTACTAAAAGAATATTTCAGTATATCAAACAGTGCCCACCACATAAGCACATCTTTAGTTAGTAGCCTATAGCATCCCAAATTCGGCAGTTATTGGTAGCGTTAATTTAAACGCGAAAGACGTGGGAGTTCTCACTACTCGCTTATCCCGTGTGTGGGCTCTCGCATTGCCTTGTCTCAGGATAAGCAACTCGAGTTAGCCCACGCCGTAATATATTGTAATAGGATACAATACACCCAACGCAGACGTTTCGGTTGCGTATCTTTCGAGACATTGAATTTGCGAGATTCACACACAAAAGACTACGTTCGTAAACGTCCTATTTCAACATGTCTTGACCCTCTCGCCCTTGCGGACTAACTGAGTCAACTGCAAAGATAAGCATTTTTTCTTAAACGACGTTCATTGTGAGCTGTATTTTTTGCAAAAGTAGTCATTTTTTCTTGATTTCTGACTCTTCTTAATGATTTTTCTTTCATATTTCCCTTGTTTTATTATGTATGACACTGTTTTCGGATGCGAAGTTAAGGAATTAAAAAGAAAAATGGAAGAAACGACGCGACCATTTCTTCCATTTCATTAAAAAAGCCCGTTTGGACTTCTATTTGATACTTGATTCTATTCGTTATGCATGTTCTGCGCATGACATGCATCAACAATGATGATTGTATCATCCTCTATGGTGTATGCAAAATACCAGGTATCTGTATTGGCCATATTCATCCCTAACCATCGTGTGATGGTTGGTTGTCTCCTCAATAGCGTACGTTCAATCTGATACATAGAATCGATGGCATCATCGATATTCTTGTGCATTAATCCTTCGGAATAGGTGTGCCTATACTTTAACGCCACATGGTAATAGAATGCATATATCTCTTCATAGCACTGACGGCTAATCTCGTATTTATATACGATCATGGCTTAGCGTAAACCTCCTTTACCATCTGATGAAGAAGCTGACGTGCCGTTTCCAAATCCATTGTTTCTGTATCTGTCACTGAAACAACATTGTTTTCTAATTCATCGTACTTCATAACCAATTAGTTTATTACGACTGCAAAGATAAGCATTTTTTCTTAAACGACGTTCATTGTGAGCTAAAAATTTATCTTTTTTATTCAACAATGATGGTTTTCGTGGTAAAATCGGAGTAGACGATGATTTGGACGCCTTTATCGTTGGGGCAACAGGGACGGCCGGAGAGGTTGTAACGGGCAACCTCCTCGGCATCAACATCGGAGTGATGTCGTTCGATAGCGCTGACGTCAGAGGTCGTAGTCTCGCCATAATAGATGCCTTGAAGAGAGGTACAGCCTGCAAAGGCATCGTCGCCAATGAAGCTGACTGTTTCAGGCAGGTAGAGTTCGCGGAGATAGGCAGCTCCCTCAAAGGCGCCACGGGCTATTCGGCGACAGTTCTGATGGACGGTATAGGTGGTGTTTCTGCTGCCTGCAGGATAGCGCACCAGAATCCAGTCCTTGGTGCCCTCATAACCAACGGCATAGAGCACACCGTCGATGGTTCTGTACTTGTTGACATAGTTGCCATTGATATAGCCAGATGTGAACTTGTCGACCTTCTCAATCTCTTGGGCATAGCCTGTTATGCTCATTTCGAAGAGTGCGACTAAAAGTAAAACGACTTTCTTCATACTTATGTTATCTGCGTTTGGTCAGCGTGTAACGTCCAAAAGAATCCCTGACATAGAGTTCTGGAAACAGGTAGCCTTCGATATTAAGGGAGATATTATTGCGGCCTTTGGAAAAACGAAGCGTACTGCCATAGTAAGCATAGCTGAAAGTTTCTGTAAACCAGGCGGTATCATGTTCCTTGGCCATTGTGATATCAGCCTTGCCATTCGACATGAACACAATCTGCTTGAACTCATAGCCTGCAATGACCATCTGATAGTCACACTGCCAAGTGCCAATAAGCTTATCAGCATAGAATCCATCACCCGTGTTTTGTTTACGCAGCTGGGCACGATCCAAGTCGTCCAGATAAGGACACTCACAAGATGCTAGCAACATAGCTGACATCATTAACAATAAAACTTTTCTGTAATTCATAATTGCCATCATTTAAAAGGTTTGTGGCAAAGATACGAAAGAAAGACAGAAGAAAAAAGAAATGGCGTGACCATTTCTTCCATTTAGCAAATATTACTGATTCTGCCCGTTTTCGCGCATTCTGTTGAAGACATAAGCGACAAGATTCTGGAAACGGCCCTCAATATCCTGACGAATGATGCTTTCAGGGATGTCAGGGTACTTCTTGACAAGCTGATTGCCTATCTGGATGGTCTGATTATGGAACGCTGTAGAGACTTCTGCCCAAGCCCTGCCAGTTGTTGGTGAAGGGAAAACGGAATCGCAGAATATTGCAATAGTGGATTGATAAGCTTGGTCTATCAAACGGTCCATCTCTTCCTTAATATCAGGGGATGATGGTTTGGGCTGAGTGGTCTTGACAGGAGCGGGTGTGGAAGCGGAAACAGGAGCGGAAACGGGTTTGGGTGTGTGTAAAGATACTGTGTCCTTTGGTTGGGAAGTGGTATTTTGCTTCTCATGAACAAGGGTGTCTTTTGGCACTTCCGGGGTTATGACATGCGTAGGTTGCTGCTGACGCAGAGACAACATCCAAACGACCAAAGCTATAAGCAATACAACGATGACAACTGCCAGCCAATAAAAGTGGCGACGAGTATGGATAAGAGCAGTCTGGATATCGTCGACAGACTGATAACGAGCTGCAGGATTCGCCTCTGTACAACGGGCTATCACCTTATTATATATAGAGTGATGTGGTAGCACTTCAAGGATTCTGCCTATTGCGTAGATGTCTGTACGAACATCAACAGACTGGCCTGCCAATTGCTCTGGGGCAGCAAAGCCATCGGAATGGCCTGTCGTATCTTGGAAAGCATCTGTGCAACAACAGCCCAGATCAATGAGCTTGACGTCATGATTGATACGAGTGAGTAGAATGTTGTCAGGCTTCAGGTCAAGGTGCAGCACTTGATGGCTATGCAAGTACCCCACTACATCCAACAACTGGCGGATGAACTTATCTGTATTTTTACGATTCTTGAAATAATCAGGATTGCTGGCAATGCGTTGTGAAAGGGTCTCACCATCGACATACTCCATCAGAATACTGTCACCATCAAGCGAGAGATAGCGCACCAAATGAGGATGCTCCAGCTGATAGCCCGTCTCAAACTCCTTGTGCAGGGCTTCCTGATAGCGAATATCCCCTGCTAGTTCAGGTTTCAGACGCTTCAGAAAATGCAGCTTTCCATAGAGCTTCACACGAAAGGTGTCGCAAGTGGCACCCTGCGCTTCCAATTGCTCGATGGTATCGAAACGTGGCTTACTATCGGAGAACTGTGAAGAATCCACTTTTTAAATTGATAATTGATAATTGAAAATTGATAATTAGATGACTGCTATAGAGGAGAGGCCAGAAACGTTGCCAGCCGTAAACTGTCCCAACGACTCACCATTGCGCCAGACATTAAGCACCAAAAGCGGATGATGGAGTACGAAAATCTGAATCTCCACTTCATCATCTGTTTGCAGTTTGCTGTTCTGGCTATCAATAATCTTATAACGCTGATTGCCAAGATACTGCATTCTAACCAACCTGTCTGGCAGATAGGTAATCTCTATACAAGCATTGACAGGCAAATCTGCAGAACGGACTTCTTCATCAGGACTGTCAAAGCCGGAGTTGCCCGCATCTTCTATTTTCATCAGTTCCTCCCAGTGGGCATAGCCCAGATAGCGTGCAATAGCATCAAGCGTACTGGTATGGGGCGTCCTTTCATCTTGAGCAAAGCCCACAAGGCGTTTCAACGTGGTTGCCCCAATGCGTACCCCCGTCTTGCTCTGGATGTCGAGCGACAAGAACTCACAGTCCGAAGGCAGACGCAAGTCACTGCCCGACTTCGCCTTCAACATTTGTACAATATGAAAAGGTAACTTCATTGTGAGCTGTATTTTTTGCAAAAGTAGTCATTTTTTCTTAAATTGGGTCACTTTTCCACAACATTTTCTTCTATTTCTTTCGTACCCACCTCTTTGACAACGTTTCATTCAGCTAAAAGGACGGGCCAAAAGTCGAATCAAAAGGAAATCCTAGCACAAAAAAAGAAGTCAGCGCGGACTTCTCTTTATTACTTTATTCTATTAGTCAATTTAGCAGGATCCCGTCTCATATCCCAAATATCTGCTATATGAACCGTATCCGTTGTTTCATTATAATAGTAAATCAACTTGAAACGACCTATAATATGGCGGGCTCGATAGTGTTTCTTCCTGTCTTTCAGTAAAGGCTCTGGATAACCTATTTCTGGAAACCGCTCTAAATCTTTATTGATAGATGCTACCGTAGCTGCAAAATTGTTTGCGGTTGTCTCACCAAACTCTATAAAACCTTTAACCAGATATCTGAAGAGTTCATTCTCTGCCCTCTTCTGCCATTTTATTTGAGCCATAATAATTCTTTCCTGAAACCAGCCATCATTTCGTCAAAAGACTTTCCTTCGCCACGCTCGATTTCTTCTTCAGCCTCATCTATGCGAGCATTGAGCTCCTCCATTGTGTAAGGTTGCTGATTGTCATTCAGTTCTTCAAAATTGTTAAGGCCATCTTCATTCGTGTCATACAAATATCTGACAAGACAATGCTTGTCTTCTCGGCTTAGGTTTTGAACCTCATTCAACAATCCGCTATTACGCAAATCTGCGCTCATGCCATAAGTCATGGCTATGGGCTCACTGGCCATATCTTTATGTGTATTATCGTTCATCTTACTATTACAATATCTGCTTGCAAAGATAAGCATTTTTTCTTAATCGAGTTGCCTTGTGAGCTGTATTTTTTGCAAAAGCAGTGTTTTTTTCTTAAAATGGGTCACTTTTCCACAACATTTTCTTCTATTTCTTTTGCGGACGGACCAAAAGTCGAATCAAAAGGAAATCCCAACACAAAAAAAGAAGTCAGCGTGGACTTCCTTTGTTACTTTATTCTTTGTTGCAAATTTGGGCAACAAACTCCTTAATCTTGATTACAGACAATCTGGGCCAGTGTCAAGGACGATTCGTCTCATAGCGATAAGGAGTACGCATATGTTCTTCACCCCATTCCTCAATAGTGTCATTGTTTATGACACCATCATTCCATAAAGCATCAATGGCTTTCTGAGCTTTGCTGGCAAAATAACGTGCCAACATATCCTTGAACTCATTCAAATCAGACTCAGATTTGATGCTATTGATAGCATTCATGAGCTCCATCTGTGCTATTTGACTATACGACATATTTTATTCCTTTTCTAATATATTGCAAAGATAAGCATTTTTTCTTAATCGAGTTGCCTTGTGAGCTGTATTTTTTGCAAAAGTAGTCATTTTTTCTTTATTTCTGCCACTTCTTATTGATTTTTCTTTCATATTTCCCTTGTTTTATTATGTATGACACTGTTTTCGGATGCGAAGTTAAGGAATTAAAAAGAAAAATGGAAGAAACGACGCGACCATTTCTTCCATTTTGCAATTATTGGGAATGACTTATTTTAAATCCTCATATAGTGCAACAGGGCCTAAATGCCAATATTTTGTTTCTTCATTCTCTAAATGGCGGTATGTGTCTGATGCATATATTTCCTTAACAGCATCAGCTATGCTGACATGCTTGTCCTCAGAAAGCATGTCTGCCATCCAACTAATTTTAGAAGGAAGGAAAAGGTACAGATTATCCTGTGTCACATTTAGATTCATAACGTCACCTCCTTTGCTTCAATAAATGTCAAATATTGTAATGATAATGGTGTATGGAATAGATACTGATCGACTAATTTGTAAGTTTTCAATTCACGAATCAGTTCCTGTTTGTCCAACACACCACCTTCGAAAAGAGCAAAAGCAGCATAAACCCTATCATTGGCAACTGGGCCATAGACTATATCATAATCGTGCATAAAACCTTTAACCGTGCGGTTCTGATGTACAAAATCTACCCATTCCTCTGTTGGCTCATAAAACAAGAGACTGTTCATCTTTCTTAATGCAGAGTCGTCGAATTCATACACATTGACATACCCTTGAGGAGCCTTCATCTCCTTGGCTCTTCTTTTAACCCAATTTTCCGCTTGCTCTTGAGAAGTGGTTGCATAGAAGCCCTTGCCATAATCAAGCGTATGGTCAGATTCGCGAATTTCAGGCTTATCAACCTGCTCTAAACTACCATGATATAGTTTCATGCGACCTCTCCTTTCCTTAAATTGATAAACTCATCAATGTCTTCCAAAATCCATTGTCGGCTTTGCGAGTGAAGTGGTTCAAAGTGCTCTTCAAGGTATTCAAGCACACCATATTGGCCGAAAATCTTTGCAACTTCAGCTCCAGGCAAATGTTTAGCCTCCTTGTATTGCTCAATACAAAAGGACAAGAAATAGCCGATGTCTAAGTTCTTTTTGTTCATATCATTGGCAAAGATAAAAAAAATTTAGCAAACGACGTTCATTGTGAGCTAAAAATTTTATTATTTTTATTTATCCCTGCATTATAGCCATCCCTTAGCAAGGGATTCTAAATGCAAAAATAGTGATTATTTACTGATTTGGGGGGCATTTCCTGGGGGATATCAGATGTCGGACGAGTACTTGTCTTTTTCGAAATGGATGTCCCTGTAGAGTTCTGGTTTTCTAGAAAATTGCAAAATATTGGCAGAAAAAGTGAAAAAATCATTCAATTTTCATTTGAAAAACATCGAAAATAAGTAAAGAGAATATTAGAAATTTCAAAATCTAGTGACATATGACATAAATCGAAAGTATTTTATTATATTTCAATATATTACAAAATTACTTAGTGACATAATAGTGACATATAAACGACATAGAAGTGACATAAAAACGACATAATAGTGGCATCATTGAGTATAATAAGCATATAATGTGCGCATAGTAAGCTAGCAGATAGAAAGATATTGGGTTGCAACTTGAAAGACTATGAGTAGTTGTGTAATTCTCTAGAGAATTCAAGCGTTAGTAGGCCTCTAACGATTGAGGAGATTAGTGCATACCGTTCAATTCTCTAGAGAATTTATTAACAAGGCATAATCTGAGACAGTGGAAGCACTAATGACGCGATGAGCGAGTATACTAGTCGACAGTCAGCAGCCATAAGAGTAGTAAAAGTGGCAATAAATAGGGAAAAATGCTAGATTTATGTCGGATATATGTCGCTTATATGTCACTTTTATGTCACTAAGTGGTATATAAATAACCGAGTAATTATCTGATAATCAAATAATAACAAAAGTATTATGTCACTATGTCACTAGAAATGAAGAAAATCAATGAAAAAGTTTTGGATATGTGCTATTTTTTATGTATCTTTGCAGTCAAATTGAAACAAGATTATCATCATAATAAGAAAAAACTGAGATATGAAGATCACACTGATTAGAACCAAAGGAAAGAATGAAGTCTACGCGCGCTACGGACTGGAAGAGGTGGCCCACGCCATCAAGACGGGCTGGCGCAAACATACGGTAACACATCTGAGAGAGGTGTATCAACTGATGACAAAAGAGCGTCAGGCTGACGGACAGATTCTAACGAACTGGGAAGGCGGCATCAAGCTGGAACGCATCTGCTTTGCACAGGAATTCGACAAGTACAAAGAGAGTCGCAGAGTGCTGGGTTACAACGGATTAGTGGTCATCGAGGTGAACAACCTGCCAACCTACGAGAAGGCTGTCGAGATGAGAGACCAAGCGAAAAAGATGCCTGAGACGCTGATGACATTTCTGGGTGCATCAGGCAAAAGCGTGAAGATTGTATGTAGAGGCGAGCTGTTTGGGGATTACAAATCCCATGCTCAGGCGGTCGGCGATTACAAATCACCGACAACGGAAGGTATGATGGCTGATGGAAGGTTGCCAAAGGATGAGGCAGACATAAGACAGTTCCACAAGAACTTGTATCAGACGGCCCGTCGTGCCTATATGAACCAGTTTGGCTTCGACATCGAGTATCTGGAGCCTCGACTGGACAGGACGGTTTATGTGAGTGCCGACCCTGAGATGGGCTATAATCCAGAGGCGCGTCCGTTCTATGCTGACACCGAGCAACACGATGTGTCACAGGCAGTTAGCATCTCACGAGAGAGCGACCTTCTCATGCCTGGACGCACCGTCAAGCGTACCTATCGGTTGGAATGGCTGTTCATCGTCGACACCACTTTGGGACACTATTTCGAGCTGCCCGACGAAGACCGTCTGGAGACGCTGCTGATGCAGATAGCCACGCGATGCCTGAACCAAGGCATACCCCTAGCCTTTGCACAGGGTATGACGATGGAACACCCAGCGCTGAACACGGACGAGTTGCTGCTCAAGAAAACATTCGAGACCGTCTATGCCGTCACCCTGCAGGAGGACTACATGAAGAAGCACAAAATCAAGCCCCTGCAGGCTATTCCCAATGACACGCTGCAGATGATGAAGACGGAAATATTCCTGAACGAGAACTTCGAAATGCGTAAGAATTTGATGACGGGTGTGGCTGAGTATCGCGAGAAATACTCTGACGATCAGCGCTTTAAGCCGTTGACCGAGGAGGTGCGCAACGATATGACGATGCGCGCAACGGAGTTGGGACTGAAGTCGTGGGACAGAGACGTGAACCGCTTCATAGACTCTACGCGCATTGAGCAGTACGACCCTGTGAACGCCTGGCTCGACCAATTGCCAGAATGGGACGGAGAGGACCGCATCGCGGCACTTGCCAAACGAGTACCCACTAAGCAACCCCATTGGGAGAAGTACTTGAGGATGTGGCTCGTGGGTATGGTGGCGCAGTGGCGCGAGAGCGATAAACAGCTGACTGGTAATGCGTTAACACCGCTGTTGATTGGTCGTCAGGGTTGTGGCAAGACGCGCTTCTGCAAGATACTATTGCCACCAGAATTGCGCGACTACTACAACGACAAGATCAACTTCAAGAACGAGTTCGACCTGAACATAGCGCTGACCATGTTTGCAATGATCAACATCGACGAGTTCGACAAAACCACCTCGTCGCAGCAAATCGTGCTGAAATATCTGCTGTCGTCAGCCGAAGTGAAGTTCCGCCCACCCTACGGCAAGACCATCAAGCAGTTCCGTCGCTACACCTCGTTCATTGGCACCACGAATCAGCAGAAGCCTTTGGTAGATCCGACAGGTTCGCGCCGATTCGTCTGCGTAGCCATCGACAACGACAAGAACATCAATTTCGAGGATAACCTGAACCATCGACAGCTCTTTGCACAGGCCCTTCACCTCTTTAATTCCGGCGAGCGTTTCTGGCTGGATAACAGCGAGATAGCCATACTCATCAAGGAGAATGAACCCTATCAGAAGCTGAACGACCTGGTGGAGATGATTGGCGAGACCTTCCGCAAGCCCAAGGCTGGCGAGGGCCGTTGGTGGACGCTGCCAGAAATACACGAAATGCTGAAAGGCCGCTTCACCAACTACGACGCCAAGACGACCTACACCAAACTGGGCAGGGCCTTGAGCGACCAGCAATTCGGCTTCGAAAGCGACCGTAAGACGTCAGGACACGTCTACAGACTCGCTGAAAAAGAGGGTTAATTACGACAGTTTCGCGATGAGCTCGTCTGGCGAAACAAGAACCTGTTCGCCTGTCTCCATATTCTTCAGCGTCACCTTGCCTGCCTGCATCTCCGACTCGCCAGCCAGCACCACAAACGGAATCTGCTTCGCATTGGCATACGACATCTGCTTCTTCATCTTCGTCGAATCTGGATAGATTTCAGCTCGAATGCCTTGCGCGCGTACCTTATTTATTATAGGTAGGCAGTAAGTGGTCTCCTTCTCACCAAAATTAATGAAAAGCACCTGCGTGGTCTGCAACGAATCCTTGGGATAGAGGTCGAGGGCATTCAGCACGTCGTAGATGCGGTCAACACCAAACGAAATGCCAACACCCGACAGGCCTGGCATACCGAAAATGCCGGTCAGATTGTCGTAGCGGCCACCACCACTGATGCTACCCATGGGAGTGTCCAGAGCCTTGACCTCGAAAATGGCACCTGTATAATAACTGAGTCCGCGAGCCAAGGTGAGGTCGAGTTGGAGCTCGTTGTTAAGTGAAGAGTGAAGAGTGAAGAGTGAAGAATGCGAAGCCACACTTCGATCTTCAGTCGAAGAATTTGCTTCCGCACTTCCATTCAACATATTGAGTATATAGCGAAGCTCCTCGACGCCCTTCAGGCCTATCTCGCTGTCTTTCAAGACTTCAGCGATGGTGTTCAACTTTTCCTCGTTGGTACCTTCCAGCATGATGATGGGCTGCAGCTTCTGAATCTGCTCGTCGCTCAGACCGTCCTCACGCAACTCTGCATTCACATTGTCGATACCAATCTTATCGAGTTTGTCAATAGCAACGGTGATATCGACAATCTTGTCGGCAGCACCTATCACCTCGGCAATACCCGTGAGGATTTTGCGGTTGTTGATCTTGATCTGCACACGGACGCCAAAACGAGAGAACACCGCATCGACAATCTGCATCAGTTCAACCTCGTTGATGAGCGAGTCGGAACCTACGACGTCGCCATCGAACTGATAGAACTCACGATAACGGCCCTTCTGCGGACGGTCGGCACGCCAGACGGGCTGCACCTGGTAACGCTTGAAAGGCAGCTGCAATTCCTCACGATGCATCACCACATAGCGGGCAAAAGGCACGGTGAGGTCATAGCGCAGACCCTTTTCGCAGATTTTCGACGCCAGGCGCAGAGAGTTTTCCATTGACCATTGGCCATTGACCATCGAACGTTCCTCGTCAGAGACTTTCGAGAGATAATCGCCCGAATTCAGGATTTTGAACAATAGTTTGTCGCCCTCTTCGCCATACTTGCCCATCAGCGTGGCCAATGTCTCCTGGGCAGGCGTCTCAATCTGTTGGAAGCCATAGAGTTCATAGACACTGCGGATGGTGTTGAAGATATAGTTACGCTTGGCCATCTCTACAGGGCCAAAGTCGCGTGTTCCTTTGGGAATACTGGGTTTCTGTGCCATTTATTTACGAACGATTGTTTGAGCACGGTCAGGACCGATGCTGATAATCTTGATAGGTGTCTCAAGTTCCTTCTCCAGGAAAGCGATATAATCCTTGAACTGTTTGGGGAACTGGTCCTCGCTCGTGAACTTAGTCATATCAGTCTGCCAGCCGGGCAGTTCCTCGTAAACGGGTTCAATACCCTTCTCGATGTCGTAGGGGAAGTCGCGTGTTTCGACACCATTGACCTTGTAAGCCGTGCAAGCCTTGATGGTGGGGAAGTCGTCGAGCACGTCGCTCTTCATCATAATCAACTGTGTAACCCCGTTGACCATAATCGAATAGCGCAAAGCCACAAGGTCAATCCAGCCGCAACGACGCTCACGGCCCGTCACAGCGCCATACTCATGACCCAAGTCGCGAATCTTCTTGCCTGTCTCGTCGAACAGCTCGGTGGGGAAAGGACCTGCACCAACACGCGTGCAGTAAGCCTTCATGATGCCAAATACCTCGCCTATCTTGTTAGGACCGATACCCAAACCTGTGCAGGCACCAGCACAAATTGTGTTGGAAGAGGTCACGAACGGATAGCTGCCAAAGTCAACATCGAGCATCGTACCTTGAGCACCTTCACAGAGAATGCTCTTGCCAGAGCGCAGCACCTGATTAATCTCGTGCTCGCTGTCAACCAAGTGGAACTGACGCAGATACTCAATACCTTCCAGCCACTTCTTCTCTACTTCGTCGATGTTGTATTCAAAGTTCAGCGATTTCAGAATAGCCTCATGGCGAGCCTTGTGGGCAGCATACTTCTCCTCGAAGTTGTCGAGGATATCGCCCACGCGCAAACCATTACGCGAAACCTTGTCTGTATATGTCGGACCAATGCCCTTACCTGTCGTTCCTACCTTATTCTTACCCTTCTGGGCTTCGTAGGCTGCGTCGAGCACACGGTGAGTAGGCATGATGAGGTGCGCTTTCTTTGAAATATGCAGACGTTCCTTCAGTGCATGGCCACTGGCTTCCAGTGCCTTAGCCTCGTCCATGAACAGGTCGGGAGCCAGCACCACGCCATTACCGATGATGTTGACCTTGCCACCCTGGAAAATACCGGACGGAATGGAACGCAACACATACTTCTGGCCCTCGAACTCCAAGGTATGGCCCGCATTGGGACCACCCTGGAAACGGGCTATCACATCATACTGAGGGGTCAGCACATCGACCACCTTACCTTTACCTTCATCGCCCCACTGAAGACCGAGCAGGACGTCAACTTTTCCTTGATTCATTGTTGCTTATTATTATTCTTTAATTCTAGTTTTCTTTGTTGTCGAGTGAGTTTGGCCTGGCAAGTACTGCACACGCCATAGACATAAAGACTGAAGCCATCCTTGCGAAAACGCTTTGAGCGTACACCATTGATAGCTCGCGTAATGGCAATCGACTTAAACTCAGTTACCTTTCCACAGATGGTACACACCTGATGGCAGTGACTATTGTTATCATAGCAGGCCTCATAGCGCGTAGTCCCCTGAAAACGGTGGCGAATCACCAACCGCATTTCCATAAAGAGCTTCAGCGTATTATACAATGTGGCCCGACTGACGGGGAAACGCAATTCCCCGTTCAACTTCTCGCCCAACTCCTCAAGCGTGAAATGTCCTACCATACTATAGACAGCATCCAGAATAGCATAACGCTCAGGAGTCTTGCGATGATTGTTCAATTCCAAATAGCTCGTCAGTATGTTTCTGACTGTCGCCTTATCGCTTTCTCTCATTTTATGTGGTTAAATTGGTTAAAAACCGCACAAAATTACTACTTTTTCTTCAGAATAAGGCAAGATTTATTTAAAAAAATTCTAAATTGATGGATTTCATAGCACTTTTTGCCATTCGCTCGTACACAAGTCCCAATTCTGCAAAGTGTACCATACTTTGCATAGCAGCTTTGCGCACAGACATATAAGGTCCTTGAATGGCTGAAAGTGCCTGGTCCATGTATTCGTTGATGCCTCGTTCGTTGGGTTCCTGGCCGTTCATAAACAATCGTGACAGGATATGAAAGCCACACAGCTGATAATACTCCTGGTCGCTGGCTATCCACTGGTAAGCTTTTTCTGGCGCGTATGGCAGGTATTGCCACAGATTGAACGCAGCCTGTTCGGCAATCTCCTGAGAAGGCATCTGCTCCATCCAGATATCGCACACTTCAGGCAACATCCGCTCAGGCGGCATCAGCATCGTAGCCAAAATCTTACACTCGCGGATGTTCTCTTTCCACAGTGCTATAGCAAGGTCGTATACATTAAACATTAAACATGAAACATTAAACATTGCCTTAATTTCCTCGGCTTTAGCTTTCAGACGAGGCAGGGTAGCACCCCAATTGAGATGATAATTCAAGCCCTTATCGCGCATCGACTGGGCCACCGAACCATCCATCATCTGGCGGAACGACTGCTTGATTTCCTTGATAACATCATGAATATCCATATCCTGAGCGAAGCGAATTTAATGTTTAATGTTTAATGCTTAATATTACAACGTTCCGTATTCTTGTCCATAGCGCAGCATCTGTTGGACATACCCTTCCGAATAGTCAACTTGAATATCACAGATATCCCCATTCTTATCATAAACAGGCAAGAGTCGGGGATTAATGAAACCTTTGTATGGTGCCAGATTCAGTTTCTCATAACGAGCCAACACCTCTTGATGCAGGTCGGCATCGACTTTGATTGCATAACGCTCTACCAACTGTCGGGCTGCCTCATAGTCGCCCTCACTCTTGATACGCTGAATTTCAGCCAGCAAGCGTGCAAAGAGCCCTCTTAAAGCCTCGTAATCACTAATCTTCACAAAAGTCTTCCCTTCGCGTTTTTCCAATGTTATGATGCCCCCACCTTGTTCGTAGCACCAATGGGCTATCAAGGCACGATTACGCATGTGAGCCTCCTCTATCTGCCGACCGGGCTCAATGCGAATCAGCTGAGTCATCAGTCCATTCATGATGTAGCTATAATACTGTGACTTATATGCCTCTGCATCAGGTATAAGACCAAGGTCAACCAGCTTCTGATCAGCAATATAATAGAGTCCGAAAAGGTCGGCACGCGCTTCCTCAATCGTATTGCCATAAGCCTTCAACGCATCTGGATCAGTACCTGGCAACAGTTGTCCGCTGCCGTGTCCCAGACATTCGTGAAGGTCGGTATGCAGGTCGTCACACACGTCACCATATTTATATATAAGGTCTAACGTGGCTTCATCAATCACAAACTCCTCTTTAAAACCGCTGCCATGAGCCGCCTTGTTGTAGGCATCAGTAATGTTTGAAATGGTAATACTCTTGGAACCATGCTCAGCACGAATCCAATCGGCATTGGGCAGATTGATACCGATGGCTGTCGAGGGATATTCATCGCCACCCAGCATAGCCGCACAAATGGCATTAGCAGTTACCCCCTTAACATGTGGCTTACGAAAACGCGGATCAACAGGTGAATGATCTTCAAACCACTGGGCATTCTGGCTGATGGTCTGCGTGCGCTTCGTTGCCTCCAGGTCCTTATACTCTACAATACCTTCCCACGAGCCTTTCAGACCCAACGGGTCACCATATACCTCAATGAACCCATTCACGAAGTCTATCCTACCCTCATGTTCCCCAACCCATTCTATGCAGTAGTCGTTGAACACGCGCAGGTCGCCAGTCTTATAATAGTCGATGAGCAGTGCTATCACACGGGCCTGCTTCTCGTTTTCTGCCACCCCTTTAGCCTTCTCAAGCCAATAGACGATAGGACGGATGGCATTAGCATAACGTCCCTCTGCCGACCACACCACCTCGTGAATACCGGCATCGTCCTTGACCAACGTCGAATTTAACCCATACGAAACAGGCTGTTTGTCGTCTGCTGCAGCATCCTTCTTTTGCTGGTAGTATGCTTCAGCCTCCACTTGCGTCACTCCGTCATAGAAGTTGCAAGCCGATGTGACTACCAAATCGTCTCCATCTGCCTTGTTGACGCGTTTAGGCAACACCGTCCTGTCAAAGATGACAGGGAAAAGTTCCTCTGTCAGCTGTGATACAGATTCGTCACTCTTCAGAGGAAGTCTGCCGACCTCTATCTGGCTGACAACCTGCTTCAACCATGCCTGACTGAAACCTGGCTCAAACTTATCACAACCATAGTGGTGATAGATACCGTTTGAAAACCAGAGACGCTTCAAATAGATTTCCATTGCCTTAAAATCAGCTGTCTCATGGTCAACAGCTGAATCCGTATAAACTGCCTCCAATAATTTTCGGATGCGGAGGTTATACTTGCCAAACTGGTCGAAAGTGATATCGCGACCATAAAGCGTGGCTTTCGACAAATAGTAAACCAACTCTTTCTGGCATAAAGACAATTGCTCAAATCCCTCTAATCGGTATCTGAGCAATTGTAAGTCTGCGAAACGTTCTTCGACATAGTCGAAGTGAACGCCCTCATTTTGATACTTCATCATTCTTCTGACTTGTCCTTCTCTGACTTTTTCTTCTTGGTCTTTTTAACCTTCTCACCTGGATGCAGGTTCAGGAACTGAAGACGATAATCGCGCGGAGTCATGTTCATCAACTTGTAGAACGAGGCATAGAACGACTGGCGATTAGCAAATCCCACCATATCGCTGACTTCCTCAATACGCAAGTCCTGATAACGACGATCTACCAAAATGGTCATCGCTTCCTCAATGCGGAACTTGTTGACGAACGAAGTGTAGTTCATGTGAAACCTTACATTCACCACAGCAGAGATGTAACGGGTGTTAGTTCCCAGATCTTCGGCAAGTTTTTTGGCTGAGTAATCTTTGTCCTTATACTTCTTCTGCATGACGATAATGTCCAGGATTCGCTCCTTCATCTCGTCCATCAACTTAGGGTTTACAAGAGTCCTATAATGGGCCTCTTTCTCTTTTTTTTCTGTAATGTTATATTTTCCCATACCCTAAATAGATTTTACATTGCAAATTTACGAATTTTTTTCGACATCTGAGCATATTTCTAAATTAAAAAAAGTTAATTGTGATGATTTTTTCTATATCAGAAAACGTGTCGAGAGTTTTTCAATTCGTATCAAAAACGACTTTCTTTTGCTCATTAAACATTAATAACATAAAAAATGCGCCGAAATCAGATTTTTTGACTACATTTGCAGAAATTTTGTAGCAACTACATGTTTATAACAACTTAAATAACTATTTTTTAATTTATGAACGACAACAAAGTTATGAATCGTGCAGCGGATAACATCCGTATCCTTGCTGCTTCTATGGTTGAGAAAGCAAAGTCAGGTCACCCCGGTGGCGCCATGGGTGGTGCAGATTTTATCAACACTCTGTATTCAGAGTTCTTGGTTTATGATCCTGAGAATCCCGCTTGGGAGGGTCGCGACCGTTTCTTCTTGGATCCAGGTCACATGGCTCCTATGCTTTACAGCCAGCTTGCCCTCATCGGCAAGTATACACTTGAGGACCTGAAGAATCTGCGCCAGTGGGGGTCTGTAACCCCAGGTCACCCAGAGCGCGAGATTGAGCGTGGTATCGAGAACACCTCTGGTCCTCTGGGTCAAGGTCATTGCTTTGCCGTAGGTGCTGCCATCGCTGCCAAGTTCCTGAAGGCTCGTCTGGGCAACGTCATGAACCAGACTATCTACGCCTACATTTCCGATGGTGGTGTACAGGAGGAGATCTCTCAGGGTGCTGGACGTATTGCTGGTAACTTGGGGCTGGACAACCTCATCATGTTCTATGACGCTAATGACATCCAGCTGTCTACCAAGACCGAGGTTGTGACTTGTGAGGATACCGCCAAAAAGTACGAAGCTTGGGGTTGGTATGTGCAGAAGATTAATGGTAACGATGTTGACCAGATTCGTGAGGCTATCAAGAAGGCTCAGGCAGAGAAGGAGCGTCCAAGTCTGATTATTGGTCATTGTATCATGGGTAAGGGTGCCCGCAAGGCTGACAACAGCTCTTATGAGAGCAACTGCGCTACTCACGGTGCTCCTCTCGGTGGTGACGCTTACATTAACACCATGAAGAACTTGGGTGCTGATCCTGAGAATCCTTTCCAGATTTTCCCTGAGGTAAAGGAGTTGTATGCAAAGCGTGCTGAGGAGCTGAAGAAGATTGTTGCTCAGCGCTATGCTGAGAAGGCTGAGTGGGCTAAGGGACATCCCGTACAGGCCAAGCAACTAGAGGAGTGGTTCAGTGGCAAGGCTCCAAAGATTGATTGGAGCAAGGTTGAACAGAAGGCTGGCAGCGCTACCCGTAGCGCCTCTGCAGCTGTTCTGGGTCAGCTGGCTGAACAGGTACCAAACATGATTTGCGCTTCTGCAGACCTGTCAAACTCTGACAATACCAACGGATTCCTGAAGAAGACCCACGACATCGTTCGCGGCGACTTCAGCGGTGCCTTCTTCGAGGCTGGTGTGGCTGAGTTGACAATGGCTTGCTGCTGTATCGGTATGGCTCTGCACGGTGGTGTTATCCCCGCTTGCGGAACGTTCTTCGTATTCTCTGACTACATGAAGCCCGCTGTTCGTATGGCTGCCCTGATGGAACTGCCCGTGAAGTTCATCTGGACTCACGACGCCTTCCGCGTTGGTGAGGACGGTCCTACCCATGAGCCCGTAGAGCAGGAGGCACAGATTCGTCTGATGGAGAAACTGAAGAACCACCACGGCAAGAACTCTGTATTGGTAGTTCGTCCTGCTGATGCCGAGGAGACCACCGTTTGCTGGCGTATGGCTATGGAGAACGTTGATACGCCTACCGCACTCATCTTCTCTCGTCAGAACATTGAAATGCTGCCCGAGGGCAACGACTATAACCAGGCTACCAAGGGTGCATACGTAGTAGCTGGCTCAGACGAGAACTACGACGTCAT
>CAMHTW010000018.1 GCA_946188165.1 uncultured Prevotella sp.
CGCGACCCCAACCTTGGCAAGGTTGTGCTCTACCAACTGAGCTATTTCCGCATTAAAACCTCTTTGGGAGGTGCATCTCTCTTGATTGCGGGTGCAAAGGTAATGCTTTTTTCGAAACCCACCAAACTTTTTCCTGTTTTTTTTCGAAAAAAGTGAATAATTACACTTTCTGGTCCATTTTCTTGCACATTTCTCCACAAATATGTATCTTTGTACAATAAAAACAGGAAACAAAAACATTCATGACGGAGAGATTAGAATTTTCCTCAACAGAGAAAGAACAAGCATTAATGCTCTATCAGCACATCCGTGAACAGATAGCATCGACACTGTTACCTGATGACGAATCACGCATGCGCAAATACCTATTATCTACAATAGAGCAATGCCAGGTTAGCCGGAACATTTTTGGACTGAACCCTATCCTATTGGCTTTTCAGACTGCCCAACTGATCGTTGACGAGATTGGGCTGCGTCGTGATGGTGTGTTGGCAGTATTGTTACGCCCTAGCATCGAACAGGGTTTTCTGAGTATTGAGGAAGTCCACCAACAGTATGGCGAATCGGTAGCTCGAATATTGCATGGTCTACAACGCATCCAGGAATTGTATCAGAAGAATCCTGTTGTCGAGACCGAGAATTTCCGCAATCTGCTGTTGTCGTTTGCAGAGGACATGCGTGTCATTCTAATCATGATTGCCGACCGTGTAAATCTGATGCGACAAATCCGCGACACGAAACAGCTTGATGCAAAACGTGAAGTGTCGGAAGAAGCAGCCTATCTCTATGCGCCTCTAGCCCATAAGCTCGGACTTTATAAACTAAAGAGCGAGTTGGAAGATCTGTCGTTAAAATATCTGGAACACGACGCTTACTATCATATCAAAGAGAAACTAAGTGAAACAAAGAAAAGCCGCGATGCCTATATTGAACAGTTCATCAAACCTATATCTGAGCGACTAACTGAGGCTGGGTTACAGTTCCATATCAAGGGACGTACAAAGAGCATTCACTCCATCTGGCAGAAGATGAAGAAACAGAAGTGTCCTTTCGAAGGTGTCTACGACCTGTTTGCCATTCGCATCATCATCGACACGCCGATAGAAAAAGAGAAAATGCAATGTTGGCAGGCATTCGCCATTGTTACCTCGATGTACCAACCTAATCCCAAGCGTCTGCGTGACTGGCTCAGTGTCCCAAAGTCGAATGGTTACGAGAGTCTGCACATCACAGTTCTGGGACCTGAGAAAAAATGGGTAGAGGTACAGATTCGAACCGAACGCATGGACGAAATTGCCGAACGAGGTGTTGCCGCCCACTGGCGTTATAAAGGTGTAAAGAGTGAGTCTGGATTGGACGAGTGGCTTACCAACATCCGTTCGATGCTGGAGACTAGTGACGGGCTGGATGCTATGGACCAGTTCAAGATGGACCTTTACGAGGACGAGGTGTTCGTCTTCACACCTAAGGGCGACTTGTTTAAATTCCCCAAAGGTGCCACTGTTCTCGATTTTGCCTACCACATCCATTCAAAAATAGGAAATGCATGCGTGGGCGCGCGTATTAATAATAAAGTAGTAACCATCCGTCATCAGCTACAGAGTGGTGACCAAGTGGAAATCATGACGTCATCAAGCCAGAAGCCACGACAGGAGTGGATGACCGTTGTGAAGACATCGCGTGCCAAATCGAAGATTCGTCTGGCACTGAAAGAAACACAAGTGAAAGAAGGTCTCTTTGCCAAGGAGATGCTAGAACGCAAGTTCAAGAACAAGAAACTGGAATTGGACGAGCCCACCATGCAACACCTCATCAAGAAGATGGGCTTCAAAGAAGTCAGCGACTTCTATCGGCAGATAGCTTCAGGCGAACTGGATGTCAACACGGTCATCGACCGCTACATAGAAATACAACAAGGCGACGGACCTACTACTGGTAACAACCTGGCTGAGAGTGCTGCCAACTTTGTGTTGGATGAGTCGCGATTGCCAAAGGAACATATCGATGAAGACGTACTGGTCATTGACCGCAATCTAAAAGGTGTTGACTATCAATTGGCACGCTGCTGCCAACCTATCTATGGCGATAAGGTTTTCGGTTTTGTGACAGTGAATGGCGGTATCAAGATCCATCGCGAAGATTGTCCCAACGCTCCAGAATTAAAGAAACGCTTTGGTTATCGTATTGTAAAGGCCAAATGGAGTGGCAAAGGTTCTTCACAATATGAAATTACGTTACGTGTCATTGGCAATGATGATATCGGCATCGTCAACAATTTGACCAGTATCATCTCGCGTGAAGAGAAACTCGTTCTTCGAAGCATTAATATCGACTCGCACGACGGATTGTTTAGCGGCAACCTGACTATTATGCTAGACGATACGAATCGTATGGAGTCGCTCATCAAGAAACTACGTACCGTAAAGGGCGTAAAACAAGTAGTACGACTATGATTTTCTATTTCACAGGAACTGGTAATACGCGTTGGGCAGCCCAACTGTTAGCTGAAGCGACTGGCGAGGAGTTACGATTTATACCTGATGAGCTCGGCAAAACTGAGAGTTACAGGCTGAAGGATGGTGAACGCCTCGGATTCTGCTTCCCCACACATGGTTGGCAACCACCACACATCGTTCGTGAATTCATACGTAGGGCGACCTTCGAACACGTCAGCTACTGCTATGCCTTGACTACATGTGGCGATAACATAGGCTATGCGATGCGTATCTTTGAGAAGGAACTACGACAGAAAGGTCTCCATACAGATGCACGTTTTGCCATCGTAATGCCTGAATCAAACGTTTGTTTCTCATTTCTCCATCTTGATACTGACGAAAAAGCCCGCCAGAAAGTAGAGGCTGCCCGCCAGCGTATGATACATATCTGCCAAATTATAACTGAACGTCAACATGATATAGAAGAACTAGTCAAAGGCGCCATTCCGTTTACCTACACCTACATCATTGGGGGGTATTATAATAAGCACCTGATTACCGACGAGAAATTCTGGGTTGACGAACAGACCTGTTTACAATGCGGGCTCTGCCAAAAGCTCTGTCCTGTCGACGATATCAAAGGAACACCGCCCGTGTGGCTTCACAACGAGCGGTGTACAAATTGTCTGGCTTGTTATCATCACTGTCCTGTCCATGCCATCCATTGGGGCAACATGAAACGCGGACAATATCTGCTTAATAAACTCTTGGACCGAAAATAGTCGTACCAATACGAACCATCGTACTACCCTCCTCTACGGCTATCAGATAGTCGTGGCTCATACCCCACGAACGCTCGCAGAAATATTCAGCATCGGCAAAATAGCGTACTTTAACATCATCGAAGAGCTTCTTGGCGTGGCGAAATTCTGAACGAATCTGTTGCTCATCGTCCACATACGAAGCCATCATCATCAGTCCGCAGATACGCACATGCACCATCTCACGCCATTCCCCACCATCCAACAACTCATACAATGCGTGGTCACTCAGTCCGTATTTTGTCTCTTCTTCTGCTATGTGCAGTTCCAACAAAACATCAATAACACGATTGTTCTTGGCAGCCTGCTTCTCTATCTCCTGTAACAACTTCAACGAGTCCACCGCCTCAATCATCGTAACGTACGGGGCGATATACTTCACTTTATTGGTCTGCAGATGTCCGATAAAGTGCCAACGGATATCCTTTGGCAAGGCCTCATGCTTCTGGCGCAACTCCTGTTCATGGCTCTCGCCAAAGATGCGCTGACCTTCTTCATAGGCAGCCTCAATATACTCGTTAGGGTGATACTTGCTAATAGCCACCAAGCGTACACCTTGTGGCAAATTAGCAAGCACCTCTTTCAGATTTCCTTTGACGTCGTACATCATCCCTCGAATTCAGGCTTATCGTTCTGGGGCAACTGTTTACCGTATTCAAATACGTCCATCAGTGTCGTTTCGGAAACAGAAGCTATCACATAGTCAATCATCGTGGTTCCCATTACACTCTCGATATTGTTGACAGCTCCCTTTAGCGTACCGGCCTGCACCAAATAATTCACATTCGAACGTTTCTCCTTCTCCGTCTTCTCATCAATGGTGATAAACTGTAGTTTAGCCTTATACCAACGGTCAGCCATCTCCTCCTCAGAGAAGAAAATCTCCTTATAGCTGGCAATCTTAATATCCTCAATGGTAAACTCGCCACTGATATAGCTCGACATCTCTTCCATGATGCGACTCTCAGCTTCCGTGAATGAAAGTGCATCTACAACATAATTTTCCTTAACTTTCTTCTGCAAGCCGTCCTCCATGACTTTCTCGTAGGCGATCTTGCACTCAAACCAAATTGCTGTTCTTGATCTCATTGCTTTTATTATAATTATTACTTTTCACTTTTCATTTCTGTATGGCCCGACTATTCGTTCCACCCATCTCTTTTTTCTTTTGTTCCGTAATGCGGTCTATAATTTCTGTGGCTATTAGTTGTGAGCGTTCAGGTGTCAAACCGGCATTACTACCAAGCTCAGCCTGTTTCTTCATCAGTTCATCGATGGTCGACTGACTCTCTGACGTAAACTTCTTTTCCGCATTACTCATATATTCTTTATTATATATTTTCGAGAGTATGCGCTCTGCCTCCTCCGTATATTTCTTACGGAATATCTCTTCGGCTTTTGCCAAATAGTCACGTTCTGACGCCTCATCATATATTAGTGAATCGCCACTATTGGTAACACCCAATTCAGCAGGATCAAAACCGTCATCTAAGAGATCGTCTGTCGGCTGGCGGGGAACAGGTTTCACAAACTCTACAGGATTTGTCTCTGGGAACATATCAAAATAAAGGCCTACGCAAACCAATGCAATCACACACGAAATACCCACGACAACAGCTGACCTGATAATATGATGCTGGCTACGTACAGCATCCAATAGTTCTTCTGGTGAATTGTAGCGGTCTTCGGGCGATTCACTAGTGGCCTTTTTCATCGCTCTACGAAACTCTATTGGCATATCTGACACATTACCAAGTGCCTGCATGAACTTGCCTATAGAATAGACATCGCAACGGTCATCAATGGAACCGTGTTGCAACACCTCAGGTGCCACAAATTGTGCATCATTGCCATAGAAATTTTCCAGATCTTCCATCGAAAGATAGTATGAACCGTGCGAAAGCAACATCGGCGAAAAGTCCCCCTTACGGGCAAACACAGTTCGTGGCGAATAGCACACATGGCGAATACCTTTTTTATGTAATAGTGCGGTAATGCTTACCAGTCCTTCGAGTACGGTTATAAAGAAGTCGCGCTGAGCCACGACAGCAGGTGTCTCGCTCAACATCTCGGCAAACGACATATATTGGCCTGGCTCCGAAACAGCCAGCCTGACAATCTCGTCATCCTGCATAACAGGTGTGAAATGCAATTGGTGCTTATCGCCAATCGTGATGTTCTCCTCACATTCACGTTTCAGTCCTTCGCAAAATGTGATGTTGGCCAGCAACGATTGGTAAATCTCGACCGTCGACTGGTATTTACTACCCATCTTGGCACGGAAAAACTCGCCAATGGGCATCTTCGACTGATTCAGCTTACCACCTGCTTTGGCTATTAAAAGTTCTTCGTAATTCATACCGTTCTATTGTTTTGATGCGCAAAATTACGAAATAAATTACAATTTACGATTCATTTTCCATATTATTTTTGTTGCGGAAGCTATATTTTTATTTTTCACGCTTCACTTTTCACTCAAATTTCGTACCTTTAACTTCGTTGAAAGTACTTTCAATCGAGAAAACTCAAAAATCTTTTGGTTTTCTTCTCACTTATTCGTACCTTTGCAGTCGATTTACGTAAATTACACATACAATGCCAGAAATATCAGTACGCGGACTGGAGATGCCCGAGTCGCCAATCAGAAAGCTCGCCCCTCTTGCAGCAGCCGCAAAAAAACGCGGAACAAAGGTGTATCACCTTAACATTGGACAGCCAGACCTGCCCACACCTCAGGTAGCGCTTGATGCACTCAAGCAAATTGACCGCAACATCCTGGAGTATTCACCCTCGCAAGGCTATCTCAGTTATCGCGAGAAGTTAGTGGGTTATTACGCGAAATATAATATTAATGTTTCTGCCGACGATATCATTATCACCTCTGGTGGTTCTGAGGCGGTGCTCTTCGCCTTCCTCTCGTGTCTGAATCCTGGTGACGAGATTATTGTACCTGAGCCTGCCTACGCCAACTATATGGCGTTCGCCATTTCTGCCGGTGCAAAAATCCGCACCATTGCCACCACTATCGACGAAGGTTTCTCACTACCAAAGGTAGAGAAGTTCGAGGAACTGATCAACGACCGTACACGGGCCATTATGATTTGTAACCCCAACAACCCGACGGGCTATCTTTATACCCGTCGCGAGATGAATCAGATTCGTGATTTGGTCAAGAAGTACGACCTGTACCTCTTCTCCGATGAGGTATATCGTGAATACATCTACACGGGTTCACCTTATATCTCTGCCTGCCATTTGGAGGGTATTGAGCAAAACGTTATTCTTATTGACTCTGTATCGAAGCGCTATTCTGAATGCGGTATCCGCATCGGGGCCCTTATTACGAAAAATGCTGAGGTACGCAAGGCCGTCATGAAGTTCTGTCAGGCTCGTCTCTCTCCTCCTCTCATCGGCCAAATCGTAGCCGAGGCTTCGCTTGAGACACCCGAAGAGTACCTACGTGACGTCTATGACGAGTATGTCGAGCGTCGTAAGTGCCTAATTGATGGACTCAATCGCATTCCCGGTGTCTATTCACCTATTCCTATGGGTGCCTTCTATACCGTAGCTAAACTGCCTGTCGATGATGCCGAGAAATTCTGTCGCTGGTGTCTGGCAGAATTCAATTACGAGGGCGAGACCGTAATGATGGCCCCTGCTGCAGGCTTCTACACCACGCCTGGTGCCGGCATCAATCAGGTACGTATTGCCTACGTGCTGAAGAAGGCTGACCTCGAGCGTGCACTCTTTGTATTGAAGAAAGCCCTTGAGGCCTACCCTGGTCGGACGGAAGATTAATCTTGAATCCTGAATCTTGAATCTACCTTTATTCATAGCACGGAAAATATACCGTCAGGGCGGTGACCGTCAAGAGGTAAGTCGTCCTGCTATTACCATTGCTACCATCGGTGTAGCCATCGGACTAGCAGTGATGATTATTACCGTGTCTGTAATATCTGGGTTTAAGCATTCCATCAGTGACAAGGTTGTCGGCTTTGGCAGCCATATCCAGATTACAAACTTCATGGCCCAGCAGACGGCCATTCCTGCCCCAATTTGTATTAGCGACACGCTGATACGTGACATTAAGAAAACTAAAGGTATTCGTCATGTAGCTTGTTACTCCATGACACAGGGCATACTGAAGACCGATGACGATTTTCTGGGTGTTGCTTTTAAGGGTATTGACAGCGACTACGACACCAGTTTCTTACGCAGTAATTTGGTGGAGGGTAGCCTGCCTAAATTTGGCGCGCAGCCATCCAAATACCCCCTACTCGTTTCGCGTACTATTGCCGATAAACTACACTTAAAGGTTGGCTCGAAGGTATTCGCGTATTTTATTGGTTCTGAAGATGTTCGCGTTCGTAAGTTTATAGTTGAAGGCATATATCAAACCAACATGTCGCAGTTCGATCAGAACCTCTGTTTTACTGACTATGCTGTTCCTGTTAAACTGAACGGTTGGGAAGATAATCAATGTAGTGGCGCCGAACTGTTAGTCGACAATTTTGATGACCTTGAACAGACTGCTACAAAGGTGGTCAAACTTGTCAACAGCAAGACTGATCGCTATGGCGAGGTACTTACCTCGCAGACTATTCACGAGGCCTATCCTAACATTTTCTCGTGGCTCTCGTTACTTGACATTAACGTATGGATTATCCTCGTACTGATGGTATGCGTAGCAGGTTTTACCATGATTAGTGGCCTGCTCATTATTATACTCGAGCGCACGCAAATGATTGGCATTCTGAAGGCACTTGGCATGCGCAACGATACAGTTCGCCATACGTTCCTCTGGTTTGCCGCCTTCATCATCGGGCGCGGACTTTTCTGGGGCGACGTCATTGGCCTTGGCCTTGTCATTCTGCAACAGCAGACAGGTTTCATCCACCTCGACCCTGCCAGCTATTATGTCGACACAGCGCCTATGGAGCTTAATGTTCCTATCATCGTGGCACTCAACATTGCCACACTGCTCATCTCGGTCTTCGTGCTCATCGCACCCAGTTACTTGATATCGCACATTCACCCCGCACGATCAATGCGTTACGAATAAATTACTAACAAAACTTAGACAAATTATGGAAAGAACTTGGAGATGGTTTGGCAAGAAGGACAAGATTACACTTGCCATGTTGAGACAAATCGGTGTCGAGGGCATCGTTACGGCTTTACACGATGTTCCCCTTGGTGAAGTATGGACCCGCGAGAAGATCCGCGACCTGCGCGAGTATATTGAGAGCTACGGCATGCGCTGGAGCGTTGTTGAGTCACTCCCCGTCGTTGAGACCATCAAATATGGTGGTCCAGACCGCGACCACCAAATCGAGGTCTATAAGGAATCGTTACGCAATCTGTCTGCCGAAGGCATCCACTGCATCTGCTATAATTTCATGCCCGTTTTGGACTGGGCTCGCACTGACCTGTTCCACAGTAATCCCAACGGTGCCACAAACCTCTACTTCAACTATGCCGAGTTCGCCTACTTCGACATCTATATTCTCAAGCGTCCAGGCGCTCGCGAGGAATGGGAGAAGTTTAAGTTCCCCGAGGGTTGGGGTGAAGGCCGCAGTGTCATTGCCGAGTGCGACGAACTAGCCAAGACTATGACACCAGAGAAGGACCACAAACTGGTCGAAAATATCGTCATTAAGACGCAGGGCTTCGTTAGCGGTAACTTCAGCGAGAACGACGAAGCTCCCGTTCAGAAATTCCGCGAGTTCCTCGACCTTTACAAAGGTATCGACAAGGCTCAGTTGCGTGCCAATATGAAGTATTTCCTCGAGGCTATCATGCCCGTCTGCGAGGAGTGCAATATGAATATGTGCGTTCACCCCGACGATCCCCCTATCGAGATTCTTGGGTTGCCACGCATCGTCCGCACCGAAGAGGATATCAAGTGGTTCCTCGATGCCGTTCCCAACAAGCACAACGGTTTGACTTTCTGTGCTGGTTCCCTTTCAGCTGGTGCTTACAATAACGTTGTAGAGCTGGCTAAGAAGTTTGCATCACGCACCCATTTTGTCCATCTGCGCTCCTGCCACATCTTCCCCAATGGTGACTTCACTGAGGCTTCACACTTGGGCGGACGTGCTGACCTTATCGAACTGGCCCGCATTTTCGAGAAAGAGAATCCCAACCTGCCGATGCGTGTCGACCACGGTATGACCTTCACTGACGAGCCTGGTGGCATCCTTGACGAGTCGAGCCACGGTCACAATGCCGGCTACACACTGCTGGGCCGCATGTTCGCTCTTGGTCAAGTTCAGGGTATCCTCGCCACCGTTGACCGCGAACTGGGCATCGAATACAAGCAGCCAGGCTTTTTTGACTAATAGGTAGAAAAATGGTGTGGTCTGTGCTATCAACAGATCACACCTGTTCTATACTTCGGTCTTCAAAATGCATACAATTGAATAAAATAAAGATGATGAAGTCATTCAATATAGCCGGGAAGGGACAATTCCTATTATCTTTGATGTTGGTAGCCATGACGATGGTGGCGTGTGGCAACAAGGCGGGCAATGCCGCCAGTACGGCTGATTCTGTGTCTGCCGACTCTATCACAGCCCAGTCTGACGATTATGTTCCCCAACGTTCCGACTACACTTTCCGTTCTGAGGTGCGTTCAATTGTTGATGACGGTGAAGTCCGATGGGATACCATCGTTGTCTATCTGACCGATGCCAAGGGGCATACACAACAGCTCTTCAGTCAGGCGCAGCCGCTGGATACAGTTAACTGGAGCAAGGGCAGCATAGGAAAAATTACTGAGGACGACTGGAATTTCGACAACATCCCCGACCTTCAGGTTTGTATGGGGCCGATGAATGGCTTTGGCAATTTTACCTACGATGTATGGATTTGGGACGATAAAGCTCATCAATTCAACTATCTGAAAACCAATGGTGACATCTACGATCCCGAAATCGATTCCGACAATAAAACTATCGTCAGCGTCTGGCGACTCGACGATGATGTGGAAATCGTTCGTTACAAGTGGAAAGACGGAAAACTGGTTGAGACGGAACGCGAACAACTATCGCGCGAAGAATTGGCTGACGACTAAAAACGCATTTATATAAATGGTTAATACAAAAAGTATGGCATTTTCTTGTTTTTTTAGTCAGTTATTCGTAACTTTGCAATCGGAATTGCAAAATTATTAGTTATGACGAAAGTATTATCAGTTTATAGCATCACATATTTGGTGTTATTGTTGTTCTTGCTCGGATTACTATATATATATCCGAAGTTGGAACTGCATCTGCTATTAAATTCATGTCATACAAGCATTCAAGACGTCTTCTTTAAGTATTATTCCATGCTGGCAGAATGGCCACTTTATGTTCTGGCCTTACTTCCGATATTCTGGAAAAAGAAAGAATTAACCATCTTCTTTGCACTTTGCGAGCTATCTGGAGGTGCCATACTCCAAATACTAAAACATACCTTCAGCTTCGACCGCCCTATTTGCGCATTTGAGAACTACCATCAAACTATTCTGCCATTGGTTCAAGGCGTTGACATGCACCACGGCAACTCTTTCCCCTCTGGACATGCCTCAACTTTCTTCGTATTCTGTACATGCTGTGCCATTATTCTGGCATACCGCTATAAAAAACACGAGCACCACAACCGCAAGGATTGGCTTCTGTTCAATTTAACGCTATTGGCGCTATTGATACTTGCTATACTTGGGGCCTATTCACGCGTCTACCTTTCTCAGCATTGGTTGTCGGATGTATGCATGGGTAGTATCATTGGTTTTATTACCCCATGTTTGATTTTCTACTTTGGCAAAAACAAAATTCTTAAACTTGAGAAAGAGTAGCACGCAATTAGAAACTCAAAAGAATGAGACCAAATAAATTATTGAAATTATTGCGAAAGCCCATTTCGCTTTTCACTTTTTCCTGTATCGTCAGCATAGGAACATTGTTGTTCTACAACATTCACTTCTTTAATTATGTAGCAGATAATTCCAATGGAAGCGTAGGAGGAAAGATTTTTCTACTCACATCGCTTGTAGTTCTCATGTTAGCACTAAACTTCATGATGACCTATCTTGTGATGTTCTTGACGAGGATTGTCGGGCGTATTCTGCTGGCCATTCTTTCAATCATTAATGCCACGGCAGTTTATTTTGTTTTTACCTATAGCGTAATGATTGATGCCACCACCATCGAGAATGTATTCAACACCCGATACTCAGAGGCTTCCGGATTCTTTACATGGTCGCTGTGGCTGTTCATCTTTGTTTTTGGTGTACTGCCAGCCTTGTATTGTCTGTTCCAACCAATAGTATTTGGTAAAGTGAAGAAACTGGGCATCTATTGCGGCAGTTCATTGGCCATTGTCCTTGTTGTTGCTTTGATGAATTTCAACCAGACGCTGTTTGTCAGCCAGCACGATACAGAATTGGGCGGATTGCTGCAGCCATGGTCCTATATAGCCAATACTTGTCGCATCATCAGCTTTAGTCATGACGAGAATGCTGAGGAGATAAAGCTACCTGACGGTAAGATTGCCGACAATGAGAAGGCAGTCGTGGTGCTCGTCATCGGAGAGTCTGCACGAAAAGCCAACTTCCAGTTGTACGGTTACAAACGCGACACCAATCCACTGCTGTCGAAACAAGAGGGACTCAAGGTTTATCAAGCCACATCATGTGCAACCTATACCACAGCGGGTACGAAAGCCATTCTTGAACCTATAGACAGCGACGACCTGAATGAGTTGCTGCCCAACTATGCTTTCAGGACTGGTGTAGACGTATCGTGGCGTACGACTAACTGGGGAGAGCCGCCTATCCATATTGACGAATATCTGACGGACGATGAACTGGGCGTTCAATACCCTGACGAAGATGAAAAATACGACGCCATACTCTTTAGGGGACTTCGCGAGCGTATTGAGTCAAGCAAGAAGAACAAGGTATTAATCATCCTGCATACCAGTACCAGTCACGGTCCGAACTATGCCGACAAATATCCCAAGGAGTTTGAGGTGTATAAGCCTGTGGCCAGGAATGTGGAAGAAGGCGAAAAGAATGTTGGCACACTGATTAATGCCTACGACAATACCATCCGCTATACCGACTTCTTGCTGGATGGTCTTATCAACACTTTGCGCTCAATGGAAGACTGGAAGAGAGCTATGATCTTTATTTCCGACCATGGCGAGTCACTTGGCGAGAACAAGATGTTCATGCATGGTATGCCTATGCGACTGGCACCTAAGGTGCAGTATGAAATTCCTTTCTTGGTATGGACATCGGAGAATTTCAGAGACTATAAGACCACATCCACCAAGCAGGAAGCACCAGAAGGCGAGTTACCAGCAGTACTTGAGCAGCATTACATTTTCCATTCCGTGCTCAACCTGCTGTCAATACAATCGCCAGCCTACAACAAAGACTTTGATATCTTTAAAGAGAACAACAAGCAATAAAAGTAATTGGGCCCGCATTTCTGCGAGCCCAATGTTTTATTTGTTTATCTGAAAGAACTGACCTGCGAGATACGGTTCTTAATCTTATCGACATAAGCATCGATGGTAGCCACAGCTACAATATTGACCACATCGCGAACGGAGGCACCGAAATCGATGAAATGGATAGGCTTGTTCAGTCCCATCTGGATGGGGCCGATGATTTCCACATCTGCATCGAGCATCTGCAGCATCTTGTAGCTGGAGCGGGCTGATGTCAGGTTAGGGAACACCAGTGTGTTGACGTTCTTGCCAAATACGCGAGTAAAAGGATACTGTTCGTCACGCAGTTCACGGTCTAAGGCAAAGCCTAACTGCATCTCACCATCGATGGGCAGGTCAGGATATTGCTGCTGCATATACTCAACAGCGCGACGTACCTTCAGAGCACCATCACTCTGGCTGGAACCGAAGTTAGAGTGGCTAATCATAGAGACAACAGGCTTCTCGTTAAAGAAGCGTACGCTGGTGGCAGCCAGACGTGCAATGTCAATCAGCACATCGGTATCGGGGTTCTCGTTGACCAAGGTATCAGCAATATACAACGTTCCCTTAGGCGAGTTGATGATGTGCATAGCACCGAAATGCTTGAACTCAGGACGAATACCAATAACCTCCTTGACAACCTTAACCGTGTTCGAATACTTGGTATAGAGACCAGTGATAAAGGCATCGGCCTCACCCGTCTCAACCATCATCATACCGAAGTAGTTACGCTCAAACATCTTGTCGTTAGCCTCCTGGAAGGTGTAGCCGTCACGCTGACGCTTTTCAGCCAGAATGCGGGCATAACGCTCACGACGTTCCTGTTCAGAAGGATGACGCAGGTTGACAATCTCGATACCATCCAGATTCAGGTCAAGCTTGGCAGCCAACTTGGCAATCACCTCATCGTTACCCAACAGCACTGGCTGACAGATACCTTCAGCCTTAGCCTGAACTGCAGCCTTGAGCATAGTTGGGTGTACAGCCTCGGCAAAGACTACACGCTGCGGATGGGCAGCAGCTGTGGCATACAGCTTTTGTGTGAGCTTAGTCTCTTGACCCAGCAGTACGCTGAGTGAGCGCTTGTACTCATCCCAATCCTCAATTTCTTTGCGGGCAACACCACTCTCGATGGCAGCACGAGCTACAGCTGACGACACCTCAGTAATGAGTCGTGGGTCAACGGGTTTGGGAATGAAATAGTCACGACCAAACGTCAGGTTGTTCACTTTATAGACATCGTTCACCACATCAGGCACAGGCTGCTTGGCCAAATCGGCAATAGCGTTGACAGCAGCCAGTTTCATAGCCTCGTTAATGGCTGTGGCATGAACATCGAGGGCACCACGGAAGATGTAGGGGAAACCAATCACGTTGTTAATCTGGTTAGGATAGTCCGTACGGCCTGTAGACATCAGCACGTCAGGACGGGCATCCATTGCATCCTCATAAGAAATCTCAGGCACAGGATTGGCCAAAGCGAAGATGACGGGATTGCCAGCCATCGAGCGAACCATATCCTTAGTGAGCACATTACCCTTCGACAAACCTACGAAGACATCAGCACCCTGCACAGCTTCAGCCAGTGTATGGATATCCGTACGCGACGTAGCGAAGAAACGCTTCTGCTCGTTCAAGTCCTGACGACTGGTAGAGATAACGCCCTTGGAGTCGAGCATGACAATATTCTCCTTTTTGGCACCGATAGCCATATAGAGTTTGGTACACGAGATAGCGGCAGCACCGGCACCGTTTACCACAATCCTAACTTCAGAGATATTCTTGCCAATGACCTCCATAGCATTTTTCAAACCAGCTGCAGAGATAATGGCTGTTCCGTGCTGATCGTCATGCATCACGGGGATGTTGAGTGTACGCTTCAATCGTTCCTCGATATAGAAACACTCAGGAGCCTTAATATCCTCAAGGTTGATACCACCAAAGGTTGGAGCAATACGCTCTACAGCCTCACAGAACTTTTCAGGGTCCTTCTCGTCAACCTCGATATCAAACACGTCGATACCACCGTATATCTTGAAGAGCAATCCCTTACCTTCCATCACGGGTTTACCACTCATGGCACCAATATCGCCCAGTCCCAACACAGCCGTTCCGTTTGAAATGACTGCCACCAGATTACCCTTATCGGTATATTTGTAGGCATCGTCAGGATTCTGCTGAATTTCAAGACAGGGATAAGCTACACCTGGCGAATAAGCCAGCGAGAGATCGGTTTGTGTACGATAAGCCTTCGTAGGCTTTACTTCAATCTTACCAGGGCGCCCAGACTCATGATATTGCAGGGCCGCTTCTTTGGATATTTTTACCATAACAAAGTGGGGTTAAATGAGAATTCTTTCCATTTGAGGCGCAAAATTAATAAAAACTCATGAAAAACGTGACGTTTTTTTAATCTTTTTATTATCTTTGCAGTGAAATTTAATACATATGCAAGAAATAAGAGAAACAACAGCATACAAGAAGTCGCTGAAAGGGCGAATCTTGGAAGCAGCCATGAAGGCCTTCGTACAGCGAGGCGTCAAGGCGGTCAAGATGGATGACATAGCGCAAATGCTGAGTATTTCGAAGCGTACGCTCTACGAAATCTACAAGGACAAGGAAGAGCTTTTGTATCAAGGTGTTGTCCAGTACGATCATAACAACAGGCAGTATCTGGCAGCCTTCGTTGAGCAGGCATCTTCTGTGATGGATATCATCATAGAGTTCTATCAGCGCAGAGTTGTAAGTGTAGGCACGGTGAATCCTCTGTTCTATGAGGAAATCCAAAAGTATCCGAAAGTGGTAGAATATTTAAATAAGGAACGCGAGCACGCGTACGACCAGTTTCTGGGCTTCTTGCAACGAGGTGTTCGTGAAGGCTATTTCCGCGAGGATGTTGACTACGAACTGGTAACCCAATTGTTCAACGCCATTAACACATATGTCATGAATCAACACTTGCTAAGCTGTTACTCCATCCAGCAAGTGTTTGCCAACATGCTATTAATCCCCTTACGAGGTTTCTGTACTAAAAAAGGACTTCAAGTGATAGAAAGCTCCGCATTGGCAGGAGGAAACAAGTAAATTAGTTTCTTAGAATTCAGTAAACGACAGGGGCATTAGCTGTCGGATGCCATCCACTATGAAAATGTGCTTCTTTCCGTACAACAGGATGCGCACGGGTTGTTTGAAGCGTGTCTCTGTCTCAATGATGACCTGACGACATGGACCGCAAGGCGATACCGGTTCATCTTGCAACTCTCCTTTTTCGTTGCGTGCAGCTATAGCCAGCATCTTCACAGGCTGGTCAGGATACTGGGCACCAGCAGCAAAAATGGCGCTACGCTCAGCACAAATACCTGACGGGAAAGCAGCATTTTCCTGATTACATCCAATGATGGTGGTGCCATCATTGAGCAAGATAGCAGCTCCGACATGGAAATGCGAGTAAGGAGCATACGAACGCTTGGTACCCTCAATAGCCAATACCACAAGATTACGTTCTTCTTCCGTCAACTCATCCATTTGAGCCACTTTTACAGTAGATTTCAGTACCAATTCTTCCATAATTTTAGATTTTTGTTGCAAATATAATTATTTTTCCTTACTTTTGCAAAATAATTGATGATAAAAATACATGAGACGGTATATATTTCTTCTTTTGGGTCTGTTTTTCGCCTTTGCAAAAGCTTCTGCACAGCAAGCTGTGTGGAACCAGCGCTTTCAGGATTATTTTGACACCTACAAGGATGTAGCCATCGAGCAGATGCTTAAATACCATATTCCCGCCAGCATCACGTTGGCGCAGGGTGTGCTGGAATCTGGGGCTGGACGCAGCGAACTGACGCGAAAGGCCAACAACCATTTTGGCATCAAGTGTCATGGATGGACAGGACGAAAGTCGTATCATGACGACGATGAGCTTGGCGAGTGCTTTCGGGCTTACAACAGTGCCTACGAGAGTTATCAGGACCACTCCGTATTCCTTACCAACAGCAAGCGCTATAGCAGTTTGTTCCGTCTGAAGCAAACCGACTATAAGGGATGGGCTAAAGGTCTGAAGGCTTGTGGCTACGCAACCAGTCCCACTTACGCTACACGTCTGATTGAGATTATCGAACTCTATAAACTATACCGCTACGACACCGAACATCATGTTGACAAATACCAATTGGATCAGGTACGCCATCAGGGCAGTATTCTGCGCCAAGTACATGAGTTCAACAACAATTATTATGTGATAGCCCGCAAAGGCGACACATTCCGCAGTGTTGCCAACGATGTGGATGTATCGTATCGCAAATTGGCCAAATTCAACGAGCGCGACAAGAACGATGTTCTGGAAGAAGGCGAAATGGTATGGCTACAGAAGAAACGCCGTAAGGCTCCCAAGGAGTACAAGGGACATATTCATTATATAGAGAGCGGAGAGTCCATGTACAGTATATCACAGAAATATGGCATCCGACTGAAGAATCTGTACAAGATGAACCATCTGGATCCTGACTACACCATCCATGTAGGCGACCCACTCAGAGTCAGGTAATGCCTACTCGCTAATCAACTTTGCAAAGAAGTCGTCAAGGTCCTTGTCGAGGCCAGCCATCAGTTCCTCGTCAATGATAACCGTATCGTCATCGACCACGTACAGTTCGGCTATCGTTTCCTTGTCGTCATCCTCCAGAACCAACGAGAATGGTTTCAGTATCGACATGCTGTCGATGCTATCCTTGTGTTTATTGATAACGACACGAAGTGCCGAGGTAACATCGTTGTAGAAGTTGTCATCCTTGTTGTCAATCCATTGCTCTACCACACAACGTGTCAACTCCCGCTCGTCATCGTCAAACACCATCACTTCACCCGTATCTTGAGTTACCCTGATATGGATGTCGGTCAGTAATGATGCCTCTTCCGTAACGGGAAATTTCTCCGTCACTTTTCGAAGTGCACGTTCCAATTGCTGTAAGGTTTGCTCTGTTGCTTTCATCGTTCTTTTAATTTCGTTTCACGATGCAAAGTTACGAATAAGCGAGTAAAAATCCAAATTAATTTGAGATTTTTCGAGCGAAAGTACCTTCTATGAAGTAAAATGTAGTGAAAAGAATGGAAACCTGCAAACGATTGCGATTTTTTTTTGAAAAAACTTATAATTTATGATTCTTAATTAATAATTCTTTTGTACCTTTGCAAATTGTAAGGTCTACATGACAAATTAATGAGTACTAAAATAAGTCATTCGGGGATTATTGAAAGCATAGACGAAAGGTGCATACATGTCAGAATCGTCCAGACGTCAGCCTGTGCTGCCTGCAAGGTGGCAGGCTATTGTAATGCCGCTGAGTCGAAGGAGAAGATTGTCGATGTGTACAAACCTGCCGGTAGTCTGAAAGTGGGCGATGCCGTCACCGTCACCGCATCCTCCCAGATAGCCACGCAGGCTTTGCTCTATGGTTTTGCCTACCCCTTTATGCTGCTGGTTGCGGTGCTGGTTGTTGTGCTGTGGCTCACAGGCAACGAAGCTACAGCCGGACTGAGTGCACTGGTCTCTCTTCTACCCTACTATGCTGTGCTTTATCTGCTTCGCGACAGACATCGCGAGCGATTTGCCTTCGACATTGAATAAAACACTATAATTATAACAAACAAATAACTTTATGAATTTCATTTTGATTGCAGTATTAGTACTGGGCGCCATCGGACTGATAGCCGCTCTCGTACTGTATGTCTGCTCCAAGAAGTTCTATGTCTACGAAGACCCGCGTATTGCTCAGGTTACTGAGCAGTTGCCTGGTGCCAACTGTGGCGGATGCGGCTTCGCTGGATGTGGTGGCTTGGCTGATGCACTGGTCAAAGGTGCTGATGCTGGTAGCCTTGAAGGACTGATGTGTCCTGTGGGCGGACAAGAAGTGATGGGTAAAGTGGCCGACCTCCTGGGAATGGCCATTGCCAACGGTGAACCGAAGGTTGCCGTTGTGCGTTGTAACGGAACATGTGCTTTGCGCCCTAAGATTGCAGAGTACAGCGGTCTTCGCACCTGTGCTGCGATGAATGCCTGTGGTGCTGGCGAGACGGCTTGTGGCTTTGGCTGTCTGGGTTGTGGCGACTGTGTGGCTGCCTGCCAGTTCGATGCCATCCGCATGAATCCTGAGACGGGTCTGCCTGAGGTCGACGAAGAGAAATGTACTTCTTGTGGTGCTTGTGTGAAGGCTTGTCCTCGCAACATCATCGAGTTGCGCAAGAAGGGTCCGAAGGGACGTCGCGTGTTCGTGTCTTGTGTCAACAAAGATAAAGGCCCAGTAGCCATGAAGGCATGTAAGGCAGCTTGTATCGGTTGTGGCAAATGCGAGAAGGAATGTAAGTTCGAAGCTATCAAGGTCGAGAACAACGTCTGCTACATTGACCACGAGAAGTGCCGTATCTGTCGCAAGTGTGTTGCCGTATGTCCTACGGGCGCTATCCACGCAGTGAATTTCCCGGCTCCGAAGCCCAAACCTGAAACTACTGAACCTAGTACTACTAGTCAGACTAGTACAACTAGCAACGAAGAAAGAAAGGAGGAACAAGCATGAACGTAAGAACATTCCGTATTGGTGGAGTACACCCCGAAGAGAATAAGCTGACCCACGAGGCTGCAACACAGGTTGCTGCCCTGCCTAAACAGGCCATCTTCCCCTTAGGTCAGCATATTGGTGCGCCTGCCAAGCCTGTTGTCCAGAAAGGCGACAAGGTCAAGGTTGGTACCATGATTGCCGAGGCTGGCGGTTTTGTGTCTGCACCTATTTATTCGTCAGTAAGTGGTACCGTCTTCAAGATTGATACTGCCATCGATGCTACCGGCTATCGCAAGCCTGTTATTATTATTAATGTAGAGGGCGATGAATGGGAAGAGAGCATTGACCGCTCAGACAAGTTGGAACTGGTGAAAGACCATCCTGAACTGACGCCTGAAGAAATCGTCGAACGTATCAAGACGGCAGGTGTTGTCGGTATGGGTGGAGCCTGTTTCCCCACCTTCATCAAACTCTGTCCGCCGCCTACAGCCAAGGCTGAGTGCGTCATCATCAACGCTGTAGAGTGTGAGCCTTATATCACAGCCGACTACCGTCTGATGATGGAGCATGCCGACGAGATTCTCGTGGGTCTGGAACTGCTGATGAAGGGTGCCAAAGTCACTAAGGGCTATATTGGTATCGAAACCAACAAGATGCCTGCCATCGAACTGCTTACGCGCAAGTGCGCCGAGGTGTTCGGCACCTCAGAATACCAAGTCGAGGTGGTGCCCCTGAAGCAGCGCTATCCTCAGGGTGGTGAAAAACAGCTGGTCGATGCCGTCATCCGCCGTCAGGTGCCTGCACCTCCTGCCATTCCTGTCAATGTGGGTGCCATTGTCCAGAACGTAGGCACAGCCTTTGCCGTTTACGAGGCTGTCATGAAGCGTAAGCCGCTGTTCGAGCGTTACACCACCGTAACAGGTAAGAAGTTGGCTAATCCTGGCAACTTCCTCGTCCGTATGGGTACGCCTATGAAGGACCTGATTGATGCCTGTGGCGGTATGCCTGAGGGCGACAACAAGCTGTTGGCTGGTGGTCCGATGATGGGTAAGGCACTCACGTCTGTCGAGGTGCCCATCTGCAAGGGCACCAACTCTGTGACCATCATCTCTGGCGAGGAGGCTTTCCGCAAGGAGCCTAACCCCTGCATCCGCTGTGCCAAGTGCGTCAGCGCTTGCCCGATGGGCTTAGAGCCCTATCTGTTGGCCAAGCTTGCTGCTGTCAAGAATTGGGAGCGTGCCGAGCGCGAGGAAGTCGTCAGCTGTATCGAGTGTGGCTCGTGCCAGTTCACCTGTCCAGCCCACCGTCCGCTGCTCGACAACATCCGTCAGGCTAAATCTACCGTCATGGGTATTATTCGTGCTCGTGCAGCTAAGAAGAATTAAGAGTTAAGAATTAAGAGTTAAGAAATCATACAATGGGAAAATTAATTGTATCACTTTCGCCTCACGCACACGGAACCGACACCGTCGAGAAGAACATGTATGGCGTCATCATCGCCCTGCTGCCTGCACTTCTTGTGTCGTTCTATTTTTTCGGCATTGGCTCTGCCATTGTCTGTGCTACGAGCGTTGCGGCCTGCGTCTTCTTCGAGTGGGCTATCAATAAGTTTATGATGAAAAACGAGCGCTGCACCGTTTGCGACGGCTCTGCCGTACTGACTGGTCTGCTGCTCGGTTTCAACCTGCCCAGCAACCTTCCTATCTGGATTATCATCATCGGCGCCCTGTTTGCTATCGGTGTGGCTAAGATGACTTTCGGTGGCTTGGGCAATAACCTCTTCAATCCTGCCCTCGTGGGTCGTGCAGCCCTGTTGGTAGCCTTCCCTGCACAGATGACCACTTGGCCTAAAGTCGGTCAGCTCTCCAGTTATCTCGATGCCGAGACTGGTGCTACACCATTGGCTATCATGAAGGAGGCCATCAAGACGGGCGATGCCTCGATACTCGACAAGCTGCCTTCGTCGCTCGACCTCTTTCTTGGTAACCATCCTGACGGTGCAGGTGCTATGGGTGAAATTTGTGCCTTGGCTCTGCTGTTAGGTCTGGCCTACATGCTGTGGAAGAAGATTATCACTTGGCATATTCCTGTTAGCATTATCGGTACGGTATTTGTCTTCAGCGGTCTTTGCCATCTGGCCAGCCCTGCCTATGCCGACCCCTTCTCCGTCATCCTGTCCGGTGGTCTGATGCTGGGTGCCATCTTCATGGCTACCGACTATGTCACAAGCCCCATGACCGCCAAAGGTCAGCTTATCTATGGTGTCGCTATTGGTGTACTGACGGTTGTCATCCGTAACTGGGGTGCCTATCCTGAGGGTATGTCGTTCGCTATTTTGATTATGAACGCCTTTACACCTCTTATTAATACGTACGTGAAACCCAAGCGCTTCGGTGAAGTCCCGGCTTCTAAGTAATTGTAAAATTTAGGAATTGAAAAATTGAAGTTATGAAGAAGTTAGAATCATCACTGACAAATATGTTACTGGTACTCACCGCAGTAGCAGTAGTAATGGGTGGCATCTTGGCATACGTCAACCACCTGACGGAAGGTCCTATTGCCGAACAGAAGAAACTGACGCTCGACAACGGTATCAAGACCGTCATGGTTTGCAACGATTTAGTTGTTGCCGACCCTGTAGAGGTTAAACAGAATGTCGATGGTAAGGAGCTTACCTATATCATCTATCAGGTCAAGGATGCTCAGGGACAAGACCTCGGAGCAGCTGTCGAAAGTACCACGATGGGCTTTGGCGGCGACCTGAAGGTGCTGGTTGGTTTCAATCCTGAAGGCCAGATTCTGGGCTACACCCTGCTCGAACATGCTGAGACACCAGGTTTGGGTGCTAAGGCCGACCAGTGGTTCCAGAAGGGACAGAAGGGCGACATCATTGGCAAAGACCCCAAAGAGCCTCTTACCGTATCGAAGGACGGCGGACAGGTGGATGCCATCACCGCCTCGACCATCACTTCGCGTGCCTTCCTGAAGGCTGTCAATCAAGCTTACAACGCCTACAAGGCCACGCCTGTAGATGCTGAAAGCGGAGCAACGAAACAAGAAAAAGAAGAGAAGGAGGACAATGTATGAACTATATCAGTATTATTAAGAATGGTATCGTCAAGGAGAACCCCACGTTCGTCCTGATGCTCGGTATGTGTCCTACGCTGGCCACTACCACCTCTGCCATGAACGGTATGTCGATGGGACTGGCCACGATGGCCGTGCTCATCTGCACCAACTTTGTAATCTCGTGTCTGAAGTCTGTCACCCCCGACAAGGTGCGCATCCCCGTATTCATCGTGGTTATTGCAGCCTTCGTCACCATGCTGCAGCTTGTCATCAAGGCCTTCCTGCCCGACATCGACGCCGCCCTCGGTCTGTTCATTCCCCTGATTGTGGTGAACTGTATCATCCTGGGACGTGCTGAGGCCTTCGCTGCCAAGAACTCACCCGTTGCCTCCCTGTTCGACGGCATCGGCATCGGCCTTGGTTTCACCATCGGATTGACCCTGCTGGGCATCTGTCGTGAACTGCTGGGTTCTGGCTCCATTTTTGGACTCACCCTGCTGCCCGAGACCTACAACATCCTGCTCTTCGTGCTCCCTCCGGGTGCCTTCATCATGCTGGGATTCCTGATTGCGATTGTCAACAAGTTGCGCAGCAACTAACATGTTGCCATAACGTTATAACGTAATACAGAAAAATTATGGAATACATATTGATTTTTATTAGCGCGATATTCGTCAACAATATCATCCTGTCGCAGTTCCTCGGCATCTGTCCTTTCTTGGGCGTTTCCAAGAAGATCGACACTTCGTTAGGCATGTCGGCAGCCGTAGCCTTCGTGCTCACGTTAGCCACCATCGTGACTTGGCTTGTACAGAAGTATGTGCTCGATGCCTTTGGCTTGCAGTATCTGCAGACCATCGCCTTCATTCTCGTCATCGCCTCACTGGTTCAGATGGTCGAGATTATCCTCAAGAAGGTGTCACCCGCACTCTATCAGGCCTTAGGCATCTTCCTGCCCCTCATCACCACCAACTGTGCTGTGCTTGGCGTAGCCATTCTCTGCATTCAGAAGGACTTCGACCTGCTGCAGAGCGTCGTCTATGCCTTCTCGACAGCCATTGGTTTCGGCCTCGCCCTGACCGTCTTTGCCGGTATGCGCGAACAGCTCGAACTGGTCACCATTCCCAAGGGCATGCGCGGTATGGCCATCGTCATGCTGTCTGCCGGACTGCTCTCTTTGGCCTTCATGGGCTTCTCGGGTGTCGATGGCGGTCTGAAGGTCCTGTTCGGATTGAACTAATCCCCTATCCTATCCAATATCCCGCTTTTGTTGGCTATTGGTTAATAAATCACGTGAGGATGTGTCATAGGCACATCCTCACGTGTGTCAGGTGATATGTTACGTCTGGATAAGGCGTATCTTCATCCGATTGTCATTGGGACGGACGGCGAAGTGTACCCAGTAAGTGCCTTTGGGCGAACGTTCTATCAATAGTTCGTCAAAGTCCTCCTGCGACTCATCGCTGATGTCCAGCAGAATCGTTGCGTACCTCAGCGCCTGCTCAATACCCAGGCATCGGATATCCGCTGCGCAGCCCGTCAGGTGGTTCGAATTCTGAGCACCACCCACCGCCTTGTTCACCGCAGGACTCCTGTACCCGCTATTGATGATGATGGGGTCATCACCCATCTTCCATCTGCCATCAGCCATCTTACTTCCAGCGTAGCGTTTGTTCCATTCATCGCGCAGCATCTCTAACCATCCGCACAGGCGTTTCAAGTTCTCAATATGTACGTGCGAAGGGATGTTCCCATCAGCAGTCTTCGCACTCGTTTTGCACATCTCAGCGAGCGTAAAGTGTGGCGATAAGCGAGTGCAATTAAGCTCGCTTAAATTGCCGAGCGTAGCCACACTCGACGAAGTCAAGTGCTCGCTGAGTCGTGCCTGTTTGTTAATTTCTGCTATCATAATTCATTATATTTTTGTATTTGTCGCAAATGTCGCATGTCGCAATCCCCTAAACAGCAAGAATGATACTCATAAAAACTGATGTCACGAATAAGAGCCACTCGCTGCTCAGCAGGAAACGCTTATGAGACAGCCGGTGGCTCTTACTGAAAATTCTGTGCCGCGCGCCGCTACGGCTCGCCAAGCTGGCTGTAGATGAGGCGTACCTCGGCAGGGGTGAAGGTGCGGCGGCGACAACGGTGGCGGTGGCGACGAAGACACGCCTAACGAGAACTAAAGAGTTTGCCTGCGAGGGCAACTCTTTAAATTGAGGAATTGAGAAAATGAGAAAATGAGAAATTGAGGAATTGAGAAAATGAGAAAATGAGAAATTAAGGAAATGAATGCTATGAAACGAGAGACTTGGAAGACGGTGATTCAGATGGTGATATCCATCTTGACAGCGGCACTGACCGCACTCGGCACCACCAGCTGCATGGGGGCTTGCGGCCTGACGGCATAGTGAAGGCTGAGGGCTGAAGGCTGAAGGCTGAGAGCTGAAGAGTGAAGAGTGAAGAGTCCTGCGGGCAATGGTGCTTGCAGGACTCTCTCGTTTATCAGGGATTATACATGTCTTTGCAGTAGAAGGCCATGATGTCGTCAAGCATCCGCTTGGCCTCGACGGCGGGGCTATCAGGGTCGAGGGCGATAGCCTGGATATAGCAGTTGATGGCTTCGTGCCATTTTGACTCTTTACGAAAGGCGTTGCCTTGTTCGTACCACTCCTGAGCGGTCATTTATCTAACGAGTAATGATGATTACTTATAATACTCCTTCTTGCCTGCAGCAAGGGTGTTCTTCATCAGCGAGCAGATGGTCATGGGCCCTACTCCACCAGGAACGGGCGTGATGTATGAGCACTTGGGAGCCACCTCGTCGAACTTCACGTCGCCATTCAGACGGAAACCGCTCTTACGGGTTGCATCAGGTACGCGGGTGGTACCAACGTCAATGATGACGGCACCGTCTTTGACCATATCGGCAGTGACGAAGTCGGGCTGCCCGATGGCGGCAATGATGATGTCGGCCTCCTGACACTCCTTCTTCAGCGTCTTCGAACGCGAATGGCATACGGTTACCGTTGCGTCGCCATACTGCTTCTGCATCATGAGCTGAGCCATGGGTTTGCCCACGATGTTCGAGCGTCCAAGGATGACGCACTTCTTACCACTGGTCTCGATATGGTAGCGTTTCAGCAGGGTCATGATGCCCAGAGGGGTAGCCGAGATGAAGCATGGCAGACCGATAGCCATGCGACCGACGTTGATGGGATGGAAACCATCGACATCCTTGCGATAGTCGATAGCCTCGATAATCTTCTGTTCGTCGATATGTTTGGGCAAGGGCAGCTGTACGATGAAGCCATCGACATCGCCATTGCGATTCAGGTTGTCGACACAGGCCAGCAGCTCGTCTTCCGTCACGTCATCCTCGAAGCGGATGAGTGTCGATTTGAAGCCACAAGCCTCGCAGGCCAGCACCTTGTTCTTAACATACGTCTCAGAGCCACCGTCGTGACCTACCAATACGGCAGCCAAATGGGGCTGCTTACCACCAGTGGCCATGATGGCCTTTACCTCTTCGGCAATCTCAGCCTTAATGGCTGCTGCCGTTGCTTTTCCGTCAATCAGTTGCATATACTATAATTACTTCTGTTTCATCCACATCCATTCGTCACGAGCCTTGACGGGGTCGATATTCATCAGGGCATCGACATCCGTAGCCTTCATGCCGATATATACGGCTACCTCTTTCAGCGTCTCGACTTCAGAAGGTGTGACCTGCTCGTCAGACTTGACAATCAGGGCCAGCATAGACAGCATCTGGTAACGCAGGTCTTCGCTCAGCGAACTGGCAATCTGACTGCCGCAGTCGCCAATCAGTTGCAGGAAGGCATTAGGCTTGCGAGCCTCGAGTTCTTCGTGCTTAGCCACCAGCTTCTTGACGACATCCATACCCTCCGTCTCAGCCTCTTCACCAAAGTTCTCACGCAGGAATTTGCCTAAGAACTGATACTCCTCGGGCTCCACCTTACCATCGGCAATCACGATGTGCGACGCCATCACGAGCATTGAGAACAGGAAACTGTTGCGGATGTTGTCCTTTACTGGGCTGTTCACGTTGAACGTCTCACGGAACTCATTGGTGTAAGCCACATTCTCGGCAGCCAGTTTCACTTGGGGTGCCTCTGCCATTTCTTCAGACAGTTCCTTCATAGGGCCCTCATTGAACAGGCCCTTCATACTGCTAATCCATTTACCAAATGCCATATTGAATTACGAATTATGAATTATGAATTAAAATGGTTTGCCACCTTTCATCTTCATGGCAGCAGCCATCTGCGCCATCTTCGACGAACCCATGCCGCTGACCATACGCATCATCTTACGTGTCTGGTCGAACTGCTTCATCAGGCGGTTTACTTCCTCAATCTTCGTACCTGAGCCCTTGGCAATACGCAATTTGCGGCTCTGGTTGATGATGTCGGGATTGGCTCGCTCCTTGGGTGTCATCGACTGGATGATAGCCTCGATGCCCTTGAAGGCATTGTCGTCGATATCCACGTCGCGGATGGCCTTGCCCACACCAGGAATCATCGAAGCGAGGTCCTTGATGTTACCCATCTTCTTGATTTGCTGAATCTGACCCATGAAGTCGTCGAAGTCGAACTTATTCTTACGGATTTTCTTCTCCAGACGCTTGGCCTCTTCCTCGTCGAACTGCTGCTGGGCACGCTCAACCAGAGAGACGACGTCACCCATACCCAAAATACGGTCGGCCATACGCTCGGGGTGAAACACGTCGATGGCCTCCATCTTCTCGCCAGTACCCACAAACTTGATGGGCTTGGTAACGACAGTACGGATGGAGAGCGCTGCGCCACCGCGCGTATCACCGTCGAGCTTGGTCAACACAACGCCATCGAAGTCCAGACGATCGTTGAACTCCTTGGCAGTGTTTACGGCATCCTGACCGGTCATCGAATCGACCACGAACAGTGTCTCGTCAGGATTGATGGCCTGCTTCAGGTTCGAAATCTCGTTCATCATCTCCTCATCGACTGCCAGACGACCTGCGGTATCGACGATGACAACGTTAAAGGACTCCTGCTTGGCCTTGCGGATAGCGTTCTGGGCTATCTCGACAACGTTCTTGTTGCCTTCTTCGGTATAGACCTCGACGCCAACACTCGCACCGACAACCTTCAACTGCTCGATAGCAGCAGGACGATAGACGTCGCAAGCCACCAGCAGGGGCTTCTTATGCTGACGCTCCTTGAGCATCTTGGCCAGTTTACCTGAGAACGTGGTCTTACCAGAACCCTGCAAACCAGACATGAGGATGATGGCAGGACGATTCTCCAGTTTCAGCTCGACGGCCTTGCCGCCCATGAGTTCCGTCAACTCGTCGTGCACAATCTTGACCATCAGCTGGCTGGGCTTTACGGCTGTCAGCACGTTCATACCCATGGCCTTCTGCTTCACAGTGTCGGTAAACTGCTTGGCAACCTTGAAGTTGACGTCGGCATCCAACAGGGCACGACGAACGTCCTTCAGGGTTTCAGCCACATTGATTTCAGTGATTTTTCCTTCACCTTTCAGTATCTTGAACGACCGTTCAAGTCTATCACTTAAATTCTCAAACATCTTGAATATTTATGATTTACAAATTTACAATTTACCTATTTAATTTTTGAAGGTGCAAAATTACACAAAATAAACGAGACGCCCAAACTTTACTTTAAGTTTTTAGCTATCTCGTAGGCTTCACGTTGCCGCTTGCTGAATTCACAGCCACAATACTGCTGATTATAAAAGTTAAATTCTTTCAGCAGCTGGTTCCTGCGCTCGTAGAGTCCGCCCTTACGCCAGTTCTGGTCCCAGAAGACCACATCGCCCACCAACTTCTCAGCTTCGTGCCCAGCACGATTGATTTGCTCCAAATTCTTCCATCTTGACGAAGCCAGCGTCGTGGTAAAGCACTTTATTCCGATGGCCTTTGCCTTTTCAGCAGCAGCCTTCATTCGCATCAGGAAACACAGGTCACAGCGCCGTCCGCGCTCTGGTTCGTTCTCCAATCCGCACACGCATTGTTGCCACGCCTCATGGTCGTAGTCGCCATCAATCCACGCTATGCCAAGGCTCTCGGCATGTCGCTTACTTTCATGCTTGCGAATCTCGTATTCCTCACGCGGAAAGATATTGGGATTGTAATAAAAAATAGTGGGGCGCACACCATGCTGCAACAGCCACTCGACGATGGCTGACGAACATGGCGCACAGCACGCATGCAAGAGAAGCCTGCCCCCATCGTCCTCCAAAGCGAGGGGCAGCTTAATAGCATCCTCTTTAGGTTTCTTCATAAACCGCGGGCTTTCCAAATGCGTTCTTTGGCTTCGTTAATCTTCTGGAACTTCTTCTCGGCAGCTTTGCGCACATCGTCACCCAAGGCAGCCACCTTGTCAGGATGGTGGTTGAGGGCCAGACGACGATAGGCCTTCTTGACCTCTGCATCACTGGCATCGGGCGAGACGCCCAACACCTGATAAGCCGACTCCAAATCGTCCTTGCCCATACCCAGCATCGAGTCCACCTCGTCAACATTCATGTGCATCCACTGGGCGCACTCCTTCATGGCTGTCACCTCAATAGGATCGACCTTTCCGTCAGCCTGCGAGATGAGTACCAGAAAGTTGAGCAGTTGCAGACGCTGGGCATAGTCCATATTACGGGCTATCTGCTGGCAGCACTGGCTGACGGTATTGCGAAACTGGGAGGCCCCTACGCGCTTCTGTTCGTCGAACAGCTTGTGCAGAATGTCGTCGCCCTGCTGACAGCCAGACTCGCCAAAGTTCTGGCGCAGCATGTTACGCACCAGTTCCATCTCAGAGTGCATCACCTTGCCATCGGCCTTGATAATGTATGATGCCAGCACCAACAGCGAGAACAGGAAGCTGTTGCGCTGACCCTGATAAACCTGTTCACGGGTATAGCCGCCGTATGTTCTCGACTGGTAGCCGCTCTGTCCGTCGAAGGTTCCTTGGGTCTCAGGGGTGTTGACGGAGTTCAGCATCTTCTCGAACCATCCGCCAAGCACAGCACCAGCCAGCGCACCTAACGGTCCGCCGCTCATGAATCCTAAGAAGCCGCCTATGAAATATCCAAATGCCATTGTGTGTATTAATTGTTCTGTTCGAACAGTTGCATGCGCTCTTCGAGCTGCGCATACTGATGGTCCTCGATGAACGAGGTGCAGACGCGCAGACCTTCCTGATGTGAACCAGTGGTAATCAGGCAGATAGCAGACACACCGTAGTACATCAGTTCACGAGCCAGCTCGCCACTGGTCATCTGCTTGTAGCCAATGGTGAAGTAGAAGCCGTCAGCAACAGGCTCGTCGAGGTCCTTGTCGTAAACGATATGGAAACCGTGACGACAGAATATCTCCTTCAACTTATGGGCACGCTCGCCATAGACGCTGACCTCCTTGCGGAAATCGTACTCGCCATCGGTAGCGGCACGCAGCATGGCTGCCATAGCATACTGGGCACTGTGACTGGTACCGCTGCTGAGGGCATAGAGCATGCGGGTAGAGAAGACCAGACCGAAAGGCAGTCCCTCGTAACGTTGCGCCAAGTCGTCGTAGTGACGATGGAACAACTTGTCAGAGATACAGGTCACACCAATACGTTCGCCAGCATAGCTGAAGGCCTTGGAACCGGAAATCAGCAGGATGTAATTATCCGTATAGCGACCTACCGAGGGCTGATAAGGTGCCTCGAAAGGTACGCTCAGATTCTTGCGGAAGTCCATAGCGAAGTACGCCAAGTCTTCCATGACGATGGTGTCGTACTGGGTTGCCAGACGACCGACGGACTCCAGTTCCTGCTCGTTCAGGCAAACCCATGAGGGGTTGTTGGGATTCGAATAGACGATGGCACAGATGTTGCCCTTCGAGAGATAGCTCTCCAACTTAGGTGCGAGCTTGTCGCCACGATAGTCGTAAACGTCGAAGGTCTCGTACTTGACGCCCATGACCTGCAACTGCATCTTCTGAACGGGGAAGCCCGGGTCGATGAACAGCACGGTATCCTTCTGCTTCGATGCCTGCGAACAGGTGAGGAACGAGGCGAACGTGCCCTGCATGGAACCAGTGACGGGTACGCAACATTCAGGAGCCACATCGAGACCAATGAAAGCCTTAACGAAGCGTGACGCCTGCTTCTTCAGTTCAGGATAACCCTGAATATCAGGATATGAGTGGGCAATACCGTCCTGCAACGCCTTGACCTGAGCATCGACACCCACCTGAGCGGCAGGCAGTCCAGGAATACCCATTTCCATCTTAATGAACTCTACCCCACTCGCCTGCTCAGCCTTGGCTGCCACCTGCTTGACCTCGCGGATGGTAGCTTTGGCAAAGTCATTGATACCCAGTTCGGCAATCAGTTTGTCAACTATTTCTTTCTTGATTGGTGTTTCTTTCATTTCTTCGTTATGACGTTATAACGTTATTACGATATTTCGAGATTAATTACTTCTGAGCCTCACGGCCAATTGCCAAAGCTTTGATATTTGCCTCGACGATAGCCTCGCCCTTGCGTCCGAACACGCTGCGAATGGCATCTTCCAGCTTCTCGTACTCGATGCCGAGAGCCTTCTGGGCAGCACCCAACAGAATGACGTTGGCAGAACGGGGCACACCAGCGTCCTTGGCCTTCTGCTCGATGTCGAGCATGATGACGTGGGGCAACTGCTCCAAATCGGCCTTGATGGTCTCTATCTCAGGATAGTTGGGGATGTTGACGAAAGGTGCACTGGACGTGATAATCCACCCCTCCTTCGAGAGGAAAGGCAGATAGCGCAAAGCCTCCATGGGTTCCATAGAAATAATCACGTCGGCACTTCCCATAGGAATCAGGTCGCTGGCGATGGGCTCGCTGGAGATGCGCAGGTTCGACTGTACGTCGCCGCCACGCTGACTCATGCCGTGAACCTCAGCCTGCTTGATGTAGAGGTCTTCCTTCATGGCAGCCTCACCTATAATCGTAGCTATGGAGAGGATTCCCTGTCCTCCTACTCCACACAATATAATATCGGTCTTCATTTCATTTGTTATTTATGAAAACAACTTGAACAACTTGAACAACTTTTTTCTTCTTATCGATTTTTATAATTGTTGTTTATGTTGTTTGGGTTGTCTTTTATTTATTTGCTTTCTTTTGTTTCAGGTGACGCTGCAACGTCTGCATGCACTCACGACGTGGGATAATCACGCTGACACCATGATAGTTGATTTCCTGCTCGATGGTCTGCTTGATTTCAGCCATATTCTTAGGCAGGGGAACCACTACCTTCAGATGCTCTTCGCTGACACCCAAGCCACGACAGATAGCCTCGAACTTGTTGGTGCCAGCTGAGTCCTGACCACCCGTCATTGCGGTGGTAAGGTTGTCGGAGATGATGACGGTGATGTCGGCATTCTCGTTGACGGCATCCAACAGACCCGTCATACCAGAGTGCGTAAACGTTGAGTCGCCAATGATGGCAACAGCAGGCCACTGACCAGCATCGCTGGCGCCCTTAGCCATCGTAATGCTGGCACCCATATCGACACAAGAGTGGATGGCCTTATAGGGAGGCAGGAAGCCAAGTGTGTAGCAACCGATATCACCAAACACACGGGCGTTGGGATAGTTGAGCAACACCTCGTTCAGTGCCTGATAGACATCGCGGTGACCACAGCCCTGACACAGTGCGGGTGGACGTGGAGCGACATCCTCGCAAGGTGCATAGTTCTCGCCAATCTCCATGCCTAACGCTTTCTTAATCAGGTCAGGATTGAGCTCGCCCGTACGAGGCAGCTCACCCGTCAGACGACCTTTGATGACGGCATTGCCTGGCATCACGCCACGTACCTGATCCTCGATGAAGGGCTGTCCCTCCTCGGCAATCAGCACATATTCGCAGTCGTCAGTCATGCGACGAATCAACTTCTTAGGAATGGGATATTGGGAAATCTTCAGCACGGGGAAAGGACAGCCTTCAGGGAAGCACTCCATGAGGTAATTGTAAGCAATACCACTGGCGATGACACCCATCTGTTGGTCTTTTCCATCTACATATTTATTATATTTGCTATCGACAGCCATCTGCTCCAACAAGGGCTGCTGGGCTGTTACGATATCGTTGCGCTTGCGGGCAAAGGCAGGCAACAGTACCCAGTTGCTGGCTTTGGCGTTGTAGTTCAGCTCATTTTGCTGGCGTGGCTCGTCAGCACACTGGACAACGGCACGGCTGTGAGCCATACGGGTAGTGACACGCATCAAGACAGGCAACTGCAACTTCTCAGACATCTCGTAGGCCTCAGCCATCATGTCGTAAGCCTCCTGCTGGTTTGAGGGCTCCAGCGTAGGAATCATAGCGAACTTACCATAGAAACGAGAGTCCTGCTCGTCCTGACTGGAGTGCATCGAGGGGTCGTCAGCCACCAAAACGATGATACCACCATTGGTACCCGTCATAGCGGAATTGACAAAGGGGTCGGCACAGACGTTCAAGCCCACATGCTTCATGCACACCAAAGCACGCTTACCCATGTACGACATACCCAGAGCGGCCTCCATAGCCGTCTTCTCGTTGGTACTCCAGCGACTATGTACGCCACGCTCCTTGGCTAAGGGCGACAACTGAATATACTCCGTAATCTCTGTAGAGGGCGTGCCCGGATAGGCATACACACCACTCAGGCCTGCATCGAGTGCACCCTGAGCAATGGCCTCATCTCCTAAAAGAAGTTTCTTCATAATTGTATATCTTGTAAATTATTAATTTCTAAATTTCTCAATGTCTCATTCTCTCAATGTCTCATTCTCTCAATTTCTCATTCTCTCAATTTCTCATTCTCTCAATTTCTCATTCTCTCAATCCCTCAAAGTTCTTCGCACTCGTGCAGCCACAGGGCACTGGAGGCGTCACTGGGCATACGCCAGTCGCCACGAGGCGAAAGCGAGATGCTACCAACCTTAGGACCGTCGGGCAGACAAGAGCGTTTGAACTGCTGGGCAAAGAAGCGACGACAGAATGTGGTAAGCCACTTCTTGATAGTCGCCCTGTCGTAGTTATTGTCAAAAGCCTTTTCAGCCAACAGCATAATCTTAGCAGGGCTGAAACCGAAGCGCAGCATGTAATAGAGGAAGAAGTCGTGCAGTTCGTAGGGACCTACAAGGTCTTCCGTCTTCTGCTGGATATTACCTTGGGCATCGGCAGGTGTCAGTTCTGGCGAGATAGGTGTGTTGACAATGTCTATCAGTACGTCGCGCTCTGCGGACGATTTGGGCAGCATGGCGATATAACGGATAAGATACTGAATCAGGGTTTTGGGAATGCCTGCATTCAGACCGTACATCGACATGTGGTCGCCATTATATGTAGCCCATCCTAAAGCCAATTCTGACAGGTCGCCAGTACCAACGACAAGGGCGGAGAGCTTGTTGCTCAGGTCCATCAAAATCTGCGTACGCTCGCGAGCCTGTGAGTTCTCGTAGGTTACATCGTGGTTATTGATGTCGTGCCCGATGTCTTCGAAATGCTGCTTGACGGCTTTGGCAATGCTGATTTCCATCTGTGAAATGCCCAATGACTGCATTAGCGAGGTCGCATTGTCGTGGGTGCGGTCAGAGGTACCGAAACCAGGCATGGTAACACCAACAATGCCCTTGCGGTCATATCCTAATTTATCAAAGGTACGCGCGCACACGAGGAGAGCCAATGTAGAGTCAAGACCACCACTGATGCCCAACACCACATGCTGACAATTGGTATGTACCAAACGTTTAGCTAATCCTGCCGTCTGGATGTTCAGAATCTCTTCGCAGGTTTCAGCCATATCATTGTCATTAGGAATGAAAGGATGCGGATCAATGGTGCGCTCCAACGTAAAGGGATGCTGCTCTAAAGGCAGCTTGGCATCCACCTTCCGAGCATGCCCATTACGCTGGGCCGTCTTGAAGGTAGAGTTGGCACGACGCTCCGTACGCAGGCACTCTACGTCAATCTGGGCAGTCTGCAACTGGGGTTGGAACGAGAAACGGTCGCCTTCGACCAGCATGATGCCATTCTCGAAAATCATGGCATTGCCACCATAGACGACGTCCTGCGTAGATTCGCCAAAACCACATGAGCTATAAACATAGCCACAGATAGTACGGGCACTCTGCTGAGCAACCAGCGAACGCAGGTAGTTATGTTTGCCTATGAGTTCGTCGGAAGCAGACAGATTCAGAACGATATCTGCACCTGCCATCGTCAGATTGTTGCTGGGAGGAATAGGCGCCCAGACATCCTCGCAAATCTCGATACCAAGACCTACACCGTCACTCGTACGAATGACAACAGGCTCGGCAGATATCTCGACAGGCGAACCAGCCAGATAAATGGTGGTAGGATTCAGGTCGCGTGCTGAGGCAAACCAACGCTTCTCATAGAATTCGCCATAGTTAGGCAGATAGGTCTTGGGAACAACAGCCAATATACTGCCTTGTTGGATGGCTACTGCACAGTTGAGCAACAGCGAACCAACCTCGATAGGCATACCCACCACCGCAATGACATCGAGCTTGCGGGTGAAGTCAATCAGTCGGAGCAAACCTTCCTCAGCCTTGTCGAGCAACAGGCGCTCACGAAACAAGTCCTGACAGGAGTAACCCGTGATAGACAATTCAGGGAATACCACTACCTCAACATGTTCTGCATCAGCCATAGCAATCAGGCGCTCGATTTCCTGCACATTATACATGACATCGGCTACCTTGACAGCTGGCACCGCAGCAGCAACTTTGACGAATCCGTGTTTCATATCTATAACTTTTTTACTTTTTTACCCTTTTACCCTTCTACGGTATTAACAGCGACGAGTCTCCATAGCTCAGGAAGCGGAAATCGTGCGATAAGGCATAATCATATATCTTATGCCAATCGCCTTTCACAAAAGCACTTACCAGTAGCAGCAATGTTGACTGTGGCTGGTGGAAGTTGGTAATCAGCATCTTCACGATATGGTAATTGTAACCTGGTGCAATGATAATCTGCGTGGAAGAGTGGAGCACCGTCAGGTCGTGACGTTTCATCCAATCGAGCAAGGCCTGCAATGCCTCAACACTACTGACAGCATCCATCTTACATCCATACGGTAACCATTGCGCGATATGCAAATCTTCTTCCTTGATATCAGGATTGTCCATGACCTTGAGACCCATATAATACAGGCTCTCCAAGGTACGAACACTGGTGGTTCCTACAGCAATGGCGCAACCATCGTGGGCTATCAGTCGCTCGATGGTATGACGGCGCACAGCAATATACTCCGTATGCATCTCGTGCTCGCCAATCGTCGAACTCTTGACAGGACGGAAAGTGCCGGCACCGACATGCAGCGTCAGTTCCTCGCGCTCGATACCCTGGGCATCGAGTGCGCTCAAGACAGCATCCGTAAAATGGAGGCCAGCCGTAGGCGCAGCCACACTGCCCTTGATTTTCGAATAGACTGTCTGATATGTCGTGAGGTCGCTTTCCTGCGTCTCGCGATTCAGATATGGAGGAATAGGCAGTTCACCCATTGCATCCAGTATCTCTGCAAAACTGACAGCAGCGTTGTCCCACTCGAAGTCTATCCATTGGCTTGTGCCATGTTCACCTCTGCGAGTAGCCTTAATTTCTAATTTCTCATTCCTAATTTCTAATTGCCGAATGAGTGCGCCTTCCTTCCATTTCTTAAGATTACCCACCAGACAGAGCCAGGCACACCGTTCGGTGGTCTGGAACATCTGTTCATAGTCGGTAGGCTGTGCGGGCTCTAACAGGAAGATTTCTATCAGAGCACCAGTATTCTCTCCTTTCTCGTTAGTCTTGCGGAAATGCAGACGAGCCTGAATGACGCGCGTATTGTTCATTACCATCAAAGCACCCTTCGGCAGGTATTTGGGCAGGTTATAGAACACGTCCTCGCCTACCTCACCATGACGATATAAGAGTAGCTTTGAATGATCGCGCTGTTCTTTGGGAAACTTGGCGATGCGCTCGTCAGGCAACTCGTAATTGTAGTCGCTTATCTGTATCTCCTGTGTATTCATCTGATTCTATCAGCTGCCCTCACCAATCGTTCGTCGTCCATGATACCTTTACGTGCCAGTATGCAAAGAATAGCACTGACAGCAGGCAGAGCACCCCAAACGGTGACCATGTCGAATTGCAAACCTGAAGGCATCATATATTCGTTGACCAGCGCGACAGCTGGATACCACAGCAGAAAAATGATGGCTGCAATGACACTGAAACGGGCTTGCAACGGACGACGCTTATATTTGAAAATCGTGAAAATACTAAGCGACGAAGCCAACAATGACTGTACAAAGAGTGGCCATATCGGATAGTTCACGATGACAAACACCCCAAGGATAGCGGCCAGCAGTAGAAAAACGGACTGCTTGCGTTGTATCATAAACGCTCCTCAATTGCGGTTACAGCCTGAGCGTCACGAGATGGGTCACGCCAATAAATCTTATTCTCAATAAACTCTTGAGTAGCCAGCAGTGTGGGCTTTGGCAGCTTCTCGTAGTAACGTGAAATCTCAATCTGCTCACGATTTTCGAACACTTCCTCCAACGAGTCGTTGTAAGAGGCAAACTCTGCCAACTTCTTGCTCAGGTCGTCCTTGATCTGCAAACTAATCTGATTGGCACGCTTTGAAATGATGGCTACGCTCTCGTAGATGTTACCGGTGTCCTCGCAGAGGTCCATAATGTTGCGTGTAACGGTATTAACCGGTGCTTTTGACTTTTTGTAATCCATTCTTATTATTTACTAATTTGACAAAATTACGATTTATTTCAATTACTTGCTGAACTGGTGTATTTCTTGCATTTGGCAATATACTTCTCAGCAGTCTTTACATCCTTAGACTCAGGGAATTCGTTCAAGAAGCCGTAACACTCGTCCTCGGCATCACGATAACGCTCAACCTTCTTCTCTTCCGAACTGTTTTCAGCCAGATAATACTTACTCTTCATAATCAGCACGGAGAACTCTTCGCGCATCGTGGTATAAGGATACTGCTTCAGGGCATTCTGCGCCGTAATGATGCAGGCCTCATAGTTCGACTCGGTATTGGCATTGATATTGCCGAAGTAACCACCTAAGTTGTAATACAGCTTGGCAGAGAGATATTCCTTACGAACCAGGTTGTCCTGCAATACAAACAGACGCTGCTGGGCTTCTTCGCGCATCTCTGAGTCAGGAAAGTAATCAAGGAAGTTCTGATAGGCATTGATAGCACCTACAGTAGGACTTTGGTCAAGACGAGGTTCAGGAACACTTTGATAAAGGGACTGGCCGATATGATAGCAAGCCTGCTCGGCATAGTCGCCCTTAGGATAGCTCTGGAAATACTTCTTGAAAGTAGCACTGGCAGCCTCGTAATCCCTGTTTTTATACTGCGACATGGCTAACAGATACAAACTTTCCTGCGCATTCTGACGTCCCTTCTGCAGTGTCACCTGTTCAGACAAAAGAATAGCTGCATGCTGGAACTTACCCATTGCAAAGCACTCCTTGGCATATTCGTACTTATAGGCATTATCCTGCATCTTGTAGATCCTGTTAAACTCTGAGGCACAACTCGTCATCAGAGCTGCACAACAGAGGGCTATAATAGGGTGTATTTTCATCATCATTTTTATTTTTGACGTGCAAAATTACTAATTTTATATGGAAAAGCAAAGGAAAAAGAACCTTTTTTAGCAATTTCTGCCCTAAGATAACGTTTTTTACGATGAAAATACATACCTTTGCACATTATGAACTTCGAATTGACATCAAAATACCAACCGACAGGTGACCAACCGGAAGCCATCCGACAACTCACCGACGGACTGTTGCGAGGCGACAAGGCTCAGGTCTTGTTGGGCGTGACGGGTTCAGGCAAAACGTTTACTGTTGCAAACGTCATTGCCAACATCAACAAACCCACCCTCATCCTGTCGCATAACAAGACACTGGCAGCACAATTGTATGAGGAGATGCGAGGTTTCTTCCCTGACAATGCCGTAGAGTATTATGTTAGTTATTACGACTACTACCAACCAGAAGCCTACCTGCCCACCACTGACACGTATATTGAGAAGGACTTGGCCATCAATGAAGAAATAGACCGTCTAAGACTACGTGCGGTAAGTAGCTTGATGTCAGGCAGAAAAGATGTAGTCGTTGTATCTTCAGTTTCATGTATTTACGGCATGGGAAGTCCGATGGCACTCAACGAAAATATCATTGAAATTCATTGCGGACAGATTCTTGACCGAAACGTATTGTTAAGAAAATTAGTATCTGCACTATACGTCCGAAACGACATAGAATTGAAACGTGGCTGCTTCCGTGTCAAAGGCGATACCGTCGATGTGGCAATGGCATATAGCGAGGTCATTCTGCGTATCACATTCTGGGACGACGAAATAGATGCCATTGAGGAACTGGATGCTGTCACGATGCAACGTATGGCTAAATTCGAGGCCTACAAGCTCTACCCTGCCAATCTTTTCATGACAACGCAGGAACAAACCAACATCGCCATCCGCCATATTCAGGACGATTTGGTGAAACAGGTGGCTTTCTTCGAGGAGTTGGGCGACGGCATTAAGGCCCAGCGTATCAAGGAACGTGTGGAGTACGATATGGAGATGATTAAGGAATTGGGACATTGTTCGGGCATTGAGAACTATTCTCGCTACTTTGATGGTCGCCAGGCTGGCGAACGCCCCTATTGTCTGCTTGACTTCTTCCCTGACGACTATCTGATGGTCATTGACGAGAGTCACGTCTCCGTTCCACAAATAAGTGCCATGTGGGGAGGTGACCGTGCCCGTAAGACCAACCTTGTAGAATACGGTTTCCGATTACCTGCCGCCTTCGACAACCGTCCACTGACATTCGACGAATTCAAGGCGATGACCAATCAGGTTATCTACGTCTCTGCGACCCCTGCCGACTATGAACTAAACGAGGCAGAAGGTGTTGTTGTAGAGCAAGTTATACGTCCTACAGGTTTGTTAGACCCAGAGATAGAAGTGCGCCCCACTGAGAATCAGATTGACGACCTGCTGGAGGAGATACATCAGCGTATAGACCGCAAGGAACGCGTGCTTATCACCACCCTTACCAAGCGTATGGCTGAGGAATTGAGCGAGTATCTGTTGAACCACGGTGTACAGACAGCCTATATTCACAGCGAGGTAACGACATTGGAACGCGTCAAGATTCTGGAGAACCTGCGCAATGGCACGTTCGACGTACTGGTTGGCGTGAACCTGCTACGTGAAGGCCTTGACCTGCCCGAAGTATCACTGGTAGCCATACTGGATGCCGACAAAGAGGGTTTCCTCCGTTCCCACCGCAGTCTGACGCAGACAGCTGGTCGTGCTGCCCGTAATGTCAATGGTAAGGTCATCATGTATGCGGACAACATCACAGCCTCCATGCAGTTGACCATCGACGAGACACTGCGCCGTCGTACCAAACAGTTAAAGTATAACGAGGAACATGGCATTACGCCTACACAGATTCAGAAGTCACTGAAACAGAGCGACCTGCACCAGTATGACGAGTCGGCTAACAGCCCTGCCGAAAACGCTTCTACTGTATATATCGGTCCGTCAGAGGGTACCTATGCTGCCGATCCCATCATCGAAAGCATGACCCGCCCGCAGCTGGAGAAGAGCATTGCCCAGACCACCCGTTTGATGAAGGAGGCAGCCAAGAAACTCGACTTCCTGCAGGCAGCACAATATCGTGACGAAATCATCCGGCTGCAAAAGGAGTTAGAGCTGAAATAAGATTAAAAAATCAAAAAAACAGCCCACATTTCATACGCACCTGCACGAAAATAAATTATAATTAGTACTTTTGCACCATATTTTAAATAGAAATAAACAAAAAGACACATACAAATGATGAAAAAGTTATTCTTTACTATGTTGGCGCTGGTGCCCCTCACACTGTGGGCACAGGACAACACCTGGGAAATCAATGAAGATGAAGATGTTAAACAGGAAGTGAAGGTTAAGACAAAGGTAGACCCCAAATACCTGAAGGGTGCCGTGCCTGAAGTCAACGGACAAGTGGTGTTCAGCAAGCATATCAATGTTCCTGGCAAGACAGCCTCTCAGATTTACGACATCATGCTGCAGTACATGCAGCGTCTGACCAAGACATCCAACCAAATTGAGTCGCGGATTTCTACTTCTGATGCTCAGAAGCACGAGATTGTAGGTATCTATCAGGAGTGGCTTGTCTTCAAGAACACTGCGCTCTCGCTTGACCGCACTCGTTTCTTCTATGCACTTCGTGCCCAGTGTAGCGATGGTGCTGTCGATATAGAGATGATGCGTATCCGCTATCTCTATGAAGAGGAACGTACGCCACAGCGCATGTCTGCCGAAGAATGGATTACAGACAAGGAGTCTGTCAACAAGAAGAATACCAAGTTGCTGCCCATGTCTGGTAAGTTCCGTCGTAAGACCATTGACCGCAAGGACTATCTGTTTAACAAATTCGAGTCGTTGTTGAAATGAGTATCCGTTCACTGCGCAACTGGCTCAACCTCATCTTTGTCGTTGGGGCAGCAACGGGTATGTTGGTGTACTATCTGCACAACCATGACCTGGGCACCTATATCATCCTTGGGTCCATGGTGTTCAAGTTTATTGAAGTGACGCTGAGACTGATGAAGATATGAACAAGACCGTCCTTTCCTCATTCCTCTTACTGCTCATGTTCTGCATGCCTTGTGGTGTGCAGGCTCAAGTGTATAATGAGATGGATGCCGACGGCAACATCAATCAGTTTGACGAATATAATAATCAGAACTTCAACCCCAACAAACGTGACTCTGTGAAGGGAGAAAAAGAAGTTCCTAAGGGGGTATGGGTATGGACCGTCGACCGGCGTTTCGGCGACATTCGTCCTGCAGAGCACGACACGATGCCCCACCTTTATCAGAACTCCATCTACAACACGGGTCTCTATGGCGAATACAACACCACGGGTAATAACTATTCGCCCCGCCTGAGCCGTATTTTTATAGACCGTCGTCAAACCGATGAGTTCTTCTTTACCCAGCCATACGACTACACCACCAAGCAGCCCGACGAGTTTCTGTTTACAAACACACTGTCACCCTATACCCACCTCTCCTATGACAACTGCGGTGACCAACAGCATGGTGAAGACCATATCGACGCGAAATTTGCCGTCAATGCCAACAAGCGATTAGGCTTTGGCTTCGACCTTGACTATCACTATGGCAACGGCTACTATCAGTCGCAGAACAACGCCAACTTCCGTGCTTCACTCTTCGGCTCCTATCGTGGCGACCGCTATCAGATGCACTTGCTGATGTCGTTCTATCACCGCAAACATACGGAGAACGGTGGTATTCAAAACGATAACCTCATCAAGCACCCTGAGCAAGAGACGGTACAGTTCTCAGAGGAAGAAATTCCCACCGTGCTTACGCGTAACTGGAATCGTAACGACTCCTATCACCTATTCTTCACCCACCGTTACAACATCGGTTTCTATCGTAAGGTCAAAATGACCGACGAAGAAATTGAGGCCCGCAAATTCGCCCAGTTATCGGCCCAGAAGAACAAGAAAGATGATAAAAACGCTGACAAGGGGCCAAAGGACCAGCCTCGTGGACGTAAGCCTTCTGACAAAATATCTGAAGAGAAACCCATGGGACGCCCTAAGGATGCTAAGATTATGGGCGACGAACCCGTTGTTGAAAAAAAGGCTGAAATTATAGACACCACACGTATCTCTGTAGAGTCGCAAGCCATGCTTGACAGCTTGAACCGTGCAAAGGCCATTCAGGACTCCATCGATGCCACGATGAAGAAGGAATACGTGCCGGTAACCAGTTTTATCCACACCCTTGACATCAACAACTACAATCGTATCTATCAGGCATACCTCTCACCCAAAAATTATTATGCCAATACCTATTATAATAGTACTTATGATAATACCTTTGCTGGCGATTCCATCTACGACCAGTATAAATATTCGTCGGTAAAGAATACGATTGGCATTGCCTTACTTGAAGGTTTCAACAAATATGTCAAAGCAGGCTTGAAGCTCTTTGCCTCGTACGAGTACCGTAAGTATCAAATGCCTGAACTGTTGAACGACGGCAGTAATCGCTATATACTCAATAGCTGGACAGGTCACTGCACCAATATCGGTGCCCAGTTGGCTAAGACGCAGGGCAGGACCCTTCATTTCAATTTGGCTGGCGAACTTGGTGTGACGGGACTTGATGCCGGCTCATTGGCTGTAGATTTCAACACCGATGTCAACTTTGCACTCTTTGGCGATACCGTGCAGTTGGCTGCCAAGGCCTTCTTCCGCCGCACCCCGCCACGTTTCTTCCAGAATCAATATCACTCCAAGCATATCTGGTGGGACCAGTCGTTGAACAGTGAGACGCGCACCCATATAGAAGGGCTTTTCAGCTATCAAAAAACCAACACACAATTGCGTGTGGCTATTGACGAGATACAGAACTACACATACTTTGGCATGAGCTATGGCCTTGGCGGAACAGACGGTACAGACCGCCAACAACTTACCGCAGGTGTCTATCAGTCGGCAGGTAATATCAATGTCCTTACAGCTCAGGTACGTCAGAATTTCCAGTGGGGTATCATCAATTGGGAGAACATCGTTACCTATCAGAATTCCAGCAATTCAGAAGTACTGCCACTACCCGACCTCAACATTTGGTCAAATCTGTTCTTGAAGTTCAAGATTGCCCGCGTGCTCAGTGTTGAGTTGGGCGGTTGTGTCACCTACTTTACCAAGTACTATGCCCCCGACTACGTACCCCAGCTCAGCCAGTTTGCTATCCAGCAAAATGCTGCCAGCCGTATGGAACTCGGTGGCTATCCATGGGTAGACATCTATGCCAATATGCACCTGAAGCGTGCACGTTTCTTCATTGCATACAGTCACGTCAATGGTGGTTCGGGTGACAAGAACTACTTCCTGACGCCCCACTATCCCACCAATGGTCGCATCATGCACATGGGCATATCGTGGAACTTCTACAATTAAGATAATGAGAAATTGAGAAAATGAGATAATGAGAAATTGAGAAAATGAGGTAATGAGATGAAAAATCCGTCATTAGATCTCGTCGAGTTTATCGAGACGCAGATACTGCCTCAGTATCAGCAGTTCGACCGTGCACATAACATGGAGCATGTCACGCGTGTCATCCGAAGTTCTTTGCAACTGGCTCAACAGACAGGTGCCGACATTGATATGGTCTATACCATTGCCGCCTACCACGACTTGGGACTGACCGGGCCGCGTGCCATTCATCATATTACCAGTGGCAAGATACTCATGGCCGATGCACGACTCAAGCGCTGGTTTTCGTCCGAACAGCTACGCATGATGAAAGAGGCGGTTGAAGACCATCGCGCTTCTGCCTCACGTGCACCACGCAGCATCTATGGCAAGATAGTGGCCGAGGCTGACCGTGACCTCGAACCCACTAATGTCATCCGTCGCACTATCCAGTTTGGATTGGCTAACTATGCCGAACTCGACCGTGAAGGTCATTGGAGTCGTCTGCTCCAGCATCTTGACGAGAAATATTCTACCCGAGGGTATATACATCTTTGGATAAGCGGTTCGCAGAACGAACGCTGGTTGGCTGAATTGCGCCAGCTCATTGCCAATCCCAGCGAACTGCGTCCTATCTTCGAAAAGCTCTATGACGATGAAACAAAACTCTCCTAAGGCTTGGCTCCTTGCCGCCCGTCCTAAGACGCTCACTGGAGCCGCCGTTCCCGTGATGATAGGTGTCGCAATGGCCTATATCGATGCACAGGAGTTTGGCACTTTCAGTCCTACGGCTGCCCTGCTCTGCCTGCTCTTTGCCTTCATCATGCAGATTGATGCCAACTTCGTCAACGACTTCTTTGACTATGCACGTGGCAACGACGACCCTGCCACACGTCTTGGACCGCTCCGTGCCTGCACGCAAGGATGGGTCAGCATCGACGCCATGAAGCGTGCTATAGCCTTAACCACTTGTCTGGCCTGTTTTGTAGGCCTGCCCCTCATCTTCTATGGAGGACTAGAGATGATACTCATCGGTATGCTTTGCGTCGTCTTTTGCTTCCTTTACACCACCCATCTGTCCTATGTTGGCATGGGCGATGTGCTGGTACTCGTCTTCTTCGGCATCGTACCAGTCTGCTGCACCTATTATGTCCAGCTCCACACCTGCCCACTGACCGTCATCGTGGCCTCGCTGGCCTGCGGACTTGTCATCGACGCCCTGCTCATCGTCAACAACTACCGCGACCGTGATGTAGACCGTCGTGACGGCAAGCAGACGTTAGTAGTCAAAATCGGTGCTACGGCTTCCGAATGGCTGTACCTTGCCATCGGTATCATAGCCGTTCTTGCAGGGCTTCTTTTCTGGGTTGAAGGTCATGTTCTGGCATTCGTGCTCCCCTTCCTGTATCTGACGCTCCACGTTTTTACGTGGCTTAAGCTGCGACGCATCCACGAGGGGCGCCAACTCAATGAATGCCTGGGCGAAACAGCCCGTAACATCTTTGTCTATGGCCTCTGTGTCGCCATAGGTTTATTACTGACATAATTATTTTCAAATATCGTGTAGTTTTTCAGAACTTTGTTGCGTCTAATGGGCAAAAAGATTTAAAAACAGACGAGACAATGACAACATTAGAACGACAATTTGCGCAAACCGTCGCAGAACACAAGAGCACCATCTACACCGTGTGCTACATGTTCTCACAGGATGCCGACGAAGTGAACGACCTGTTCCAAGAGGTACTAGTCAATCTTTGGAAAGGTTTCGAAAGCTTCGAGCATCGCTCAAACATTCGGACGTGGATATACCGCGTTGCCCTCAACACCTGTATTTCTATTGACAGGAAGACGAAGGTGCGCACCATTCGTCAGAAACGACGCTCATCCGAAGTACGACTGACGATGGACATCAACCTCTTTGAAGACCGCGACGAGGACACCAAGCAAGTGGACATGCTCCACAAGCGCATCTCCAAGCTCCAACCCTTCGACCGTGCGATTGTCCTGCTCTGGCTCGAGAACCTCAGCTATGAGGAAATCGGTCAGATTGTCGGTATCACCGCAAAGAACGTCAGCGTCCGCCTGTTCAGAATCAGAGAGCAATTAAAACAAATGTCTAACGATTAAAACTTTTACCCATTATGAACGTTTCGAATAAGAGAGAGCAAAATGAGTTTACTCATTCTGCCGAGAGTGAGAAAGGTGCAACGAAGGTGAACGAGAATTTCGATTTTGAGAACATGCGTCAGCAAATGACCACGCTCAAGAATAAACTCAACCAACAGGAGATCATCAGCGACCGCCTTATGCGCCGCTCGATGAAGAATGAAGTGAATACCATTACCCGCCGTTACTACATTATCATGGTCCTGGGCTTGTTTATGGTGCCTTACGGCTATTGGTGCTTCGTGAAATTGAGTGGCCTCTCCCCCTTCTTCTGGATTGTAACCAGCATCTTTATGCTCATCTGTGTAGGTGCCACCTTCTACACCTTGCATAAAATCAACGATCCCAATCTGATGAACAGTAATCTTGTGGAGGCTCGCAAAAAAGTGGCCAGCGCCAAGAAGTTCGAAGCCAACTGGCTGTTCTTTGGTATCCCCGCTGTCGTTGTGTGGTTAGGTTGGTTCTTGTACGAGGTCTATCAGCTTCATGGAGGCGCCTTAGACAACGGATTCTTCTGGGGTGGTTGCATAGGTGGTATCATCGGTGCTATCTGCGGTCTCAGCCTCAACTTCAAGACCCAGCGTCAGTATCAGGACATTATAGACCAGATAGAAGACCTAACGGCAGACGAAAAATAACTATTCCAATTATCGGCTCAACACGAGCTTAAAAATGCATAAAACACACAAATTTTGAGCCGACATGGCCATAAGACTATTTGGTAGTTACTGGCATCATGGCCTCTTTCCAGGCTATGATGCCTCCTTTTAGATTCACACACTTATACCCTACGTCAGCCAGTTTTCCTGCTGCATTGGCTGAACGGCGACCACTACGGCAGTAGAGGGCTATCGTCTTGCCTTGTGGCAGCGAAGCCTTTGCTTTCTCCACAAAATCGCTTTGGTTCTGGTCAATCAGAACAGCGCCCAGAATATGTCCTTCAGCATATTCATTGGGTGTACGGACATCAAGCACCACGACGTTAGTATCTGCAACCAGCGTTGCAAACTCATTCACGTCAACATTCTCATAATTTATCTGCCCACAAGCTGAATTCAATCCCAACACAGCCAATAAGCAAGTCAATAGCTTCTTCATAACCCTATATTATTCTATTTACGTCTGCAAAGATAAGCAATTATCATGGAATATAAAAACAAAAATATGGTTTTCCTTTTGTATTTCTCTCAACTTTTCGTATCTTTTCGGAAAATATAGAAATAAAGAAGCACGTCAAGGATGGCGAGGCAGAAATGAAATAAGGATTAGTCGTGTAAAAAAATCCCCCCTGATATGATACCATGGGGGATTTATTAGATACTAATGATTTGTTAGAGGTTCAAGCTTTTCTTTATAGCCTCAATCTTCTGCTCAGCAGCCTTCGTGCATCGTTCATAGTCGGCAGCACCGGCAAAGCTGGCATCTTTGACTTCGGTATAGAACTTAATCTTAGGTTCGGTACCAGAAGGACGAACAGAAACCTTCGTGCCATCATCGCAGAACCACTGCAGTACGTTAGACTTGTCGGGCATATCGAGTTTTTCAACAGTGCCATCAGCCTTCTTAGCCTCGAGAGCCAGGAAGTCCTTCGAGAGCACAATCTTCGAGCCACCCAAATCCTTGGGAGGATTGTTGCGGTAATCGACCATCATCTGCTTAATCTCGTCGGCACCAGTCTTACCCAGACGTACTACATTGATGGTAACTTCCTTAGAGAAGCCGTACTCCTTGTAGATGTTCATCAACAAATCGTAGAGAGTCATACCGTTGTCGCGAGCCCATGCTGCAATCTCACAGATAAGACATATAGATGCGGGGGAGTCCTTATCACGAACCTTGTCGTATGGCAGGAAGCCGAACGATTCCTCACCACCACCGATGTACTTCTTCTTACCCTCGTTGACGCGAATCTCGTTGGCAATCCATTTAAAGCCGGTATAGCAGTCCTTATACTCAACCTTATTTTTCTTGGCAATCTCGGCAATAACCTCGGTGGTCACAATGGTCTTTACAAGGAACTCGTTGCCCTTCAACTGACCGAGCTTCTTCTTGTTGGCAATGATGTACCAAGAGAACATCATACAGGTCTGGTTACCATTCAGAATCTCCCACTCACCCTTGCTGTTGCGGCACACGATAGCCAAGCGGTCAGCATCGGGGTCAGAAGCGATAACCAGGTCGGCATTGAGTTTCGTACCGAGTTTCATACCTAAGGTCATAGCTTCGGCATTCTCAGGATTCGGGCTTACAACGGTTGGGAAGTTGCCGTCGATAACCATCTGCTCGGGCACTACGTGGATGTTCTGGAAGCCCCAAGAACGCAGAGCCATCGGGACGATTACGCGACCTGTACCGTGCATGGGGGAATAAACAATGTTGAGGTCCTTCTGTCGCAGAATAACATCCTGGTCAACCATGGCCTCCTTGACAGCCTGGATGTAGTCCCAATCCATCTCACCACCAATAGGAATGATGAGGTCCTTGTTGCCCTCGAACTTCACGTCGCTAATTTTTACCTTGTTAACCTCGTCGATGATACCCTTGTCGTGCGGAGCCAGCACCTGTGCGCCGTCGTCCCAATAAGCCTTGTAGCCATTGTACTCACGGGGATTGTGAGAAGCGGTGACGTTAACACCTGCCTGGCATCCGAGCTGACGGATGGCGAATGAAATCTCGGGTGTAGGACGAAGGCTCTCGAAGAGATAAACTTTGATGCCGTTAGCTGAGAAGATGTCTGCAACCGTCTCAGCGAACATACGGCCGTTGTTACGGCAGTCATGTCCAACGACAACAGAGCACTTCTTACCAGGGAATGCCTTGTTGATGTAGTTGGCAAAGCCCTGAGTAGCCATACCCACGATGTACTTGTTCATGCGGTTGGTACCAGCACCCATGATACCACGCAATCCACCCGTACCAAATTCAAGGTTCTGATAGAATGCGTCGATGAGGGCTGACTTGTCATCAGCATCGAGCATGGCCTGTACTTCTTTACGTGTCTCCTCGTCAAAGGCCGGAGAGAGCCATTCCTTCGCACGTGCTTCGCACTGAGCAATGAGTTCCTTATTTTCCATAATTTTCCGTTTTGATGTTTTAGATTTAAACGTTCTTAAAAATTTACCTGATGACAAAAATACGAAAAAAAAACGAAAAGTAATACAACAAAGGTATTATTTTTCGATTTTTTAGCATTCATACCTCGATGGAGTGTTTTGTCAACAATATACTATCCAAGACCGTAGCATAGCGTAAACCACTGAGAGCAAGAGTACTGCAATGGGAATATATGTCAAACGCCGCTCGTAGTGAGCCGGTATGGTCAGACGACAGTATAGCCTATAAACAAAATAGCCCACGAACGCACCCCAGATAAGTCCGACGGAAATATCGCCTGGATAGTGAACGCCCAAATACAAGCGCGTCCAGCAGTTAACCAGCGACCACGAAACCAGTCCGATAGTAAGCAGGCGTTGGCGCATCAACAATGAAAAGAAGATGGCCAAAGAGAAGGTATTGGAGGCATGGGCCGAAAAGAAGCCATAGTTGCCACCGCGATAGTCGTCAACGGTATCAACCAGATGACCGATTTCGGGGTCGTGACCAGGTCGCCACCGTGCCACAAGAGGTTTTACGATTTCGTCGTCAATAGTACCAGCCAATAACACACAAAGTCCTGCAGCAGCTAATATCAACAATACCTCACGAAGGTTGCGATTGGTTTTAATGACTACATAGAGTAGCGCGAGGTAGAGTGGTATCCACGTCTTGGCATTAGTGAGTGTCATGACCACCCAGTCGAGGAAAGTGGAGTCGCTGCCATTCAGCATCAGCAGCAGATGTTTATCGAACTGTATAATCGTTTCCATTTTTCGAAATATCGTTGTATCAACTTTAAATAACCTCGATATCCTTTAATTCAACCCATCCCGACTTACCATCAGCCACGCGGATTTCACGCCAGCCACGCATAGTATCGTCGATGATGTTGACACGTGTACCTTCGTGGAGGATAAAGAGATCGGTACCATTTGACGATGGCGTACTCTTGACTGGCACAGCAGAATGCATGATAATGGCTCCCGTACGATGAAGCAACGACTGCTGTTGCTGGAAACCAAACACGTTAGCAGCCAGGAACACCACGAAGAACAGTACACCACCAAAGAAGCCTATCTTACGCAACCAGATGCGCTGGGCAAAGAGATAAATCAGCACCAAGAGCATGGCACAAAGCAGCGATACGATGGCTGTACGTCCCCAGGCATCGACACTCATCATTCGGACAAGTGAGCGGTACCACGTCACAAAGAACATCTCGGACTCTGGTACAATCTTATCAATGGTCTTCGAGCGTGCCATCTGCAGATTGAAGCGTACATCGGCATCGCCAGGCGACAACAACAATGCACGTTCGTATGCCAGCACAGCATGGGTAATGTCGTCCATACGATAGTAGGCATTACCCAGATTATAATAGAGGTCGGCACTCTCGCCACTCTTCAACAGCTGCTCGTAAATCTGGGCGGCCTGCTGATAATGCTCCTGTTGGTAAGCGCTGTCGGCCTGAGCCTTGGTAACGGCATGGGATGTAAGAGGTAAGAAGGAAGATGTAAGAAGCAGGGCTATTACAACCACCATACTTGCAGTATTCTTACTACCTTTCTTCATGCTTGAGGCAATCTGGGTGAGAGCACTCAGAGCCGTATCATAGACCTTATTCATATTACCTGTAGCATCGCCCGGTGCATAGCGTGCAAACTCGCATTCGTCGAGGGCGGAGATGAACAGATTTACCACCTCATCATTGACCTGATGACTGGTCAGTTGCTGACTGATGTTTTCGCGTGAGAGCTGTTCAACAGGCATGTTAAGCTTGTCGCCAACATACCCCCAAAGCGCACGCATCACCTCATCATAGAAAGCACCCGACTGTCCAGCCTTCATCAACTTATGAGCCTGTTTCAGACGCTTGACAGCCACCTTGTTGGCACGTCCGGCACGCTGCTTTACAATGTTGGCATTTTCGATGGCACGATGACGGAAAATGACTAGCAAAGCTACGAAGACGGCAAAGAACGACGAGAGGATAATCCAGTACTCGGCAGAACCGAAGAAGAACTCGCCTGCCGCATGTTGACGGGTGTCACCCGTATGGATATAGTGTATGTCGCTATTCAACAACTGCACATCCTCCTGAGCCGTATAAGCGCCGACATTACCAGAACCGCTACCTTTGGCCACGTTAAGCGTAAAACCTTCAGTAGTAACGGTCTTATACTTACGGTCGTGGATATCGTAGTAGACATATTCGATGGGTGGAATCTCGAACTTGCCTGCATGTCGGGGCACAGCCAGAAAATCATAGATGACAGAGCCTTCCAAACCATTAGTGGTAAGCTTGCTCTTATCAGTCACTTTGGCGTCATACTTGTCAAAGTCCTTGGGGAATTTGACTTCAGGCTGTTTCAGCAACTTCATATTACCCAAACCGCTGACAATGACACGTAACTTGACGGGGTCGTTAGCCTTGACTTCCGTCTGGTCTATCTGGGCAGAGATATTGAACGTACCAACACCACCGGAGAAGTTGGCTGGACGGGTAGGCAACGGATCAACGGCAATCGTGATGCCGGGGGCCTTAATCTGCTTCTTCACTTCGATATAGCCTGAGCCACCATTGAAGAAAGCCTCGAAGGGGTCGATGTTACGGTTTTGTTGAACGACGATGCCATTGAACGTGATGCTGGGAATCTCCAACTTACCAGACTGCTGTGGGAACATGACATATTGACTCCAAGTAACAGTCTTATATGGACGTCCGTTAAGCATCTCAACAGAGAAGCTCTTCTGTGTAGGCAGGGGTACCTCACGTGTATAGAAATTCTTCAGGTCGGGCATCTTACCACTAAGGTCGGTCAATCCGACAAGGGTATATACCTTATAAGTCAAAAGGATAGGCTCCTGTTCAATGACACGACGCTTAGAGGCGCTGACCTTGATGAACAAGTCGCCACCAGTAATAGCGGAACCTGCGGGACGCAACTCGTCGGCATCATTCCGCTGCTGACGACGCTGACTATAACCTGACTGGGAACTGGAAACTCCCCCACTCGAGTGTTGCGACTGGCCTGTAACGCGGATTTGTATCTCGTTGGACGATATAGACTTGCCGTCAGCCGTCACATGAGCAGCCGGAATCGTGAACGTTCCGTTCTTATTGGCTATCAATATATAAGTATAGGTAACAGACGAAGTGCTGGAGGTATGACCATTCACCATCTGGAAACTGGATTGCGTGCTGGTACTGGGACCCATCAACACTTCAAAGCCATCTGGAATACGACCTGAACGGAAGCCACGTACATCCTGCGTGTTGATAGTGTACGACAATCGGAACTGTTCGCCGACAGCCACCTGTGATGGAGCGCGACCAGTGAAAGTCTGCGCCACTACGTGGCTAAATATTAAAGAAAAAATAATAAATAATAAATATCGCGTCTTCATTATTTCATATTTCTTATTTTATATTTATACTTTAGGGCGCAAGCCCGCAAGCTTACCAATTTTTCTGTAACACGCGTTTACCAGCCTGTTGCTGAGCCTTCTTCATACGTTCCTGAGTCTGTTTCTCTTCCTGTATGGCAGCATTAAGCATCTGCTCAGCATTCTCACGACTCATCTTCTGTTCATCCTGCTTCTGTTTCTGCTCGTCTTTCTTTTGCTGCTTATCCTGCTTCTGCTGGTCTTGCTTCTGTTTATCTTGCTTCTGTTTATCTTTGTTGTCTTTGTTGTCCTTATTATCTTTGTTCTGATTCTGCTGGTTCTGTTGCTGTTGCTTCTGCTGACGCTTGCAAAGTGCCAGATTATAGCGTGTCTGGTCGTCAGTAGGATTGTTGCGCAATGATTCTTTGTAGGCCTCAATGGCTTCGCCGAACATCTGATGCTGTTGGCAGATGACACCCATATTATGATAGGCCTGAGCACGACGGACAGGATTGGTTTCAAGCTTGGCAGCCTTCTCCAACTGACTGATAGACAGCGAGTCCTTGCGCTGTAACATCAGGGCATTGCCCAAATTATAGTTGGCCTGCGCATTACGGGCATTCTTCTCTACTGCCTTACGATAAAGCACTTCAGCCTCAGCACTATTCCCCAAACGGTATTGCTTATTGCCTTGACGGACCAGCTGACGGTCGGTCTGAGCTAAAGAGGTTAGAGGTAAGAGGTTAGAGGTTAGAGCAATAAGTAAGAACAATATGAGTCGGGCATGAGCTATTCCCTGCCCTCTTTTAAACAACGAGATACGGCGTAAGAGCGGATTCTTTACCTCCAAGATACAAATCTCAAGGATTAACAGTAAAAGTACAATAATGCCAACAGCTTGGAACTGTTCGTCGTAGTCGCTATATATCGTTGACTCAATCTCCTTCTTGGCAAGTTTGTCGAGCTCGGTATCAAGCTGCTGCTGGGCATTGCTGTTGTTATCGACATGGATATAGGCACCACCGCCGGCCTGAGCCAGTTCACGACACATCTGTTCGTTAAGTCCCGTCATCACCGTCTGTCCTGTGTTGTCCTTCAAGTACTCGCCATCACCAATGGGAATGGGTGCACCGTTTGGCGAGCCGACTCCAAGCACATAGACTCGCATGCCTCTAGACTTAGCATCCTTAGCGGCCTCAATAGCACGTCCCTCATGATCCTCACCATCGGTAATCACAATGATGGCCTTGCCGACACCCTCTTGTTGTGTAAAGCTATTGACAGCCATATTGATGGCAGCAGCAATATCGGTGCCCTGTGTCGCTATCATCGAAGGCGATATGCTACTCAAGAACATCTTCGCACTGACATAGTCGCTGGTAATGGGCAACTGAATGAAAGCATCACCGGCAAAGACAATCAGACCGATCTTATCGTTGGTAAAGTGGTCGACAAGATTCTCAACCATCATTTTAGAGCGGTCTAGACGACTTGGAGCTACATCTTCAGCCAACATCGAGTTACTGACATCCATTGCAATGATAGTTTCAATGCCCGTACGCTTCTCATGAGATATCTTGGTACCAAACTGAGGACGGGCTACCAACACTATGAGCAGTGTAAGCGCAGCCAACAACAGATAGAATTTGACAGCAGGACGAAAACGAGACACATCCGGCATCAGCTGGCGCACCAAATCGAGGTCGCCAAAACGACGCAAACGTTTCTTCTGCTGATGAACCATCAAGAGTCGAATGATAACCAAAACGGGTATCACTGCCAACAGATAGAGGTATATAGGGTCTTCGAATCTAAACATTTTTTAGGGCAATTTTCTGAATACAGTAATTCTTAGCAGTATCTCTAACAGCAACAGGATGATAGCAGCAATAGCGTATGGCTGATAAGCCTCATAACGCTTGCTATATTTCTTGACATTAAGTTTGGACTTCTCCAATTTGTCAATCTCCTTGTATATCTGTTGCAACTCCTTGTTATTCGTGGCACGATAGAAATCGCCGTCAGTTGCTGCAGCAATGTCGCTCAGCATCTTAGTGTCAATCTCGACAGGGATATTGACATACTGAACACCGCCAGCAACAGGCATGGGATATGGGGCCACTTTATTCGTACCGACACCAATGGTATAGACGCGAATACCGAAACTCTTGGCTATCTCGGCAGCGGTCATAGGCGACAAATCGCCACGATTGTTAGAACCATCAGTCAACAGGATAACAACTTTAGACTTGGCCTTGGAGTCCTTCAGACGACTGACAGCATTCGCCAGTCCCATACCAATGGCAGTACCATCTTCTATCAGACACTGGGCGATATCCGTGCGAATATTATGCAGCAGATTAAGCAGCGAGGCATGATCAGTAGTCATAGGGCACTGTGTAAAAGCCTCGCCCGCAAAGATGGTCAGACCAATATTATCATTGGGACGACCAATGATAAAATCAGCAGCAACCTGTTTGGCGGCCTCAATACGGTTTGGCTTCAAATCTTCTGCCAACATAGAGGTCGAAACGTCCATAGCCAGCATAATATCGATGCCCTCCATGGTTTCGTTCTTCCAAGAGTTCTGTGTCTGCGGACGTGCCAACACCAATACCAACAGCGTAAAGACAGCCAAACGGAGTAACAGCTGTACGGGCATCAGCGTCACACGCCACGAGCGAGGCGCATAACGATAGGCCCGAGTGTCGCTCATCCGCATGGTTGGCTCACTCTTTTTCCTGTACATCAAATACCATATCAGGTACGGTATTATCAGCAACAGCAGAAACAAATATTCTTTATTGGCAAATTCCATTTTTCTAAACTAATAGCAGGTAAACATTATAAATAATGTAACAGAACAGGGCGACACCAGCAACAGCCAATCCTGCAATGAAGAGCTTCAGCAGGCGACGCTCCTTCTGCGAACGCTGATCCTCAACAGACAGCTGAGGCTTGATCGTCTCTTCGGTAGGTTGGTTCTCAAGCTTGGTCTGATTGATGAAATCGATAGCATTCACCAGATTCTGGTCGTTCTCGTTAATCATCGTCGAATATTTGGCAAACTTCACCAAATCAGCAGTCATAAACAACTGAGTCAGTTCAGTAAGACTCTGCTGGTCACCAGAAGCCATCAAACGTCCGATAATTTCAGAACTCGTCATCTCCATAGCCGAAAAGCCGTAACGTTCCTCGATATAGCGACGCAAGGTATCGGTAAGCTTGGTGTAATATTCTTTCTGATTCTCAGATGCCACCATCTTATCAGCCTTAATCTGTTCAATTTCCTTCATAGCCTTCTGGTGGGGCAACAGTCGCTTTACAATCTTAATATGCGTAATGATGGGCTTGCCGGCACGCAGACGGATATAGAGATAATACGTCAGAGCCACCAAAAGCAGCAATAGGATGCTGAGCCAGAACGACAGACTCCAATCATGCCAGTCAAAGGGATTGTCCTGAACATCCTTCGGTGGGAACATCTTGTTCAACTGGGTGGTGTCGACTTCCACCTCAACGACTTTAAGCGCCAAATCAGAGCTTTTCAGTTCCTTGCCATCCACCTTAACATTAAATGCAGGCAGATGATATAACGAGCCGTCGAACGAGGTCAGCGTAATCAGCATGGTATGTGCATCTGGATGTCGTGTGCTGATAATCTCAACACCAGGAACCAGCATCTGACGGGGCTGAAGTTTAGGCCATTCTATGTTAGCATTATCTTTAGCCTGAATGGTCAGCGTGACTTGTGCCTGCTCGCCAATCAGCATCTCAATAGGGTCAATCTTTGCCTGAACGCTTGATTGAGCGAACATAAGCAAAGCGCTGAGTATGAAATATGTAGATATAACTATTCTTTTCATTAACTTCTACGTTTAAACAGCATCAGCAACGACTTCACATAATCATCATTGGTAGCTATAGACACCAAATCGACATTACTCTTCGACATCGTATCTTTCAGTTTCTCTTGCGTATTACGCCAATAGCGTTCGTGAGCCTGACGCAACTGACGACTCGATGTATCGATGTATTGTTCGTGGCCTGTCTCGGCATCCACAACACGCATCAAACCCACATCAGGCAGTTCCTTGGCACGAATATCGTAAACCTGCAAGGCCACCACGTCGTGCTTACGGTTGGCAATCTGAAGTGTTTGAAGGAAATCTTGTGTGTCGTAGAAATCGCTGAGTACAAAAGCCGTACAACGACGTTTGGCAACACTGGTTAGGAATTCCAGTGCCTGCTTCACGTTGGTACGATGAGACTCAGGTTTGAAGTCAAGCAGTTCACGGATGATATAGAGGATATGCTTACGGCCTTTCTTGGGAGGAATGTATTTCTCGATACGGTCAGAGAAGAATACCACACCAATCTTATCGTTGTTCTGAATAGCACTGAAAGCTATCGTAGCAGATATCTCAGTGACCATATCACGCTTCATCTGACGCTGAGTGCCGAAATCGAGCGAGCCACTGACGTCAATCATCAGCATGACAGTCAACTCGCGTTCCTCCTCAAACACTTTGATATAAGGGCGATGGAAGCGTGCTGTCACGTTCCAGTCAATGTCGCGCACGTCATCGCCATACTGATATTCGCGCACCTCACTAAAGGCCATACCCCTACCCTTGAAGGCTGAATGGTATTGCCCTGCGAAGACGTTTGAACTCAGGCCGCGTGCCTTGATTTCTATCTTCCGTACTTTCTTTAATATCTCAGAAGTCTCCATCTTACTTCTTACCTCTTACCTCTCACTCTTTTTAGGGTACTTCGACCTTATTGACAATCTTCGAAACGATTTCCTCGCTGGTAATGTTGGAGGCTTCGGCTTCGTAAGTCAGACCAATACGATGACGCAGTACATCGTGAGCCACAGCACGAACATCCTCAGGTACCACATAGCCACGACGCTTGATGAAGGCATAAGCACGAGCAGCCTTAGCCAGATTGATAGAAGCACGTGGCGAGCCACCAAACGAAATCATATCCTTCATATCCTTCAGACCATAGCGGTCGGGGAAACGGGTAGCAAACACGATATCAGCAATATACTGCTCAATCTTCTCGTCGATATACACTTCGCGAACAACCTGACGAGCCTTTAGGATTTCTTCTGATGTGGTAACGGGAGAGACCTTAGGCAGCGACTCCTGAATATTCTCACGGATGATGCGCTTCTCCTCGTCAATCGTAGGATAGCCAATGACCACTTTCAGCATGAAACGGTCCATCTGTGCTTCTGGCAACGGATAGGTACCTTCCTGCTCAATGGGGTTCTGGGTGGCCATTACAAGGAAAGGATTAGGCAGATTGAATGTCTCACTGCCAATTGTCACCTGTTTTTCCTGCATAGCTTCAAGCAAAGCACTCTGAACCTTTGCCGGAGCACGGTTGATTTCGTCAGCCAATACGAAGTTGGCAAACACAGGGCCTTGCTTTACCTGGAACTTCTCTTCCTTTTGTGAGTAAATCATCGTACCCGTCACATCAGCAGGCAACAGGTCAGGGGTGAACTGGATGCGACTATACGTAGCATCAATGAGCTGTGCCAACGTCTTGATGGCTAATGTCTTAGCCAAACCAGGCACACCTTCCAGCAAGATATTACCATCACTCAGCAAACCAATCAACAAGGAGTCTACCAAGTGCTTCTGTCCTACAATCACCTGATCCATGCCTGTTACCAAATTCTGCACGAATCCACTTTGTTGTTCTATCCGGACGTTCAGTTCGCGGATGTCAATAGCTTCTGCCATAATAGATATTTTTTATTATTTGTTTGTCCATTATATGATTTCAGAATGCAAAAGTACGCATTTCCACTCTTATTACGTACGCCCGCATACCTAAATTATATTAAAAAAGTTTCCTAAAACTTACATTTTAAGAAACTTTTCA
>CAMHTW010000019.1 GCA_946188165.1 uncultured Prevotella sp.
GTAAGAGGTAAGAGGTAAGAGGTAAGAGGTAAGAGGTAAGAGGTAAGAGGTAAGACTTAATAATAAACTTAAAGTATGATGAAACAACTGATGACTGCTGCAGCCTTGACATTATGCCTGCTGACAGCCCAAGCAACTGAGAAAACATTCCAAAGTCCTGATGGCACTATGGCCGTCACCGTAAGCGACGAGAGTGGACGCCCTGCGTATCAGGTAACGCTTAACGGCACCGTATTCATTGAGCGCTCGCCATTAGGTGTCAAGATGAATTTCGGCGACCTTACACAGGAACTAACCCTAAAGGACTGTAAAGTCAGTACCTTCAAGGATGCCTATGACCTTGCGACCATCAAGCAGAGCCACGTCAGCTACGAGGCTACAGAGGCTGTTTGCCAGTTTGAAAGGCAAGGCAGGCCAGCCCTCGACATCATTTTCCGCGTAACAGGTCGCGACGTGGCTTACCGCTACAAGATTTATGCCCAGAAGCGCGATATGATGAGTGCTGTGATTGAGGGTGAAGCCAGCAGTTTTGTACTGCCTGACGGTACTACAACTTTTCTCTGTCCGCAATCAAGGCCCATGGGTGGTTTCGCACGTACCGCGCCTAGCTATGAGACATCCTATTCCTGGGACGACCAAATGGGTAAGAACGGTTGGGGTGAAGGCTATACTTTCCCTTGCCTGTTCAAGACGACAGCTGGTTGGGTCATTATCTCTGAGACTGGTACCGATGGCAATTATGTCGGCTGCCGATTGCTGAATAATGGCGGTGCCAAATACAGCATTGGCTTCCCACAGCAGGGAGAGATGAACGGCTATGGCACTACAACTGCCACAGTTTCCCTGCCAGCCCTCACTCCGTGGCGCACCATGACCATCGGTACAACGCTGGCTCCTGTCGTAGAGACCACAATAGCCAACGACCTAGTACAGCCCAAATACAAGGCTTCAAAGGCTTACACCTATGGTAAGGGTACTTGGTCATGGATTATCAGAATGGACAACAGTTGTAACTTCAAAGAACAGAAAGAATACATTGATTTTGCTGCTGCCTTGGGCTATCGTTCAGTTTTGGTTGATGCCCTTTGGGACAAGCAGATAGGCTACGACCGCATCGCAGAATTGTCGCGCTATGCCAACTCGAAAGGCGTAGGCCTGTTTCTCTGGTATAACAGTAACGGCACATGGAACGATGCCCCACAAGGGCCACGTTTCAAGATGGACCGTTCGGCAGCACGTCGTCAGGAGATGAAGTGGATGCAGAGTATTGGCATCTTAGGTATCAAGGTCGACTTCTTCGGTGGTGACAAGCAGCCCATGATGCAGCTCTACGAGGACATCCTGACCGATGCCAACGACTTTGGTCTGCAGGTCATCTTCCACGGATGCACGCTGCCTCGCGGTTGGGAGCGTATGTATCCTAACTTCGTTGCCGCAGAGGCAGTATTGGCTTCTGAGAACCTCCACTTCGGACAGGGAGCTTGCGATGCTGAAGCCAAGAACGGTTGCACGCATACCTTTATCCGCAACACCGTAGCTTCGATGGACTTTGGTGGTTCTGCACTTAACAAGCGTTACAGCACAGGTAACGACAGAGGCTCTTACCGCCGTACCAGCGACGTCTATGCCCTGGCTACTGCCGTCCTCTTCCAAAGCAGTGTCCAGCACTTCGCCCTGGCTCCCAACAACTTAGAGGATGCCCCTGCATGGGCTATTGACTTCATGAAGCAAGTACCTACCAACTGGGATGAAGTTCGTTTCATCGACGGTTATCCTGGCAAGTATGCCATCATCGCCCGTCGTGCTGGCAACACTTGGTATGTGGCTGGTATCAATGCTGAGAAGCAGCTACTGAAAAAGACCATCACACTGCCCATGTTTGCCAAGGACACCCAGCTCACCATCTACGCTGATGATCCTAAATACGCAAGTGATCCCACTGTAGTGGGCAATGTCAAGCAGATCAAGCAGAACAAAAAGCAGCAGGTAACCATTACCATTCCAGAGAATGGCGGTAGTCTGATTGTTGGAAACATCTGAGACTAAACGAGAGCTCCGCTTGGAGCTCTCGTTTTTATTTTACAACCATCTTTTTCCCATGATGTATATACAATCCCTTGTTTGGGTTAGCCACAGGCTGACCTTGTAGGTTGTAATAACTATGAGCCCTTAAGCTTTCACCATGAACCGTCTCAATGCCATCTGTGCCTGCATAAGGCTTCACATACTTCGTTATCTGTGATAGTACAGTGGCCGTTCTTTTGGGGAAATACTGGTTCTTCAAACGGTTGCGCTCAGTCATGTAGGTTTCATCGACGGTGTACACCGTGTTAGTCTTGTCTTGCCAGCGGTGCACGTCGCGGCGATAGTCGCCCCAGCGGGCTGCCTCGTCGTATATGGCCAAGGATATGTTGTTATACAAACTGTCCCATACCTGCACCACCGACTGCTGTCCTAAGAGGCCATCATCAGTCAACAGTTCCTGAGCACGCTTCAGATAGCGACGGGCAAAGTCCTGATTGTTCAACAGCATATTGAAGATATCCGTTGGGCATCCACTATTACGCTTTGTGACAGCATTGTCGCTTGCACCCTCTAGAATCATTTCCGAGTCCCAGCACAGGAACTTGAAACCTTCTTTGTTGTTATTACGACGAATGGCATACCAGTTATGATGGTCCCAGTCGTTATTGCCAGCATAGTGGTTGATAATCATATAGTCGATGAAGTTATCCTTATCCAGCAGCGTATCCAGCTTCTCGTAAGCTGCTGCGGGCGTCAGACTTGTAGACTGACCGGCTACAGCCTTCACCGTCTGTATCATCTCGTTCCAAGCATCAAGGGTACCCTCGCTGGCCTCTAAATGACTGCCACCTTCCTCTTCTATCTTTATCACATCATAGTCGCCCTTCTTGCCACCAAAGTGTTCCTTACCAAAGGTGTCGTCCACACGTTCAGCGATATTATAGAGTCCCCAGTACATACCATTCAGGAACAAGTGTGCATGGAGGGCGTTAACGCTGGTATGCCCCAACTTGCGTTGCATGCGGCGAGCCCAGACGTCACGGGTATACTGGGCTTTCTGACGATTACCTTCTCCCCAGTGCTGCCAGGAGTTACCGAAGTGGCAGCGAAGCACCAACTGTCCGAACTTCTTCGGTTCGCCCTTACCATATAAAGGATATTCCAGTGACGAAGGACCATAGGTTTTCTTAAACTGGAGGCGGAACGAGTGCTTAGGATTCTTTTCTGCCAAGCGGCCATGACCGCCATGCAACTTCAGACCACAGTCAACCGTGAAGTCATGATTCTGCGGACCGCCAAAAAGTTCGGCACTGCACTGACGTGTCCACCCGTTACCAGTATTGTCGCCCACAGGAGGACCTGTATAGATATAGATACCACCCGTTTCTTCATTATTCTCGTGGCTGAACAGATTGTCCTTGTCCGTCACTACGCTAAGAATAGGTATCTGCTTCAGGCCTTCGATTATCTTCGGGCGCAACACGGGGTCGTTTGTCATCTCTGGGTCCATCTCATAGTCAGCGATAGCCCTACCATTAATCTGAGCATACTTTCCCCATTCGGCAGGGTAGCCCTCAGGGTTATTGGGCTGACTCAATACAGAATTAATAAAGATATAGCTGGCAGTGGTAATAGCGGAAGCCTTTCCATCTATCACTTCAATAGCCCTAAGCAATGTCGTCTTGCTCAAAGTGAGGGGACTTGCATAGCGGGTACTACCAGATGTAGGTGTACTGCCATCGGTGGTGTAATACACCACTGCACTGGCATCTGTGGGCGTAATTGTTACATGGATACTGTTCTCGTCATATAAACCATGAGGCAGACTGAACTTTGGTTGTGCCATCACTGCCGTTGCAGCCAGCACAGTCAAATAGGCTAACAAATGTCTTCTCATATCTTTTATTGGGTTTTACTTAATTGTGGAACATACTTGACGGTCTCTCCGTCACTGGCTTTCAGCACACTGGCAAATTCTTGAGGCGTCACCTCAACAGGACCACGCATAAACTCAGGAATATTGTAGCACTTTACAAACTGCCGATGGTAGTCGGGATCGGCCTGTGGCAGTTCGAAAGGTTTACTGCCCTTACCATTGGCATCGATATGTGTAAAGAACGGACGGGTATAGCTGCCATCGTCACGTCGGCTACTGAAGACCACCCATCGACCATTGCTCGACCAGGCATGATAGCTCTCTGTTTCAGGTGAGTTGATTTCATCCATTGCACGAACCTGTCCACTGGCCAAGTCCAACAGATAGAGGTCAGCCTCACGATGCCAGATATGGAAAACGCCATAGTTGCCCAAGGTAAACATCAGGAAACGACCATCGGGCGATACGCGTGGCAAGGTGGCACTCTTGTCCAGGCTGTCAGCCTGGAACACCAGTTCACGCGGTCCAAACTGATAGGTATCTGGATTGAAAGATTTCTTATAAATGTTGTATTTCACTTCCTGGTATCTGCGAACCACCTCAACACCATGGCTGACTGTATCGCGGAACTCGAAATGTGCGCTACAATAATAGAGCGTCTTGCCGTCAGGTGCCCATACGGGGAACACCTCAAACTCACTACCATCATTTTCGATATTGGTTACCTCGTTCTTTGCCACATCATAGGCTATCAGGTCACTCTCCGCATCGAACACCTCGATTTTATTCATGTGACGTGTATGGAAGCTTTGGCTGGTCTTGTTCGTGGAATAGACGATGAGTGGTAACCACGGATGCCAAGCAGGATAGACACCGGCAGAGAGAATGGAGTCGTTGCGCATATTAATCTTACGCAGTTTACCGTCGTAGGCTATCACAGTACCTCCATGGAACTGACGGGCATGGAACTGCATGCGCTGTGGATTATACTGCTGGTAGTTATGGCAGTTGACGCACTGTCCGGATATCTCCTCGCCACAAAGCATGTTGTTGACCATTACCTGCTCGTCGTAGTTCTCCACACAGCGCTGATTCAGTGTCAGTTCCTCGTAAGCTACATAGCTGGGCGAGATAAGTCGGTAACTGATATATGGGTCAATGCTATCCGCAGAAACGGTGATATGAAATGGCTGATAACGCCCCCAAGCCTCGCCCATACGGGCAAACACCTCGACATCGATAGTCTTACCCACAGCCTTATTGACCAACTCACGCCAGTCGTCCATGTCTGGCTGGACGGCTTCACCCCCACATACCAGTTGATAGCCACCCACCGTAAAGCGTGCCACCAGCTCATCGCAGGCATCCTCAAGTTCAAAGGTCAGAGGAGCGATATTGACGGGTATCGTCACATCTTTATAATCCGGATAGATATTCGGTGCATTTTTGATGTCTGTAAACTGTTCAGGCACCTTGGCATTCTGACAGGCTGTCAACAAAGCCGTCAAGGCCAGCATATATAGGAATACTTTTTTCATTGCTAATACAATTAATATGAGTAGAGGTCGTGAACAAAGAAATAGTTGTAATAGTAGGTATGCCCAAAACGAGTATAGAAGATGGGACGCATCTCGTCTTCACTCTCACTCGTCGCGTTATTGGCCAAATCCATGACACCATCATAATCGCGCTTCACTTGTTCATCAAAAGGCATCTTGCTGATGTCGACATTATGCTCCAGATTGCCAAACAGATAGGCAGCCTCCTGATAATGAATCGGCATTTTCTGCCCTGCATGAGTACGGCCATAATCAAAGAAACGGGGCCAGAACAACTGAATATCCTTATACCATAAGGCTGCTATAAGCGACATTTCCTTATAAAGCTTGTCATCACTGTTACTATAAAGGAATCTCTCCATCAGGAACTTCTCGGCCATCATATTGTCGTTTGCCAGCACATCACCACCAGTCATCAGATGGAAGATGGGCGAGAATTCCGCATCAGTCTTCATCCGATCTCTATGCCCAATCAAGCGTTCATATTTCTGAGCCCATGCCTTGTGGAAGCGCGTGTGCTTCAGTATCGACGCATACTTGCGAGCCTCCTGGGCATCGCCAGTCACCAAAGCACAGCGCATCAGATATTTCAGGTATTCAGCACGGAAGCCGAACTCGACGCCCTGTTCCAGACACCAGCGATGACAATAGTTGGCAAGACCATAATTATAGTACATGCTATAACCAGCCACCTGCATCATACGGATGGGCACAGGCGAGTCACAAAGCTTTGAGCCGTCCCTGTAACGATACATCTCATCGCCCTGACGTCCTAATCGGAACAAGGCCAGATTCCTCATCATCACGATGGCACGTGTCGGTTCTTCTTCGTCACCAACTTCTTCTGCCAAGACGCCCTCCCAGTCAAGGTTCTCTACGCATTTCTGCATACGGAATTCTTTATGGAAATTATGGTCTTTATACCAGAAGCGATGAATGCTATAGCCTGCGGCTACGACAATGACCAGATGGATGCAGAGCCAACTGACGACACCAGATTCCTTCAACTTCTTCGCTTTTCCATCTTCCACCTTTTCTCGTTTCCACCGTCCGTACATCAATGCCATGAAGACCAGTGAGGCCACTAATATATAATAAGGAATATAGTAGTTGGGCAATTCCTTGTCCACAATGAACAACGGCAGTCCTGTCCACCAGATGTTTTGGACATTGGTCTGACAGAACACATAATTATAATAGAACAGGGGCCAGAAGGCAATAGACAGGATGGCTACTGCTGAGCCGATGACACGATGAGTCATCATCTGTTTCTCCAAGCGCCACAGCAACACACCCATCAGTAGTGTAGCCAGCAAGCCGTAAAAGCCTATCAGGGGATAAAGGACTGCGGTACTGACAAACATAAAGACTGAGCGCAGATAATATTTGGCTGGCAGTAATCTGAAAAGCCACACAGCAGCAACAGCAACCGTGGTACCCATAGCGGCAACGAAGAAATGCCCACGCAACTTCAGGTAATAAATCCAATAGCCGAGGTCAACATTCATGATGATAACGGCTGCCAGAGGGACAAGCAATACGGCTGTCCACTTGACAGGTATACGGAAAGTACGCCAAATGACCAGCAAAAGCACCATCCACCATAGGGTGAGCAACAACACGCCCAGCCATGGGTAATAGAAAAACTCTGTGAAATAACTGCCCAGCCACGTCAGTAGCCAGCCCGAAGTCACCATCTGCTGCTTCAGGAATAACGGTGTGTCCAAGAAAAGATTCAACTCTTGCACCTTCCACAATACTTCCGAATCAAATATCAGCAAAGAACAGGCAGTAGCCAGCAGCGCCACCACGACAAGAGCAGGACTTAATAGTTTCAGTCTATCCTTCATTTTCAAGTTATTTGCAATATCAGCTGCAAAGATACAAAATAATTGGCTTATTATTTCCCATGATGGAGAAAAATATAGCTTAAAAAGCAAAAAAAGTGGCGAACCGAAGTCCGCCACTTTAATGAGAACATTTAAACTTTATAAATTACTTCACAACCTTTATAGTGCGAATTGAACCATCGCTCATGACTTGCTTCATGATAACCAGACCCTTCTGAGCCTTGGCAATACGGCGACCATTAACGTCGTAGAGCTCGATAGCACGAACCTTAGCAGCAGGTGTACCCTCAAGTGTCTCGATACCATTAGCAGCAGACTCGTATGCCAATGCGTAGTTGTAGCCTTCTGCAGGACCAGTCATCAGGATATGAACTTCATCCAGGAAGGGCTGAGATACCGTACCAGACTTGAAGCCAAGAGTCAGGTAGCCATCGGTAACAACAACACCTTCGATTGCTCTATCCCAACCAGCATTATCAACCTGAGCATAAGCAGCAAAGTTAACATCTGGGTTAAGTTCTGCACCATCCTCAACTGCAGGCGTGTCAGACTTCTTCACATAGACACAAGTACCATCTGATTCACCAGAGTTATCGTTAGCGCTGAACTTAATGGTGTAAACACCTGCGGGCAGGTCAGTGATAGTCTGCTCGGTCATGCAAGAAGCATGCCATCCCATATACAGGCAGCAGTCCTCAACATAAGGAGTCTTGCTGTTATGAGATTTATTACCATCCCAGTCGCTCCAAGCTCCAGGAGTACCAGACACATTAGTCCAACCAGGAATTTCAGTAGAGTATTCAAGAGCATAGAGGTTCGGGTTCTTAACGAATACCGTCATATCGTAACTCTTAGTAATGACGTTTCCTTCATCATCAAAAGTACCTTCGAACAACGTATTAGCGGGATCCTTGAGCTGGCCATAAACCTCAGTTGTAACGTACTTCTTCACTTCCTCGGCCAGAACGTCATCGTCCTCAAGAGCATTGAGAGCCTGAGATACAGGATAAGAATCCTCGGCCTTGCCTAAGGTCTTCAATGTCTCAGCACCTAAGCGCAGACGCTCAACCAGAGCAGCAACACCAGTGGTGTTTCTCTTAGACTGACCAGTGGTAAACAGCTTGGCAGTGGTATTAACAATGTCAGTCAGTTCAGTAACAGCAGCTGTCAGAGCAGCATCGTCCTTCAGGATATCGTAGGTGTAGTGCTTCTGCCAGTTAGGTTCTTCCTCAGTACCATCGTTCTGCATCACAGAAACAGCATGATACTTGTTAACAAGTTCTACCAGCTGAGCATACAATGGTAAAGCAGCAAATTTGTCAGATGCGTGCTGACGAACAACATCACTACCATCCTTAATCAGCTTATCGTAATTGTTACAGAGAGCAGCGTGGTCAATCAAATCAGCACTGCAAGTATTCAGAAGTTCAATAGCACCATAGCACTCAGAAGGAGATGTATAGCCATCCTTCTCAGCCTCAACCTTAGCGATAGCATCATTCAGGGCTGTCTGTGCAGCACCGTCATAGCGCTCGTCAGCATTGTCGGTCTGAGTCTTCTTAGCCTTCTCCAGAGCCTCGGCAACGGCAATCGTCTCGACAACACCGAAACTGTTGGGGATATAAGCAAACTTCACATTAGCCAGCAGCAACTCATGCCAGGTTTCACCAGCGTCCTCACCATCAGCGTTGTTAGCAACCACGAAGCGCAGCTCGTAATCACCACTATTCTCAGGAGTGAAGTTGATGCTATAAGCAGAAGAACCCTTCACGGCATTCTTAGAACCGTTGACGTCAGGATTACAAGTTACGGTCTGAGAAAGTAATTCATTACCTGCAGCATCGAGAATGAGAACCTTCAGGAACTCACCGCTTGCCTTCCAGCGTGCAGTGTTAAAGGTCAGGGTGTAGGTCTTACCAGCTTCCATTGTCAGCTTGTGCTGATCATCGTTGAAACCGTAAGTCAGATAGTTGGTACGCATATAGAGAGCACTGGTAAAGTCACCACCAGCAGCAAAGTCGTTGAACAGACGGGCACCACCAGAATAGCTTCCGCCAGCAACGCGCTCCTCCATATTATCGGCAAAGAGTCTGAAACCTTCAGGAACTGAACCGTTAGCACAGCTATTGAAATAGCTCAGCGGAATCAGCTCTACAGGAACATCATTAGGATCGGGAGCACCGACACTGAACTGGTAAGTTGTGTCAGTAAAGATTTCATCGCTCAGGATAGCCTCAGGATAAACCTTAGTGATATTGATAGTGTGCAGACCATCCTTCAAATTGTCACCAGCATAAACCAGCGTAAACTCTTCTGCCAGACCTTCATTAGGACGAACGGTCAGAGCCTTACCATCAAGCTTGGCCACAATCTTAGAAGCGTCAGCCTTCTTATCAAACTTCACAGTGAACTCCTTCAGGTCGTTCTTAATGTTGAATGAGCCCTGCTCAGGAACAGCAGCAACGACAGTTGGAGCCAACATGATATAAGGATATACATCATCATATTCTGATGTAACTGATGAGTTATAGTCAGCAATCTCGTCAACCTTACCAATCACCTGACCAGCATTAGGACCAGCAGCATACTTCAGCTGCAGGTCGCCAGCAGCATTGTTATAGATAACACGTACCTCATCACCTTCACTGGCTGTCTCTTCTAAGAAAATATAGAAGCGGCCATCAGCGAAGCCCTCTACAGAGGTAATTTCAACTTCCTTATTATTTACCAGAACCTGAGCATTCTCAACGGGGAACATCACACGGCTCTTACCAGCAGCCTTACACAATTCAGGAATATTGGTCTCGAAGCCGAAGTCAACCTTAATGTTGTCATCTACGAATTCAGCTGCCGTACCATATTTATATATTTCAAACTTAATGTTGTCGAAATAATACTGGGTAGCAGTTGTCTTGTCATTGTTCAGGTCGAAAGCAATGCTCTGGAAGCCCTTGCCAAACAGACTTTCGCTAATAGTACCCTTTGCGGTAATTGTTTTCCATTCAGATGTTGTGGTGAATCCGTTAGCAAAATCAGAAGAGACATCGCCACCACCACACTGCCAAGAACGTGGAGCAGCATGACCCGCAACGCTGACATTGGCATCAGGATTAGAGATGACATCCATAGAGAAGCGCCACTGCGTACCAATAGGCAGAATCTCAGGAAGCTTCACAAACAGCTGAGTTGACCAAGTCTCAGGAGCATTTTCCATTGACCTCAATGCAAGACCACGGCTATTGTTTACACCAACGCCATCCTCAATGACTGCAGGATAAGTCACGCTACCGTCGCTAGAGCTACCATTGATAACAGTAACGAATGAACTTGTGTCATCACCTTCCATGTCACTGTTGGTCAGGATGTTAATCCATCCGACAGCCTTTGCAGGCTTCTCAACCGTGATACTGTTAACGATAGCCTTTGTGTTCCATGCAGAACCTTTGATAGAGTGGAAGTGCACAAAACCCCAGTCAGTGGCTATTTTCTTTAAATCAATAATATAAGTATTGCCTTCCTGTGTGTAATAATCAGTAGCCCAAGTACCACTATTGGGGATAACAAGGCAATTGGAAGAGTTCTTGTCAGAGCTGAACTGTCCGTTTTCAACCGTACGGTTGATGAAGATACGCGGGTTTGATCCGTTCTCAATACCGTCGGCATCGCAGCCAATCATCTCAACATACAACTTGGAGTAACCTGTCAGGTCAACCCATGCGTTACAACTGGTGTCACCGATAGGACAACCATCGGCCTGCCCTAAAATAAAGGCACCCTCAAATACACCATTCTCGACAGCATCAGCATCCCATCCCGTGTAGTTGTGGAAGGTGAAATGCTCTGCGTCAAACGGGATGCGCTCCTGCGCTCCTGCATTCACAGCACCAAAAAGCATCAAGGCCATCAGTGCCAGAAACATTTGGTAAGTTTTCTTCATGTTTGTTAATGTTTAAATTAGTTAATAGGTGAAAAAACAAATTCTGGGGGCAAAGATAGGTATATTTATTTAATTAACGTTCGCGAAACGTATCAGATACTTTATTTTTTCGTTTAAGAAGAGACAAATTGCAATATGAGACAAAAAACAAAACCACTGAGACGAATTCCACAATCACAAAAGACAAAAAGCAAACTATGCGAAATAAATAATTAATTTTAATTATAAATAAATGCGTAACTTTGCAAAAAATTATTTTCTAACAAAAAAACCAATTTTAACGTATGAAAACCAGAAAGCAATTTTGGAATCAATGCCAAGGTTTCAGACCACTTCGGAACAGATGTTGGATGATGGCCGCGGCTTTGGCGCTGGTTGGTGGAGTCACCCTGACATCCTGTCAGGAATATGACCTCGACGAAAAATCCCCGGAAGGTTGGGGTAACAGCATCTACAGCTGGCTCGACGAGCAAGGGAACTACACCAACACTGTGCGAATGATTAATGACCTGAAGTATCAGGAAGTGCTGGGCAAGACGGGTTCGAAGACACTCTTTGTAGCCAACGACGCGGCTTATGAGAGATTTTTCAACGACAAAAACAATGTCTTTGGCGTATCTCGTTACGAGGAACTCACTGAGCCACAAAAGAAAATGTTGTTGTTCGGCAACATGCTCGACAACTCCATTCAGCTCAACAGTCTATCAACTATTCAGGGAAATCCTTTGAAGGAAGGTCAGGCCATGCGTCGCTTCTCTGCACTTGGAGAATATGACACCGTGCCCATTCTTCGTCCTCAGGACATGCCCGACAACAAGTATTGGAAACGTCACCGCGACAGCGGCAAAAACATGGTTTGTATGGAAGACGGAAGTGCTGTCCCCATGCTGCTGTTCTTGGAGGCACAGTTATCGAACAATCGCATCACCAATGAAGACTATAATTTCCTGTTTAACGGAAAGACAAGCCGCAAGGCCGGTGATGCCAGTATCAATGGTATTGAAGTTGAGGAAAGCAACATCCGCTGTGCCAATGGTTTTATTCACCGTACATCAGAAGTTGTCACCCCATTGCCAAACATGGCTGAGCTGATAGCCAAAAAGCCTGAGGTAAGTTTGTTCAACAAACTGTTGGAGCGTTTCTGTGCACCATATCCTGACAGCAAGGATCTTACGAAGACCGAGCGTTACAATTATTTGTACAACACCACCGTGGATACCGTATATACCAAGCGTTTCTTTAATGACAAGAGTGGTGCTGGCGTCTATCTGACGCCTGACGGACGTGGTGTACCCGCCCAATTAGTATATGACCCAGAATGGAATTCATACTATTCAGCCAGTGTCAAATCAAGTGGAGAGGGTAATGCTGCCGAACAACGCGACATGGCAGTGATGATGGTTCCCACCAATGATGCTATGGAAGCCTATTGGCACGGACTCGGCAAGCCGCTGAGCGAGAACTACGCATCATGGGACGATGTGCCGGACGATGTGATTATCAAGCTTTTAAATGTAAACATGCTGCCTTCATTCACCTCGTCAGTACCCTCAAAATTCGATGCTATTCTGAACGACGCCAACGACCCGATGGGTGTTAATGTTGCAGACGTTGATAAGGTCTATATGGCTTGTAACGGTGCCGTCTATCTGACCAACAAGGTTTACTCTCCGACAGCATACGTCAGTGTATCATTCCCTGCATTGGTCAATCGCACGATGAAGATTATCGACTGGGCTATTACCCAGTGTAAGTATAATGTCTATCTGAATGCACTTGGTTCAGACTACAGTTTCTTTATCCCCACAAACAACGCATTGTTGGAGTACATCGACCCCTGTTCTTACGGTAAGAAGAACCTCCAATTGTTGAGTTTTCGCTGGGACGAGACCAAGCGCGTCGAGGAAAGAGTTTCCGCTGTGGTTTATAACTACAACCCTGAAACAGGTGAACGTGACTCAGTTGAGACAGTCACTATGGCTTCTAACGGTTACCGTATTACAAGATGTCTACAAGACATTCTGGACACCCACATCGTGATTGGTAAGGTTTGGGAAGGTAAGAACACCTATTTCCGCACCAAAAACGGTACGGGCATCCGCGTTACCAACCCTGGCGACAAGGATAATATGACCGTGGAGGGTAGTTATCAAATGTACGAGGGCTCGCCCATAAAGATTACCCGCGTTTACGACCAACGCAAGGAAGTTGCCGGTGGTAATGGTATGAGCTATGTGCTTGAAGGCCAACCCATCATGGGTACTCGTCTGACTGTAAAGGATCAGCTGGCTGCCCACCCCAAGTATTTTGGAAAGTTCCTCGAGTTGATGGAAGGTAGCGGTCTGTTTGAGGCTATCCACAATTTAGGTACAGGTAATGAAAATGACAACAAAGCATGTGGTGGTACAAACGTGTCTTTGTTCAACACCTACCATTATACAATATATGTGCCAAGTAATGAAGCTATTGAGCAGCTGCAGAAGGAAGGCAAGCTGTCTTCTTGGGAGCAGGTTGAGCAGGATCATCTGGATGGCAATACAGAAAAGGCTACGAGTGATTCCTTGAATATCGTGAACTTCCTGAAGTATCACATTCAGGATAATGCCCTCTACATTGGCGCCCAGACAGAGTCGGGTGACTTCGAGACTTCTCTGATTAATAGCAAGACCAAGCGCTTCTATATACTAAAGTCTGCACTTAAGGACGATTCTATTGAAGTGGTAGACGCCATTGGCGGAACTCATAAGGTAAATAAGAGTACATACATCGATGATAATGGCATAAAGCAAGATCTCTATAATATTCAGGCTCGTGAATATTTGTATGACAGTAAGGATGCTACTACAGCAACGAACTTGTATACTACATCGTCGGCTGTAATACATCTGATTGACAGTCCATTAGCTTATGGTGATTAAAAAATTAAAAAATAAAAAGTATTAAGATTATGAAACGATTTACTATAATTATATTTTCATTTTTTAATTTTTTGATTGCAGCGAACGCCCAGCAGGCTGGTGACATCATTAGCGGTACTGTTAATGATGAGATGGGACCTGTGATGATGGCCAATGTCGTGGAGATTGACGCTGCCAAGCGTATCGTCGCTTCAACAGTAACGGATATGAACGGAAACTTCTCGTTTAAGCTGAAGAATCCGAAAGACAAGCTGCGTATTACTTTTGTGGGTTACAAGACAGTACTTGTTCCCATTAACAAGACTCATTTCAACATCAAGATGGAGGATGCCACGCAGATTCAAGAAGTGGTGGTAACAGCCAAGAAGCGCGCAGGCGGTTCGGGACTGAACATTCCCGTCGATGAAATCTCTACAGCCCAGCAGAGCATCAGCATGTCAGAGTTTGACGGTTTGTCACTGACCACGGTTGACGAAGCACTGCAGGGACGTATCGCCGGTCTGGATATTGTGGCTAATTCAGGTAACCTTGGTAGTGGTACTTCTATGCGTCTGCGCGGTGTCTCTACCATCAACGGTTCCAGCGAGCCTCTGATTGTGGTGGATGGTAACGTTTGGCAGACAGGCGGTCAGCAGATTGACGGCGACATGAATGAAGAGAAATTCGCTCAATTGCTGAACATCAACCCCGAGGACATCGAGAGCATCAGTGTGCTGAAAGACGCTACAGCTACAGCCATCTGGGGTTCTCAAGGTTCTAATGGTGTCATTGAAATCAAGACCAAGCGTGGTACACGTGGTAAGACACGCGTCAGCTACAGTTTCCGTCTGACCGGCACCTATCAGCCCAAGGGTTACGAGATGCTTAACGGTGACGAGTACACGATGCTGTTGAAGGAAGAGTACTTCAATCCTCAGATGAGCGATGTAGCCAGCAATATTCCTGAGCTGAACTACGATCCCTCGTTCTCTGAATATCAAATGTACAACAACAATACCGACTGGTTGAAAGAAGTCAAGAAGGTTGGTTGGCGCCAGAACCACTACATCGCTTTAAGCGGTGGTGGTGAGAAGGCTCACTTCCGTATCGGTGCCGGTTACGACCGTGAGACGGGTTCTATCATCGAGCAGCAGCTGGACCGTTTCAGTTCTCGTGTCAATCTGGACTATTTTGTCAGCGACCGCATTAAGATTGAGACCAACATTGCGCTGACCTATACCAAGAACAAGAAGAACAATGGTGATCTTCTGGGTATTGCATACACGCGCATGCCAAACCTCTCAGTATATGAGCAAGACCGCAACGGCAACGATCTGGAAGAGTACTACTCTATGCTTCCAACAGTCAGCCAGTCTTTGCAAGACCAGTTAGGCAACAAGAACCCTGTGGCTTTGGCTTATCTGGCTAAGAATGATGAAACCAGCTATAACATTGAGCCTGAGTTCAAACTGCGTTACAACCTGCTCTCAATAGAAGAAGAGAAGACCCACCTGAACTATGAAGGAAAAGTGGTATTCAACATTTTCAACAATTATGTCGATCAGTACATGCCGCTGTCATTGAACACCCGTGGCTGGAACGATTCACAGAACAAAGAGAGCAACTCTACGACGTCCAATTCTTCAAAGAGCTTTGCTGTGACGACAACACATACGCTAACCTTCACACCAGCCTTTAAGAACAAGGATCATACACTGACGATGATGTTGCGCGGACAGCTGACCAGTGGTCATAACAGTTCACAAAGCACCTCATCATGGGGATTACCCTCTGGAAACATCCAGAACCCCGCCGCCCAGGGTCTTATCAAGAGTATGGATACCAACAGCGGTGAGTGGCGAAGCATCTATCTGACCTACTCTGCCCACTATGCCTACAAGGGTCGCTACATGGCCGACTTCTCTGTACGTCGCGATGGTAGCACACAGTTTGGTGGCGACCAGCGCTGGGGTAACTTCCCTGCCCTCTCGTTGCGTTGGAACATCCATAAGGAGCCATGGTTCAAGAAGTCCCTGCCTTGGATATCTATGTTATCTGTCCGTCCAGGTTGGGGTATCGTAGGTCGTCAGCCTGGTCAGGAATACTTGTATTTCAGCACCTATGCCAGTGGTAATGCCTACATGAACCAAGGTAGTGTGCATCCTGAAAACATTCAGTTGAAGAACCTGAAATGGGAGCAGAAAGAGACATTCAACCTTGGTGCTGACTTCGGTTTCCTGAATGACAAGATTACTGGTAACATCGAGTTCTACTGGCAGTTTACCAGCGACCTGCTGATGAGCAGTTATGGTATTCCTACATCATCAGGATATCCTAACCTCCGCTGGCAGAATGCTGGTAACATGAAGAATGTCGGTTGGGAGTTCAACCTGAATGGTAACAGCATCATCAAGGCTGGCAAGTTCTCAGCAGACTTCAATATCACGTTTGCCAACAACAAGAACCAGATTACATCGATGGACGAGACCTGTCTGTCAAATCTCAATAAAGAGTTCGACCGCAACAACGGCAGTTACCTGACTCGTGTTGAACTGAACCGTGCCTTAGGTAGTATCTATGGCTTCCGTTATCAGGGTGTCTATCAATATTCACACTACACTGATACAGAAGTCAAGGGTGTCAGTGGTCCTGACGCTCCTGTTGCCCGCGACAAAGACGGTAACGTCATTCTTGACGAGCATGGTCTGACCAAACCCGTTATGTTCTGTGCCGGTACTGTTAACTATGAGTTCAAGGGTGGTGATGCCAAGTATGAAGACATCAACCATGACGGCCAGATTAACGAACTCGATATTGTCTATCTCGGTTCTTCCTTGCCTAAGTTCACCGGCGGTTTCGGTTTCAAGCTGAAATACGGTCGTTTGTCATGGAACAACCAGTTCAACTTCCGCTACGGCAACAAGATTATCAACAAGGCCCGTATGGATGTTGAGAACATGTATTCGAACAACAACCAGAGTCGTGCCGTTAACTGGCGCTGGCGTGTAGAGGGCGACATCACCGAAATGCCCCGTGCCCTCCATCGGACAGGTTACAACTGGTTGGGTTCTGACCGCTTTGTGGAGGATGGTTCATTCATCCGTCTGAACTACACGCAGATTAGCTACTCCGTCGATCCCAAACATCTCAAGAAGTTTGGTCTCTCACAGCTCAATTTATCAGTATCAGCCAACAACCTGTTTGTGCTGACCAAGTATTCTGGTGCTGATCCTGAAGTAGGCTACGGTTCCATGGGTATTACTACTGATGGTGCTAAGACTCCGCGCTCTAAGTCATTCACCGGTAGTGTGACCATTCAGTTCTAAATGAAAAATTAGAAAAAGATATTAGCAATTATGATTACTGAATATATATATAATAAGGTAAAAGCTTCCCTGAGGACTGCTCTGTTCTTGAGTTTCGGTGCTGTTCTGTTCACTGGATGCAGTAATTTCCTTGACATCGAGCCTATGAACTCGACTGTTCTTGAGAACTACTGGAAGGAGAAAGCTGATGTGACGGGAGCCGTAAACGGTTGTTATGAAGCTTTGGCCAGCGAAGACGTCGTCAAGCGCATGGCAATTTGGGGCGAGTTACGTTCTGAGAATGTGGTAATTGGCACATTAAACAATGCTCAGAAATACCAAAACACTTATAACAACCTCAATGAGATGTTGAAGGAGAATCTGCTGCAAACCAATGAGATGTGCAACTGGTCGAGTCTTTACAACGTCATCAATCGCTGTAATATTGTATGCCACTACGCACCGGAGGTTGAACAGATTGACCCCAACTACACCAGCAACGAGTTGAAGGCAACCATTGCAGAGATGAAGACTATCCGTGCACTCTGCTACTTCTATTTGATTCGTACATTCCGTGATGTGCCTTACGTGACAGAACCCAGTATCGACGATAATCAGAATTATGTCGTTCCTGCCACGAAGTTCGAGGTGGTACTCGACTCATTGATTAACGATCTGGAGAGCATCAAGGATGATGCCCAGCGCCGTTTCAGCGTTGAGAAGGTTGTCAACAAGAGCATTTCAGTACCTGCTGAGAACAACAGCCGCATCACCCGTTGGGCCATTTATGCGCTGTTGGCCGACCTCTATCTGTGGAAGGGTGACTGGAACAATGTCATCAAGTATTGTGACCTTGTACTGAACTATAAGGCACAGCAGTATAATGAACTGATTCAGATGGACCAGATTTCCGATGTTGAGCTGTTCGATGGTGTTCCTATGGTTTTGGAGGCTGTCAAGGGGCAGCAAAACGTAGGCAACACCTATACCTCTGTTTTCGGTAAGGGCAATTCTTTCGAAAGCATCTTTGAGCTCTATTACAATGGAAATACCGGACAGGAAAACAACTGGGTTAGCAATTTCTATGGCAATGGCAACAACACTATTGGTTTGTTGAAAGCATCTGAATGCCTGATGGACGGTTTCACCACTGACCAGAATCAGATATGGGTTTCGCAGAAAGACTGCCGTGCATACGAAAGTCTGGAGAGTCAAGGTACCAGCTATGCTATTACCAAATACACCCGCCCGAGTGCAAACTTCAGTCTGCAGCGTCTCGGTATTGTCTCGATAGCCGACAGCCGTCGTTCCACACCTAACTCCAACTGGATTTTCTATCGTTTGAGTGATATCATGCTCATGAAAGCTGAAGCACTCATCCAGCGTGGTGAGGCCGACTGGCCCGAGGCATTCAAACTGATCAACAATGTCTATAAGCGTGCCAATAACATCGCTCCAGAGACGACGACTGGTAGCTTGTCTTACGAGACCTATTCGTCATCCAGAGAGAAGATGGAAGACCTGCTGTTTGCCGAGCGTCACCGCGAGTTCCTTTTCGAGGGCAAGCGCTGGTACGACCTCGTACGTCTGGCTCGTCGTGACGGTAAGACAGAGCGTCTGGCATCTTGTGCCATCCGCAAGTATCGTCAGGATATTAATGTCATCAAGATTAAGTTGACAGACCCGAACTACATTTATTTCCCATACGCCAAGAGCGAGTTGAAGGTTAATCCTCTACTGAAGCAGAATCCTGCCTTCGACAAGGGCGAAGATGGTAACTTAAATTAGTAATTAGTAATTAGAGATTAGAAATTATGATTACCAAGACAATAAAACAGTTCTTTTGGGCAGCTTTACTAAGCTGTGGCATGACTGTAGGCATGACCTCGTGTGTCGATAACGACGACGATGTGCCCATGAACCGATATACTGCAGAAAAGATGACTGCAGCCCAGTTCCTCACGGAGAACGAGAGCCGTGTGGGAGATTTCATTACCCTCCTGAAGCGAACATCCTACTTCGCCATGCTTTCCACGTATGGCGACTACACAGTGTTTGCCCCCAATAATGAGGCTTTTGCTAAGTATATGGCCACCAACAACTATAAAAGCATTGACGAAATTCCTTTAGCTGTCTGCGACACACTGGCCCGTACGCATATCATCAAGACCAAGGCTTACTTCACTACAGATATTTCGGAAGGCTCCTTGGGTATGAACATGGCAGAGACCTTTATTGAACTCTCTATCAATACCGATGCAGAAAACAACAACGCCGTTGTTCACTTTGCCAACAAGGTGGCACGCATGGTAGAGTATGACGACTCTGTCACGAATGGTGTGGTACACATTGTGAACAACATTATTCCGCGTACCAGCGACAAGTTGCCCGATGTCATTAAAGCTGATTCTACAGTATCCATTTTCGCAGAAGCATTGTTTATGACCGGCTTGGCAGACTCACTGATGGCTTACGAAGACAAGAACTATCCTGAGTGGGGTGCCGACAAGGCATCGCAGGACTCTGCCTACACTTGGAACCTCTCGCTGAAATGTAAGGCAGAGGGTAGCGATCCTATCCAGTGGGTGCAGAAGCGCTACTTTAAGTTTACTGCCTTCATTGAGCCAGACTCTATCTACAAAAAGTTTGGTATCAATAATGTCAGCGACCTGGAGGCATACGCCAAGAAAATCTATGATGCCGTCTATCCTGAGGATGCCGGCCTCTATGATAAGGACTACAGAAACCGTAAGAATCCGCTGAATCGTTTTATCAGCTATCACCTCATCGACCGTGTGCTGCCTTACGATGAAATCATCATGCGTAAAGACTGCTTCAAGCACTGGGACATTGACAAGTGCGATCCTGAAGAGTTCTACGAGACCATGTGTCCTGGCACGCTGGTTCGTTTCAGCAGCTACAATGAGCAACTCTACATCAATCGCAAGGGTCACAAGGCCAATGTCGAGGTTCCGGGCGTACGTGTTTGGAAGAGCACCGAATCAGGTTCATCTCTACAACAGGCACCCAATGGCATATATCACTATCTTGACGAAATACTTGCTTACACGACAGAAGTTCGTGACGTAGTCTTGAACTGCCGTATCCGTTTCGATTCGACCGTATTGAGTCCTGACTTTGCAAACAGCGACCGTCCTCGCTATGGTGAGGATAAGCTAAGAGGCTACCGTCTCGGCTACATCAAAAACTGGAGAGTATTAGGCGAGAAGGCTGTCATCGGCCTGCATGGCGAAGGTGTTTGGTGGCAGCACTATAAGAGCAATGGTATCACTGTCAGCGGAATCTTCGATATGACGATTAAACTGCCACCAGTACCCACGGGCACCTACGAGATTCGTACAGGCTACACGGTGAACCCAGAACGTGGTGTTGTTCAGTTCTATCTGAATAATGTTCCTTGCGGTATTCCTGCCGACCTGCGTATCTATGGTCCAGACCCATCAATTGGCTGGGTGGCTGATGTGACAGGCGATGACACTGAAGCCAGAAATGCCAACAAGGCTATTGACAAGGCCATGCACAACCGTGGTTATATGAAAGCCATGGACTGCTATTGGCAAGGTGCAGCCAAAGAGAATGTTCTCCGTGCAAAGGAAAACAACTTGCGCTACGTCTTGACCACTCAGTATCTTGACGCCAACGAGACCTATTATCTGCGTGCCCGTCAGGTGCTGAAGGATCCTGAATGCTATTGGAGCTTTGACTATATTGAACTTTGTCCGAAGAGCGTCTATGGAAGTCCCGAAGGCGAAGATACGCACTAACTCAAATTTAAATAATGAGAAAATGAGAAAATGAGTTATTATTTTAATCATTATGAATATGAAAACAATTAATATAAATAAAAAGAGATTGATGAATTTGAAGAAATTGGGATGCACTGCATTTCTCATTTTCTCAATCTCTCAATCTCTCAATCTCCTTACTGCCTGTTCAGACTGGAACGACCATTACGAGAACACTGCAGAAGGCGGTGCTGCCAGTGGTACGCTCTGGCAACAGCTAAAGGCCAATCCTCAGCTGAGCGACTTCTGCGAGGTCTTGGAACAGACCAAAGTATATCGCATGCACAAGAAGACCCCCGTCAGCTATGCCGACCTTCTTAACAGCGGCCAGGCCTTTACGGTCATGGCTCCTGTGAATAACTCATTCAACAAGGACTCTCTGCTTCAGTTGGTCCAGACTGTTGCTGGTGACTCTTCTGTGGAAAAGAGCTTCGTGCAGAACCATATTGTCCGTTCGATGGTTTCGTCGGGACCTTATTCCGTCAGGATGCTGATGATGAACTTAAAGTATCAGGATATGGTAGACGGTAAAGTTGAAGGTGTTCCTGTAACCCTTGCCAACAACAAGACAAGCAACGGCGTGTTCCATGTGCTTGAACGTGCACTGCCCTATAAGTATAATCTCTTTGAGTTATTCTGCGACCATCCTCAGTTGTCTGTCATTGGCGAAAAACTGCGTCGCTTCAACGAGGAAGTGTTCGACCCTGATGCTTCAGTGTCGAATGGTGTGGTGGATGGTGTACCCGTGTATGTCGATTCCGTTGTCTATGAGCGCAACCGTCTGTTAGATGCCATCGGTCTTCTGAGAGACGAGGACTCCCTCTATTATGTTGTCGCACCGACCACTGAGGGTTGGAACGAAGCTTATAATGAGGCTTCTCAGTATTTCAAGTACGACGAGACTATTGAAAAGCGCGACTCATTGCAGCAGTACCACACGTTGCGTGCACTGATGGAAGACGCTGTCTTCAATCTGACTGACCAGAGGTCTGTCAAAGATTCTTTGATTTCTGTTCCTTACATCCACACGGTTCCGAATTACTCCAAGGGCAAGAAGGTTTACCACGTATTCCATAAGCCCTTCGAACCTGGCGGTATCCTTGATGGAGCCCAGCCGCTGTTGTGCAGCAACGGCATACTCTTCACCACCCCGAAGTGGTCTCTTAAGCCAACGGATACTTATTTCAAGGATATCTTCATTGAGGGTGAGGATACCTATCTGATCTTCGATTATGACAGATGTACCTACAATGTCCGTACTGTGACAGGCGACAGCATTTCCAATAAAAAATATTTGAGGATCAACTATGTGAATGCCACCCAGAACTGGACTGTCAATTTCCAGATGAACAATACGCTGAGCGGCAGCTATGACGTATATGCTATCCTTTTGCCGAAGTCTGTTTACGACCAGGACAATGCTGACTTACGTCCCTGCAAGTTCAAGGCTACTATCAACTATATGGACGAAAAGGGCAAAGCAGCTGAATATGCCTGTCAGACAGAAGAAGGCAAGAGCGAATTCGTTTCTAACCCTGAGCGTGTTGACACCATCCTGCTGGCTCGCGACTTCAAGTTCCCTGCCTGCAACTATGGTCAGAGCAACATGAATTACAGTATTAAGATTCAAAGTTCAATCACAGCTCGTCAGACATCCCAGTATGCCCGCGAGATGTTCCTGGACTGTATCTATCTCAGACCTCACACCTCTAAATCAGAAGAACAATGAAGAAATATATCTTTTCCGGCATGATGCTACTTTGCTCACTGACAATGGTAGCACAAGAGAATACAGCGGCACAAGCTGCTCAAAGGGCAGAGACCTTTAAGACTGTGAAGGGACAGGTCATTGACGCCGCCACTCAGAAACCTATGGTCGGTGTCATCGTAACCGCCTTCGGTAACGACAAGTACTCGGCCATGACCAACGAGGAGGGCCGTTACATGCTCAACGTCCCCAATTATGTCAGCTCGGTGCAGATGCGTATCGATGGCTATAACTATTCACAGTGTGCCATCGTCGAAGGCGAGGCAAACGGTAAGCTCTACCATGAGTCGTTTACCGAAGTCTATAAGCAACAGACCAATGCCATTCAGAGTTCTGAGGCTAACCGTTTTGCCAACACCTCCGAAGTTAGCATCGACCCGTTCATTGCCCAGCAGTTGGGTGCCGACGTACGTTCGGTGTCGCGTGGCGGCAATGTGGGTCTGGGCAACAGCCTTCTCATCATGGGTATCAATTCACTCAACAGCAATGCACAGCCCTTAGTCATTGTTGACGATGTCATCATGGACATGGAGTACAACCGCTCTACCTTGCACGACGGCTACTTCAACAACATGCTGGCCAACCTGAACGTGAACGATATCGAGAGTGTTCAAGTGCTGAAGAATGGTACTGCCCTCTATGGTGCCAAGGGTGCCAATGGCGTACTCATCATCAAGACAAAGCGCAACAAGAGTATGGCCACGAAGATTGACGTGACCATCAACGGACGCTTTGACCTGATACCTCGTCTGCCAAAGATGATGGGTCCTGACGACTACCGTCTTTACACCACGGAGCTTTTGGCTGGCAAGACCAAATATATCGATCAGTTCAAGTATTTGAACAGCGACCCGACCTACTTCTATTACAATCAGTATCACAACGATACCGACTGGAAGGACGAGGTCTATAAGAATGCTTTCTCACAGAACTACGGCATCAACGTCCAAGGTGGTGACGATGTGGCATCCTATAACCTTTCAGTAGGCTATTCGCTGGCCAACAGCACCCTGAAGAAGAACGACTTCACCCGTTTCAACATGCGTCTGAATACGGACATCAACATTACAAAGAAGTTTAACATCCGCTTTGACGCATCTTACAGTGATGTTGACCATTCGTTGTTCGACGACGGTGCACCTTCAGAGGTCTTGTCAGGTGTCATCACTTCGCCTGCATTCCTCGCTTTGGCCAAGTCTCCCTTCCTGTCGCCATACGCTTACGACAATGCCGGTAATCCCAGTCATTATCTGGCCGAGGCCGACGACTATTTAGAGGGTATGTTCCAAGACCGTGGCCGCCTGGCCAATCCTGCCAGCATTCTGGCTCATGGCGAGGGCGACAACCGCAACTCGCTGGGCAACCGTCTCATTGTGTTTGCCGTTACTCCGAAATATGAGTTCAACGAGCACCTGACACTGAGCGAACACTTCGCACTGACACTGGTCAACACCAATGAGAACTACTATCTCCCCATTCAGGGTGTACCTACATTCATTGTTGACGGTCTTGACGAGAGCACCACACTTCACAACTTAGTTCAGAGCCAGGCTTCAAGTCTTACCGCCATACAGAGCGACACCCGTCTGGCATGGAAACAGCAGTTCGGTGCCCATCAGGTCGGTGTCATGGGTGGTTTACGCTATCTGAACTCAGCCTACAAACTGACATCACAGCGCGGTTACAACACGCCTAACGACAAGGCGCCCAAGATGAGCTCTTCACTGAGTTTCAAGGACACCGACGGTGCCAATGACAAGACCACTGACCTCGTTTGGTATGCTTTGGCCGATTATAACTACGCACAGCGCTATTTTGTGAATGCCGGCCTGTCTGCCCATGCCTCTTCACGCTTCGGTAAGGATGCCGACGGTTTGAAGATGGGCGGTGTCGTCTGGGGTCTGTTCCCCAGTGTCGAGGCCGCTTGGGTCGCCACTAACGAAAGTTGGTTCCCCAAAACCGACCTGCTGAACTACCTGCGTCTGAATGTCGGTTACGATGTCACAGGTAACGATGATATCGACTATACGGCTTCACGCAGTTACTTCGTATCACGTCGAATGCTGAACAACAGCGTCACTGGTGTGGTCATCGGCAATATCGGCAATACCGATTTGAAGTGGGAAACCACCAAGCGACTGACTGCTGGCATCGAGGGTAACTTCCTGAACAATCGTCTGAACCTACGCTTCAACTATTTCAAGAGTTGGACCAATAATCTGCTCTCGCTCCGTCAGCTGGCTTGGACCAGCGGTCTGGATGCCAGCTGGAGCAACGAAGGCAAACTTGAGAACAGCGGTTTCGACGCACAGGCCACCGTCAAGGTGCTCAACCTGAAAGACTTCCGTTGGGAGGTCGGTGCCTCTATCGGTCATTATAAGAATAAGGTGACTGCCCTGCCCGACAACGACCGTTCCTTCGAGACCGACGCCTATGGTGCCACCATTCAGACCAAGGTCGGTCAGCCTGTGGGCTTGTTCTACGGCTACAAGACCAATGGTGTCTATAGCACGACCGAAGAAGCCTTAGCCGACGGCAAGTATGTCGTTAAGGAAAATGGCGACAAGTATTTGTTTATCGGTGGTGACATGAACTTTGCCGATATCTATCAAGACAAAGTCATCGACGAGAACGACCGTACCGTCATCGGTGACCCCAACCCCGATATCTATGGTAACATCCACACCATGTTCAACTGGAAGAACCTGACACTTTCAGCTGTCTTCAACTACTCGCTGGGCAACGATGTCTTCAACTATCAGCGCTCACTCCTGGAGGGTGGTACTTACTTCCTGAACCAGACGACTGCCATGAATGGCCGTTGGACAACAGAGGGCCAGAAGACCGACATTCCTCGTGTCAGCTATAAGGACCCCATGGGCAATTCACGCTTCAGCGACCGCTGGATAGAGGATGGCTCCTATCTGCGCCTGGCCTCTGTCACGCTGAGTTACTATCTGCCTATCCAGAGCACCTATCTGCAGGGACTGACCATTTGGGGTAATGCTTCCAATCTGTTTACTATCACCAAGTATTTGGGCAGTAATCCTGACTGCGCCATTGCCGGAGGCATTCTGACACAGGGCATCGACCGCGGCATTCTGTCCGCAGGCCGTTCCTTCTCCATCGGTGTGAACATCAACTTGTAATTAGAAAATAGAAATTAGAAATTAGTAATTATGATTACCAAAGTAAAATATATCATCTGTGGAATCTGCGTCATCTGCGGTTTATTCTCATGCTCCAAGATGCTTGAGACAGAGTCCGACTTGGTGGAGTTTGAAGAGGACCACACGCTGAACCACGCTACAGACTCTGTGTATAGCGTGATGGGTATCATCAATAAGATGCAGATTATCGCCGACCGCATCGTGCTGTTGGGCGAGGTTCGCGGTGACTTGGTGCTGCCTACCGCTGCAGCCAATAGTGACCTGAAGCGCCTGTCAGAGTTCAATTTCAGCGAGAAGAACCGTTACAATCAGATTAGCGACTACTATGCCGTCATCAACAACTGTAACTATTTCCTGGCACATATCGACACCGCCATGGAGCGTCGTGGCCGCAACCTGTTTATGCGCGAATACGCTGCCGTGAAGTCATACCGTGCGTGGACCTATCTGCAGCTGGCCCAGGCTTACGGCAGTGTACCCCTGATTCTGAAGCCGCTGATGACCGAGCGTGAGGCCGTCGAGGCTATGAAACAGACACCTGCTGACATCAAGGAAATCTGCGAGACGTTCATTGCCGACCTGACACCATACGTCGGTGTGAACCTGCCGCAATATGGCAACGTAGCCAATTCAAACTCTAAGTACCTGTTCATCCCCATGCGTGCCCTCTTAGGCGACCTTTGCCTCTGGGCAGGACGCTATCAGGAGGCAGCCCGCTGGTATCACGACTATCTGACCGACAAGTACGACCCCATCCAGATGAGCCATCAAAGTATCACCTGGGCTAACTCCACGCAGCTCAACTCTGTCTTCGACAACTATTATCCCATGGGCTCCTCGGATGAGTTATTAAGCTACATTCCCATGGAGGCACGCGTCTTCGACGGCACCATCAGCAACCTGCCAAATCTGTTCAACTCGACCACAGAGAACAACTACTTCTACGAGTTGTCTCCGTCATACCAAATGGAAAAGATTTCAGCAAGCCAGACATATTGCTTTGAAGTCAGCTTGCCTGGTGCAACGACCAAGGACACGCTCTATGTGCCCCATGTCGGACTCTACCGCAGCGAATTAGCAGGCGACCTGCGTTATTTCTCTAACCACACCCTTAGCACCTATGGTGCCAAAAGCGACTATACAGAATACAACTCCTACATGCAGACCATCCATAAGGTGACGTCTAACCGCATCGTACTCTATCGCCGTACCATGGTCTATCTGCGTTATGCCGAGGCACTCAACCGTGCTGGTTTCCCGCAGTCGGCCTTTGCCATCCTGAAATACGGTATCTGCGACGACATTCTGAAAGCCCGCGTCGATGCTGCCGAGCTCCAAGCTGCTGGCGACCTTGTTTACTTCGACCCCGAGCTGTTTAGTTTTGATGGTACCTATTTCGGTGTCCATTCTATGGGTTCGGGCGATTCGCATGCCAATGCCCACTACACCCTGCCCCAGCCCGATCAGGAATTGGCCACACGTCAGGACACCGTCAACTATCAGATTCCTCTGGTCGAAGATATGATTGTCACGGAGATGGCACTTGAGGGTGCTTTCGAAGGCTATCGCTTCAACGACCTGATGCGCGTAGCCCTGCGTCGTAACGACCCTGCCTATCTGGCCGACCCCGTCAGCATGCGCTATGGTCTCCAGGCTCCCAACACCGAGCTGCGCCAGAAGCTGATGGAGCCCAAGAACTGGTATCTGCCACTCAAATAATCTGAGTGTATCATGATGATGAAAAAGACTTTATCGGCTATACTGATGGCAGCCCTGTTATCCTTTATGGGTAGCAGGGCTGCTACAGCTCAGACAAAGGCGACAGCACGCTTTAACCCACAGAACACCCACCAGCGCATTACCGGATTCGGCGGCTTTGTCTGCTCGCCGCAGTTCGGTTACAACCACATGTCCGCCTCGGAAATCAAGAAGGTGTGGGGTGCCGGTAGTACGGTGGGCTGTAACATCATGCGTCTCTACATCCCCATCGGACGTAATGCCTGGAGCCAGTCGCTGGCTACCGCCAAGCAAGCCAAGCAGTTGGGACTCATCGTCTTTGCCTCGCCCTGGGGACAGCCTGCCGAATGGAAAACCAACGGTACCAGCAATGCCAAGAACGAAGACGGCACCACGGGCAAGCTGAAACGCGAGAACTGGGCTGACTATGCTCAGTATCTGGAAGACTACGTGCAGTATCTGCGCAATAACGGTGTCGAACTCGATGCCATCTCCATCCAGAACGAGCCAGACTGGCCCGCACAGTATGCCGGCTGTCTGTGGGACGCTTCCGAGATTGCCGAATTTGTCAAGACCTACGGCAAGAGCATCAGCTGTAAGGTGATAGCACCTGAGACGCTGGCCGTAAGCGACGCCTACGCCAATGCCCTCAACAAGACCGACGTGCTCGATTGCTTCGACATTTACGGTGGCCACCAGTATGGCGGCATCCAGTCTGCCTATAAGAATCTGGCTAAGAAAGGCAAGGAGATATGGATGACGGAATACCTCATCAACTGGAACGAGTCAGAGGGCAACACCCGCAGCTTTGACTTCTCTAAAGACTTCTTCAATTTCTTTACCGCTATCAACACCTGCATGCTGGGCGACTTCAACGCATGGATTCACTATGCTGCCAAGCGCTACTACGGCATGATGGGCGACGGACAGCGTGGTGCCGGCAGCAGTGGCACGATTACCAAGCGCGGCTATATCATGGCGCACTTTGCCAAGTTCATCACTGGCATGACACGTATCGACGCTACCCTTGGTGGCGGTCTCGAAGGCTCTGCCTATCTGTCACCGTCGGGCGACACGCTTGTTGCCGTGCTGTCCAACAGCTCTGACAACACGATAGACCTCACCTTCGACCTGCCGTTCTACACCCTACAGGGCGAACTTTACCTCACGGGCAAGAGTCAGAACTTCAAAAAGACCGACATGACATCCGAGTCTGCGACGTGCCGGCCTGTGGCTACCATCGGTGCCAAGAGTGTGGCAACGGCCTTGTTTGTCAAGTCTGGTGAACGCCAGCCGTCCAATATGACTGGTAGCGTCAGCTATTTCGACTACAAGCGCATTGACGACCAGACAACCACGAAGTCAACCTTTGGCACAGCCTACAAGTTGAGTGGCAAGTCAAAGACATTCAACCACAGCAATCCGCTCATCAGCAGCCGCACGGATGCCAATTATGGCTATGTGAAGATTGACGAGGGTATGAAAAAGCTGGTGTTCGAGGTGAAGACCCTGACATCGAACATGAACTACTCGTCGGCTCTGACTACACTGACTTACGTCAACAGTCAGGGACAGGTGATGACTCATAACTACGGCGACCTGGAATTCCCCGTCCACGAGAATTTCCAGTGGGTATTCGACCTCTCGACAGCCACGCTGCCCGACGGCTGCATCGGTCTGATATCCATGACGAACAACAACTGGTCGTCAAATCTGCAGTTCACCTTTGGCAATGTCTATCTGACCGGCGGCAGCAGCCTCTATGCCGGTAAACTGAGTGGCGACTATGTGGCCGACGACAGTTACGTGCTCGACTTCTCGACAGACCCCAACTGCACCAGCATCGACATGACTGCTGTCACAGCACTGCCTGCCACCCTACCCTGGCTGGAGGGCAGCAACCGTGTGGTCTATGTTACAGGCAACAGCAACCTGTCAGGAACAAACGTCGTCAAGGACGGCGTCTGCGCGTCATTGGCGATTGACGAACGCGTCGGTCCCTTCCATCCCGCCCAGACGTTCACGGCCACCCAGGCCTCTTACACTTGCGAGGTCAACGGCCAGCACATCGTGCAACTGCCATTCCGGGCTGTTGTCCCCGAGGGTGTTAACGCCTACGTGCTAACCGACAACCTCACACCAGTAGCCGTCACTGAAGTTGCAGCCAACCAGCCACTGCTGGTCGAAGGACATGGCGTCGTCACGTTCTTCGGTTCTGGCGAGGTCAGCTATGTTACCAACCCGTTGTCTGACGACGTTCTGCCCATTGAGACGCCAACGGCCATCCGCACCGTCCGTCACATATCCCCCGACCCGTTCTACTACGACCTGAACGGCAAACGCGTCGATACGCCTCACAAGGGTGTTATCATCCGTAATGGAAAGAAATATGTGAGCAAGTAATTGGCTTGAACTAAAATGAGGGTATGTCAGATGGCATACCCTCATTTATACTAATAATTTCTATAGTTAACAAAATATGCCTGCACTTTATGCAGGATATACATAGAAATAAATATCACACTTTATTGTGATTTTACTTGGTAGTTTCAATTCTTTTTCCTATCTTTGCAGCAAAACCACAGCATATTGTGAATATGGATACTAAAGAGATAGGAATAATCATTAAGGAGAGACGGAAATATTTGGGTGTAAATCAGCAGACCCTGGCCGATTTAGCTGGCGTGGGGCTGAACACTCTGGTAGCTATCGAGCGGGGTGAGGGCAATCCACAACTCAGCACACTGCTGTCCATTCTCAACACACTCGGTTTACAAATGAATATCAAGCTAAAGACATTGGATTATGAGACAGTGTAAGGTTTATGTTCACGACGTGGAGGCTGGCATCCTGCAAGAGACTGACGACCGCCAGTACATCTTTACTTATCAAAACGGGTACGCAGGCGACCCCGTCTGTATAGCGATGCCTTTACGGACAGAACCTTATCATAGTGACCACCTGTTCCCCTATTTTTTCAACATGCTCTCTGAAGGTGCCAACCGTCAGACGCAATCTATGCTACTGCATATTGACGAGAACGATGACTTCGGCATCCTATTGGCTACAGCTCAGCAAGACACGATAGGTGCAGTAACCGTAAAACCCATAGACTGATGGAAACACTGAATGTTTGTCCCTCTACTCTGGCAGAAGGTTTTGACACCTATTCGCCTACCGCCCGCAAATTATTGTTTGACGGCAGGGAAGTGTCGCATATCTTGCCCTTCGACAGCCCTAACAACGAAAGTTCTGATACGGAGGAGTATGCCCGTCACATAGGACGAATTTCCCTTTCGGGCGTACAACCCAAATCGAGTTTGGTACTTAATACTGACGGACAACTCGTCAGACCTTCTGACGGCGAGCGGGGCCAGTATATTCTGAAACCAGCCCCCTCTTCCTATACGTTGCTGGAGCGAAAATTCTGTCCTGCTAATGAGCATTTGAGTATGCAGATAGCGGCACAGGTTTATCATATCGAGACAGCAGCCAACGGCCTTTGTTTCTTCCGTGATGGTGAGAGTGCCTATCTGACACGTCGCTTCGATGTGGCTCCCGATGGCGGCAAATATCAACAAGAAGATCTGGCATCGCTGGGAGGACTGACCAAAGTCAATGGCGGTAGCGACTACAAATACAGTAATCTGAGCTATGAGGAGTGTGCAGAAATCATCAGGAAATACACCAAAGCAGCTCCTGTTGAAGTGCTAAAGTTCTTCCGTATTGTCGTGTTCAACTACTTGATATTAAACGACGATGCTCACCTTAAAAACTTCTCGCTGATGAATCGCGGCAATGGAGAATATCATTTAACGCCTGCCTACGACTTGATTAACACGAGTCTACACTTATATGAGCCACGCATCTTTGCGCTTGACAAAGGACTGTTCCGCGAGGGCATGCAATTCTCAGATACCCATACCGTCAGTCGTAAGGATTTTGAAGAGTTTGGACGTCGCATTGGTCTGTCATCTCGTCTCGTCAATCGCGAACTGGATATCTTCGCAACCGAGCATCCACTCGCTAAGGAATTGATAAGCCGCTCTTTCCTCTCCGAACAGCTGAAGCGATATTATTGGCAGTCATACAATTACCGTAGAACGACATTAGCACATCAATAAATGATTTCCTCTGCTTCTGGTTGAACAAGGAATAAGACCGTAGCCTTCATAGAAAAGTTTCTTTGTTATGTAACAATTTATATTCACGGACTGTGAACATAAGTTCACGGTACTATGAACATATATTCGCGGCCCGTGAATACAAGTACATGGTACCATAAACATAAAAAACGTAGAATAGGGAAAGAAAAATCAGGCGAGGCTCCCAAAAAAGGATGGCCTCGCCTGATAATCTCTTGTAGATGATGTCTTACGACATCCATCAAGTATTAGAATTCCCAATAATGATTTTCGGGAGCCAATACATCACCTTCGTTAGCAGCATCTTCGTACACATTAGCACCAACAGGACTGCCTGCCAGTAAGACCTGCCCCTGAATCTCTACAATCTCCATTTCTGGATGAATATATGTTTTCTTCATAATAGTTATCTTTTTGAATTAAATGTTTACAAGCTTCATTTCTCATTCTCTCATTATCTCAATCATTTGAAAATGACCTTCTTACCATTCACAATGTAGAGACCCTTAGCAGGCTGAGCAACCTTACGACCTTGCAGGTCAAAGATTGTCACATTGTCTGCATTCCTCATTTTCTCAATTTCAGAGATGCCTGTCACGTCGTTATCCTCTGGGAAGATGATGCTCAGGCCTGGAGCTGGCGTCTCAGCAGTCAGATAAGCACGGAAAGGATTGATTGTCTTAGCGCCAGTCACCTTGAAGAAGCCAACTTTTTCACTCTGCTTCTGCAGCACGTAACTGTTAACGGGAACTGTAGCTGCGGCAAACACACCAGTCAGAGCACCAGCTTTATTAGTAGCACTGGCACTGACGGCAGCAGAAGCACCAGTGAAGGTCTGATCACCGCTACCGTTCAGCAATACTGGCGTATTAGCAGGAATAGTCGTTTCCACAGGAGTAGCCACAGCAGCGTCGCCACTGGTATAAGCTAATGTCCAAGCTTCTACTCCACCAGGAATCGTTGCATCAAATGGCAGGCACAGTGTACCAGCACCAGCAGCTGTTATTGTTGTGGTATAGCTTGCAGCCGTTGCCGTGAAGTCAGCAGGAGCCTTGAAAGGATAACCGTCAGTAAGCGCAAGGTTAGCGCAAACGCCATCAACAATCACGTTCTTGGTGTTAGTCAGCTGTCCAGCCTTAGCAATAAAGAGACAGTTGGGATTAGCTGCATCGAATGAAATACCTGTTACTGCCAACTTTGTAACGTCAATGCAGGTTGCACTTGCATCTGTAAGAGCTTCTTCTCCAACACGAACAACTTTATCAATAGGAGCAACAGGAGTGCCACTGCCTACATAAGCCAAAGAAATTTTAATGCTTCCAGCAGAGCCCTGCCAGTATGCCTTGTTTTTGATACCTCTCAGGAGGGGATAGTCAGAAATCTTCACAACGTAAATACCAGGTTCAGTAATCGTCGTTTCTGCAGTCCAATCACTAACAGAAGCATATTCTGCTATTGGATGAGGATAGAGACATACACGAGTGTCGTTATTGCTAGAGTTTGCAGTAGATACAAAGGCACGAAGGTAAGTCTTTGCATCTGCAGAAGCCTCAGAAACATTAAAAAGGAGATAATCGTAACTGTCAATATCTGCAGATTGTGCGTCACCATCAATAGTATAACTACCAAACAGGGTTGCATCAGCAATAGTTAACGGATAAACGATATTCCATGCAGCACCAGTTCCTGTAATACCATTCAAGTCTACTGTTCCTGTAGGAGCCACCTGAATTGTTTTCTCCTCAATATAGTTAATATCTGGGCCCTCGAGATAGATGTTTGACACGGTAACATCACCTGGTTTAACATCATTAGCACCAGACAGTCTGATAGTTTGAACTTTTGAAAGGTTCTCTACAGTTGTATGTTCTAACAAATTGACGCTTACTGTTCCTGCAGCAACAGGATTAATGGTTACCTGGTCTGCGCCATTCGTAAACTTAATAATGATACGGAAATGATTAGCAGTTCCTTCTTTAGTTACCAAATTCAGAGTGGTGTAAGCAGAATAGTTGCCAATGGAGAACAATTCCGTTGAATTGTAACTAGTTCCAGTCCAAGCAAAAGTACCTGTAGATGTTGTAGCATCCCATGCCCATGTAGTGTTTTCAGATGATGCGGGCATCCCCGACAAATTAACGGAAAGAGTTTTAGAATTTACCCCCCCACTCCGACTACTAAGAGTGCCAGCGTAAGTAAAGATTTAGTAAATTTTCTCATAATTAAATTACATTAGTTATTAATAAAACAAATCAAGAATAAACTTCAAGTTAGTAATCACCTAAAATGATGCCGCAAAGGTAGGTAATATAAAAGAGAACGCGACATAATAACGTCTCATTTCACTGTTTAAAACGTCTCATTACTGCTTTTACATGCTATTTGAAACATTTTTCATACTTGATGGAAATATTTGTCATCGCCCCTAATCCTGCAGGAAATCGCAGGAAAAAGCGGTCAGACAGTCGGCTATCGTCTCAAATGGTTAGCTTTGTAGTTCATGAGAAGCAAAAAAACAACTAAAACACGCAGATTTCAATATATATATTGTAATTTTACACCAGAAAACAATACTTATTGGAATGAAGCGTATAACAAACTTTTTATGAGACTATGAAACATTTACTTATTTCTGTTTTCCTGCTCATGGCAGGAATGGTGACGGTGAATGCCGACAACATCACCGTTAACGGCACCAACCGTTCGTACAATGTCTATGCACCGAAGAATCTTGGCGAGAACCGTCCGTTGCTCATCTTCTGTCACGGCTACAACCAGGATGCCAATTGGATGCAGAACAGCGAGTTCAAGAACGACAACGTCAGCATGGAAGCGGTGTGCGACACCGCCAAGTTCGTCGTGGTATTCCCCAATGGCATCGACCGCGCATGGGACACTGGTGGTAACCGTGACATCAACTTCATCAAGGCCATTATCGAAAAGATGGTGACCCAGCACAAGATTGACCGCAATCGTATCTATCTGGGTGGTTTCTCCATGGGAGGCATGCTGACCTATAACGCTATCAACAAGATGGCCAACATCATTGCGGCTTTTGTATCATGCAGTGGTCCAGCTGTTGTAACGCCTAATGCCAGTACACGCCCCGTGCCCATCCTGCATATTCAGGGAACTGCGGACAACTGGGGCGGCGTTCAGCCCGCATTGAACCCGTGGATCAAGCACAACGGTTGTCCCACAACTGACAAGGTCGTCAGCAACTACAACGGCTTCAGCGGCGCAAAGATGCATACGTGGGGCCCTGGCAATGACGGTGTCGAAGTCAAGCTGTTAGAGTTGAAGGACAAAGGTCACTGGATTTGCAAGGAGCCACAGGTGTATACGGGCAAGGAAATCTGGAACTTCTGTAAGAACTACACGCTGAACAAGACGTCGCCCAACGTCAGCATCACTGCTCCGAAGACTGGTGCGAAACACCTCTGCTTTGCGCCTGCCAGCGGAAGCACGTTTCCTGACATCACCATAACGGCTAACGCCGACGACAGCAACGGCACGGTGGAAAAGGTGGAGTTCTATGACGGCACAACACTGCTGGCCACCTGTACTGCCAAGCCCTACAAGGCTGTCCTGACGGATGCCAAGGCCGGCAAACATACGCTGAAAGCCGTGGCAACGGATAACGACGGCGAACAGAGCACAGCCACCGTCGAGGTGACACTGCAAGCCTTGAACTCGCTTACAGTCTCATCGGCATTTACCGAGGGAGGAGCACTGCCTGCCGGATGGACGACCTACGACAGTAACGAACGGCGCACAGGCTATAGCAACGGCTACTCGCAGGGATGCCGCGTGCTGCAGTTCACGGGGGCTTCACGCGGATTCAACTACGGTCTGTACTTTCGCAACATCAACGGAGGCACACACCAGGGCTGGGCTAAATACGGACTCGCTGACGGCGGCACGACGCTGAACCTGGCACCAGGACACTATACGCTGAAATACAGAATATGCAACTGGAACATGGCCAATTTCGGTGCTGTGGAACTGAACATAGAAAAAGCTACGGGCATCAGCATTGCCAGCCAGACCTACACGCCATCCATCAACATTGGCAATACGGCATCAAACAGTTTTGGCACACCTGAGCAGCAGACCTTTGAATTTGACGTCACAGAGCAGGGCGCATACAGCATCGCCGTCTATTCTGCCGCCTCGGAATGGAGTGACTGCATCATCGGTCAGCTCAGCCTGACTGCCAACAGCTATAACGACACCGGCATCATGACCGTGAAGCAGGCAGCGTCAGGAAAGGATCAGTATTACGACCTGCAGGGTCGCAAGGTGACTGTAACCAATCAGTCGGCGCCTGCACTGAGAAAGGGAATTTATATTAAGAACGGAAAGAAATATTATTTGAGCCCACTAAAATAGCGGGCTCAAATAATATCTGATATCGAAGGAAAAACACTAACGTACCATCACCTTCTTGACATTTCCATCAGCATCGACTACGATGTTCAGACCCGTCTGTAATGTCTGACGATGCACACCTGTCGGTCCGTAGATGCCTCGTGGCCAGCGGCTGGCTGCACTGACGGTTGAGATACCCGTCGTATTGAGGTCTCTCAGACGGCATTCGGCCAGCAGGAACTCCTGCATGCCACTGCCTATCTCCTTGAACTGGATGATGTAATTGCCCTCCGCAGTCACCTCGAAATTCAACGTCTGGCGTTCAGCAGTAGAGATGTTGCCAGCACCATTGCCATTGAGGTCGGGTTTGGCAGTGATGGTGGCAGATGCCTTCACGGCTGCACCATTGCTGCGGATAATCCTTGCCTGATAAGTGGGCGTACCCTTCCAGGCTGCCATAGCAAAGACGAGCTGGTAATTGCCGGGCTGCAGTGTCAGCGGATAGCTGGACTGACGACCGTATTCCGCACTGGTCGTACGCCAGTAGAGTGCCTTGCCCTGATAGCCCGTCAGTCCTGTAAAGGTACGCGGACCGCTGCCATTGCTGGTGGGATAGTTACGGACATCGCTGCCATCGGTGGTGCGCCAGCCTTCGGGCAGTGCGCCGGCAGCCACGTCAGTGAAGTCGAGAATATAGACAGCTGCCTTGTCGTAGAAGACGGGCTGGATGGTCACGTTGTCGTCGGGCATCTGGAAAGACACCTCAGTGGCATCTTTACTGACGGGAATGGTCTTGCCCTGAGTGAAGAAGATGGAGTTGACAATGTTCAGCGCCTTGATGCCATAGCCTTCAGTGGGCGTAATGGTCAGATGTACCGTCTGGCCTGCAGCGGCAGAATCGACATCAGCCACGACCGTACCGAAGTCAGCCTCGCGGACTTTCACGTTGAACTTCTCCTTAGGTGTACCTACGGGTTCGTAAATCACCTGGTCGATAGTCATCTTGATGGCACCGCTGTTTTGCAGAACCAGCGAGTTGCTGCCAGCTTTCAACGTAGCGGTGACAACGGCCTCGCGCCAGTCGTTGATGGCAACCTTCTCGATATCCATGGTTAGGGCCGTACCATTGACAGTAGCCTTGATATTGCCTGCCTTGCTGCTGTTGCAGTAGCGGACGCGGATGTTGTATTCGCCAGCGGCAACCTCAGACAGTTTCAGGGTATGGCGCAGGGCACTGTTCGTGCTGGCCTGTGTCTCGATGAATCCCAGACCGGCAAAGTCAGAGTATTCCTGTGCCCACCAGCCTGAATGGGTCATTCTGTGAGTGACGCTCTTGCGGTCCATGTCCTCAGCCTCGATAATGATGGGGCCTCTATAGGGCTCGGGCTGTTTGGGCTTTTCCAGTGCGGTGGCAGGGATGATGTCAGTCTGGCGGTCGGTAGCAGCTCCCGAGCAGTCGATGCGCAGGATGGCTGCACCCATGTGCTGCACATTGACGCTGAAGGTCTTATTCTCAGCATCGTACGACTTGCCCGTCAGGCTGGCATTATGGCCGGAAAGATTGACAATATACGGCTTGGTCAGCTTACATTCTGGTTCTGACGTGACGCCGTAGATGACAATCTTGTCCACCTGCTGGACGAGACTGTCACTGCGATAGTTGTTGAAATAGAAGTCGATATGGTCGGCATACTCGCGGATGACACCGCTGGACAGCTTGGCATACTGCAGATTCAGCGAATCGCAAGTGTTATACTGCAAGGGGATGCTGGCCGAGGCAGTCTTCTTGACGTTCAGATAAGAGTATGGCGTATAGGTGACCAGCTGGTTGCGATAGCGGTTGACGTAGAGGTCGCCCTTCGACACCTCCGGGTACTGGGCATCGAAGTCAGCCTGCTTCTTGGTCTGCGAGCCCCAGCGCGTCGTATAGTTGGAACGCTTCACCTGTACGGGAATCTGCTTGGCAATATCGTCGTAGAGGTCAATCACGATGGGGATGGCACCATAGCGGCCCGTCGATTTGAAGTAGCAGAGGTTGTTATACCACTGTCCGTAGTTGTGACGCGCCTCCTTCTTCTGGTTGAAGGGGTCTGTCTGCAGATAGACGCCATTATAGAGGTCGTCCCATGAGGTGTACGACTCGTAGCCGCTGGTGAGGTTGTTGATAACCACAATCTTGGTCTTGTTCACCACTTCCTCGCGCGTTGGGATATACATGGTGCCGTCGATGATGCGGCGCCACATTTCAAGCCAGATGCCCTTGAAGTGGGGCGAGGCAGCCCAGTTGCGGCGTGTGTAGCCATCGACATTGGTGTCACCCTGGTTCAAGAAACACTCCTCGCGCCATATCAGCTCAGGACCATCCCACACGGCACCACCGTTGACACAGGTCTGTTCCATGACCGTACCGATACCGGCTGAACCGGGGTACTTCTTGCCGTGGTTCTCGCCCAACAGCTTCGACAGGGTGTCGTTCCAGCCGCAGTTGTCATAGCGTACACCGTAGTTCTTGGCCAGACCGGAGATAAAGGGTCCCCAGCAGATGCTCTCGTTGTTGTAGAAACTGCTGGCATGAGTGTACTTGTAAAGGAATACGATAGCCTCAGGGTACTTCTTGCAGGCTTCCAGGAAGTTCTTGTCTGCCTTCAGCTCGCCCATGGGGTTCGTGCTCATGTGGTAGTCGCCGCCACACCAGCTGACGGTGAGGAAGCCACCGTACTTGTGCGACATCTCGACCAGGTTGGCAAACAGTGCCCAGCGTGAGGCTGCCGTCATCGAACTCAAGTCGCCTGCATCGCCAAAGGCCCAAAACTGTTCAGCATAGTTCCAGCCCAGGAAGTTGGGATAGGTCTTGAAGAAGTATTCGAAGGTCTCCAGGTCGTTGTCCTGAATGTGGGTATGGCCACCCGATGCCGGCTGACACGAGAACCACATGCCGTTCTGCTGGCAGACGGTAGCCCACGACTTATACGTGCGGACGGCATTGCGAGGCATACGATACATGCTGGTCTTTGTATCGAACTGACACGACAGCGAGAGATTCATACAAACGTACGGCTTGATGTCGTCAGGAATCAGATTGATGATCTTCTGAGGATCAGCCGAATTCCATACGTCAATATGGATGAGCCACAGCGGGTGCTGTGAGTCAATGGGACGGCGCTGTTGGGCCGTCGCATTCTGCCATGCTGTCATCAACAACAGCATCACTAATAATAAAAAGTTCTTCCTTTTCATATAACATTAAACATTAAATATTAAATTCGCTTCGCTCAGTAATCATAATTCTCAATTGTCAATTATCAATTATAACTTATGTGATTCCGCATACTCTGAGGGCGACTGGCCAAAATAGTTCTTGAAGGCTGTCGAGAAATGGGCCAAGTCAGAGTAGCCCACATTATAGGCTACCTGCGACACATTGACCTTCGACTCGCGCAACAGACGGGCAGCCTGTTCCATGCGCAGATTACGCAGGAACTTACCACTCGATATGCCAGTCAACTCTTTCATCTTACGATGCAGTTGGGCACGGCTGATACCCACATCCTCAGCCAGCGTATCGACATTATAGTCGGTATCCGACATGTGGGCATTTATCGAACGCATGATTCGCTCCATCAGGGCGTCGTTATTGCCCTTCACCTCGATGTTCTCCACACGCTGCTCCTGGTGGACGGCACCGCTGAACTTACCGCGCAGGCGACGTACATTGTCTATCAGATTGTCTATCTGGATATGCAGCTCTTCCATGTTGAAAGGTTTGGCGATATATGCATCGGCACCCGACTTCAAACCTTCCAACCGGTGCTCGACCTCGGCTTTCGATGTCAGCATAATGACAGGCAACTGCGAAATCTGCGGGTTGTCCTTGATACGCTTGAGCATGGTGATACCATCCATCTCAGGCATCATCACATCGCTGATGACAAGGTCGTAGCGTGCCGATTGACTGTCATCGCTGCCTGCCTGGGACGTCAGCAGCATCTTCAAGCCTTCCTTACCATTAGGGGCATGGTCGAACTTATAGCGGTTACCCAGCTCATTGATGATATAGTCTGCTATCTCATGGTCGTCATCAACGATGAGGATGCGGAATTGGCGGAACTGGTGACTTGTACCGCCTGACGACAGCACTTCACGGGCTGGCGTATCGACCACAATCTCTTCAGCCTTCAAGTGGGCATTACCCTTGGGCAGCACGACCGTGAAGCACGAACCACGCTGACCATCCTCACGACCCTGTGCACTGATTTGGCCGTGATGCATCTCGGTAATAGCCTTACACAGATTCAAACCAATACCCGTGCCCTGTAAGCCCATGTCGTCGGTATTACGCCCCTGGTAGAAGCGGTCGAACACATGTGAGGCATCCTCTGGCTTAATGCCGACACCCGAATCGATGACTTTCAGGGTGATGTCCTTCTCCATCTCACTCAGCACCACCTTGACCTCGCCACCGTCAAAGGTGAACTTAAAGGCGTTCGACAGCAGGTTGTTGACCACCTTGTCGAAGTTAATACGGTCTATCCATGCCATCACATGGTCACGGTCACGTTCAAAGGTGAAGGTGATGTTACGCTGTGAGGCATTGTATTGGTAGAGTTTACAGATATTACTGATGAAATCGACCATATTGGTCTCGCGACAGCGCAACTGCATCTGGTTCTTGTCGATGCGGCGCTCGTCCAGAATCTGGTTGACCAGCAACATCAGACGGTTGGCATTACGGTCTATCGTGTCGATATAGGCCTTTCCCTCGCCATCCGTCACAACAGACTTCAGTTTGGCAAGCGGTCCCATAATAAGCGTCAGCGGCGAACGGATGTCGTGCGTGGCATTAATCAGGAACTTCATCTTCTCCTCGTCCAGCTGCTGATTGGCCATACGTCTCTGGAACCAGAATATCAGGCCCAAGATACCGAAGACGATGGCCAAATAGAGCAAATAGGCCCATCTGGAATTATACCAGGGGTATGACACATCAATTACAAGCGTCTTGCTTTGGGAATAGACACCGGACGACAGCGCCCTGACCTCTATCTCATATTGACCAGGCTGCAAGTGGCTCAACTGTATAAAATTCTGGCCTTCAGGCGTTTTCATCCATTGGCCATCATTAATGCGGTACTCATAGATGATATTGAGCGGACTGTTATAGTCTAACAGCGAGAATTCCAGCGTGATATTGTTTTCCAGATAGGACACTGCAAAATAGTCTGACTCCATCACTGGTTTCTTGGTAATCTGCTCTCCGTTGGACTCCGTCCGGATATTGACTGGTTGACCGGCAATGAAGAAGCCCGTCAGGTTGACATCAGGCAAATCCTTGTGACCACCGACCACCTTTGCTGCATTGAAGACCGTAAAGCCGTCGTTATTGGCAAAGTAAATCATGTCGCTGCTGGTATGGGCACCAACATTGTTCACATACTCCTTGACCGTCAGGCCATTACCGCTGACATGGGCAATGAAATGTTTCTTGCGCACATCATACTGCCAGATGCCCATCGATGTGGCACACCAGATATCGCCGTTGTTGGCCTCTACGAGATAGCCCACCACTTTATTGGACAAGGCATCACCGTCCGGAAAGCGCTTGGCCTTGGCATCACCGGGGTGATAGCAGAACAGGCCTTCGTCCGTACCAATGAGAATATCGCCTTGACGGGTTTCACACAGGGAGAAACAGAGCATGCCCTCCAGCAAACAATCCCAGCCCATAGAGCGGAAACTGGCCTTGTTAGGATTGTAGCACGAGACACCGGCCGCCGTAGCCAACCAGATGCGCCCCTCCTTGTCGGGCATCATGGCAAGCACCCAGTTATTGCACAGATGACCGTTTACAGGGTCCTCCTGTGTGGCCTGATAGTTCCGCAACGCATGCGTTTCGGTATTATAGATAGAGAAACCTCGGGAAAAGGTCGAGATGTATAGCAGACCATTACCAGTATCGGTCATGTCGTTGATATGGTCACTGACCAGAGATACATGTGGCTGATAGCGGCCTGTCAGCGGGTCGTACGAATACAGCGTTTCGTCTGTACCAATCCAGTATTGTCCGCGCTTGTCGCGGTAGATGTATTCTGCTGAAGGGGGAGAAGCCGGATGAGACACTATCCTGCCATGCTGGTCGAAGCCAAAGACACCGCTACCCTGAACGGTACACCAAAGCATGCCCTGGTCGCCTTCGCAGATGGAAGTGGCCGAAGAACTGATGCGGTAGCCCTGCGACAAGAAGCTCCAAGACGTAAACTGGGGCTGCACACTGGGAATCATGACCAGACCCTTCGACTGGCATCCTAACCACATATTGCCGTCACGGTCTTCCTTGATACACCATATCTTCGCTGTATTCAAGTCCAAGCCGTTCAAACTGCATTCTACGCGGGTAAGCGTCGTGCTGCCTTTTTTCAGCAGGAAGAGGCCGTCTCCTCGCGTACCTATATATATATTATCCTGACGGTCTTTGTATGCACTGCAAATCACGACGTTTTCACTGCCTAACACCGACACGTCGATATCGGCATCTACCATGGTCCCGCCACGATAGCTGCTGATACCATGCTGACTGACTACCAGGATTTCGCCATCCTTCTCAGTTATCAGCATGACTACACCCTTGCTGACAAAGAACTGGTGAAGGCCGCTCTGGTCCTTCATCGTGATTTCCTCACCGTAGCCGCACTTCCAGAAGCGTCCCTGACTGTCTTCCAGCATCTGGTTGAAATACCAGTTACCGCCACCAGACGTGTAACCATCGGGAATTTTTACCAAAGAATTGCCCTTCAGACTATACAAGCCTCTACCCGACGTACCTACCAGGAATTCGCCACTCTTGCGCTCCATGATGGAAATGACGCGAGGGGTCTCCCCGTTGGTGAAAGGATAACGCACAAAACGGTCGGTGGCATAGTCGTAACGTACAAAACCCATGCGCGTGCCAATCCACAGCTGGCCTTTCTTATCACAATACAACTTGGTGACGGACTTACTCGGCAGAGCGGTCGAGTCGGACTGCTGAGGATAATAGGTCATGAAACGATAACCGTCATACCTGTTCAGACCGTTCTCCGTTGCTATCCAGATAAAACCGTACTTATCCTGACAGACATCATTGATGAGTCCACTCGAAAAACGTTCAGAGGGGATGAAGAGTCCAGCCTGTCCGAAACCAAGGACAGAAACCAGAGAAACGGCAAAGAATAGTAGTAATCGGTGCATATTATGTTATTTATGCGGCAAAAGTACACAAAATTCCCCATACTACCATAGATTTTTGTTGCATCGATATAGAAAAATGTTTCAAGCCCCTCTGAAAATAATGTCATATTCTTATAACTTATATCATTTTTTTTGCTTATCTTTGCACCCAGAATCACTAAAACAAGCACAATTACAATGAAACGACATTTACTAATGACTGCCGTGCTTAGCCTGACAGTAATGGCTTCAACAGCACAGAACATCGACTTTGACCTGCCCGGCAAGACTGCCCCAGGAAAGGATACTGAAGTGAACTACATCTCATGGGCCGTACCTCGCGCTGAAAGTGACACGAAATCATTCGACGGCGGCATGACCATCACCATCACTGCCGGAGGAGCAGCGTCAGCCGTGGGCAGCAACTGGAGCAAGACAGATGTAGAGACCAACGGACTGCGCATTATTGCCGACGAGGTACTGGCAACGAACCTGGACAAGGGCAACATGACACAGATAACAGAAGGCTCTACTTCGCTCATCCTGACCATTACGGGCATGACAGCCGGCATGCACACCCTAAAGGCTTACCACAACAACTCCGACAAGAACCAGACGCAGCCCGACATCGAAGTGCGGGTTGACGGCAACGTGGTGGCTACTGGCGTGAAGTTTACTTCTGCCGCCCAAAGCAATGCCGAGGCCGGCACGTCGTTCATCACGTTCAACGTCACTGAAGGACAGCCTGTCGTCATCACTTACAGCACTGTGCCAGAGGCTGGCAAGACCTATACCAATACACGTGTCATGATTAACGGTCTGGAATTCGACGTGGCAGCGATTGGGGCGACGGACCCGATGCCTGAAAATCATGACTTCCATGCGGGTACGGAAGAGGGTACAGTGACCTTCTCGTGGACGGCTCCAGAAGGTGTCGTCAGTCATAAGATGGTCTTAGGCACCGACTCCGCAGCAGTGGCTGCTGCCACTACATACGAATACGAAGGCACGGCGGCGCAATATGTCAAGAGCGGTCTGTCATCCATGCAGAAATATTGGTGGCGCATTGACGAGGTGGATGGCAACGGCCAGGTGCATCAGGGACAGGTATGGACCTTCCAGCCTTGCCAACTGGCTTTCCCGGGTGCTGAGGGCTATGGCCGCCATGCCATTGGCGGACGCGGCGGCATAGTGTATCATGTGACGAACCTCAGCGGCGACAAGGACACACCCGGCTCCCTGCTCTATGGACTGGTAAACATCGACGAGCCACGCTATATCGTGTTCGACGTCAGTGGCATCATCGAACTCGATTTCGCTGCTCAGTTTGTCAAGCCATACGCCTACATCGCCGGGCAGACAGCTCCCGGCAAGGGCATCTGCATCAAGGCCTCGAACATCAACATCGGTTCTGACGTCATCTGCCGCCATATACGTTTCAAGCGCGGCTTGGGCATCTATGGCGAAAACACGGGTAATGCCATGGGTATGTCGGGAGCCAACCACGCCATCGTAGATCACTGCACGGCGGCTTGGGGCACCGACGAGACGGTATCGGGACGCGGCGCCTTGAACATCTCGTTCCAGTATAGCGTCATCAGCGAGGCACTGGGCATTGCAGGCCACAAGAACTATGCCGACGGTACCAACCACGGCTATGCGGCTACCATCGACGGACGCATAGGCTCATGGCACCACAACCTGCTGGTCAACTGTGCAGGACGCAACTGGTCGATGGGCGGCGGCATGGATGGACAGAACCGTCCTATCGGTGGCCTGGACCTGTTCAACAATGTCTGCTATAACTGGAACAGTCGTACCACCGACGGCAACTGTCATGCGGTGAACTTCGTCAACAATTACTATAAGATGGGAGCCGACACGCGGAAGACCATTCTCTTTACGCAGGACTTCGAGGATGCCATAGCCCCTGACGGTATCGACCAGGCCTACGTCAGCGGCAACATCCGCGAAAACAGGAACCACACCCTGAGCAACGACAAGAAGGGCGACACCTATAATGCTACGGGCAATATTCCCACCACCTATCAGTATCTGCTCAGCGAACCGCTGTTCCCCTCGCATGCCACCATCCATACGGCTCAGGATGCCATGAAGATTGTGACCAGCTATGCCGGAGCCACTATGCCCATGCGCGACGAGCACCACCAGCGTAACGTCCGCGAGACGCTGGACGGCACATATACCTATGTGGGCAGCAAGTCGAGAATCAAGGGCGAGATAGACACGGAGGAGGACATTACCGAACATGCGGCAGGCAAAGGCTGGGAGGAGTATCCTGAAGAGCAGCGTGCCGCTGACTGGGACACCGACCAAGACGGTATGCCTGACTGGTGGGAACAGTGCATAGGCAGCAATGCCAGTGTGGCCAACCAGAACGACGATCCCAACGGTGACGGCTGGACACTCTTAGAGGACTATTTAGAGTTCATGGCTCATCCGTATATCATGGTAGCAACGAATGGCGAAGCCTCCATCGACCTAAAGCAGCATTTCGCCGGCTTCTACGGTCAAAACGGCCAGAGCGTCACACCGTCTTACACGTTGGACAAGCAAACCAATGGCCTCTATGCACCCCGTATCGACGGCTCCATACTGACCGTTAAGGCCACCAAGCCTGACACCCAGAGTGTAGGCTGGCTGAACGTCACCGTCAGCGACGGCGAGACGACGTTCACACAGCGCTTTGGCGTGGCCATTACCGGTGGTGCAACAGGCATCCAGAACGTTAACCGTGAAACAATAACCAATAACCGTTATTACAATCTTCACGGCCAGCGTCTCAGCCAGCCCCAAAAGGGTCTGAACATCGTCAACGGCAAAAAGGTCATCTACTAAGCAGAGTGCTTAGGGCAATGGCGTCAGCGGATAGACGATATTCACGATTAGGATATTGGCGGCGAGGATGATGATGTTCATCAACAGACCGATACGCATAAAGTCGCTGAAGCGATAGCCGCCAGGACCATAGACCAGCATGTGGGTGGGCGAACCGATAGGCGTAGCAAAGCTGCTACTGACGCTCACCATCAGGGCAACGAGGAAGGGGAACGGGTCATAGCCCAATTTCTCAGCGGCCTCGTACATGATGGGGAAGAACATGGCACCGGCTGCGGTGTTCGAAATGAACTCAGTGATGAAGGTACCGACAAAGCAGACGGCTATCATCACCACCAGGGGATTAGTGCCACAGACGTCAAGGATGCCGTTGGCCAGCCACTCGGCAATACCCGTCTTCTGGATGGCAAGGCCAAGCACGGCACTGCCGGCAAAGACCATCAGTATATCCCAGTTAATGGCACGCATGGCCTGATCCATGTTACAGCAGCGGCAAATCATCATGGCAGCGGCAGCAAGGAACGCACACTGCAGCAGCGGCATGACACCGAAGGCCGACAGTGCCACCATGGTAATCATGATGAGTGTAGAGATGATGGTACCGCTACCAATGTTGGGCACGTCGGCAGAATCGAAGAAATGCAGGGCATTGCTCATCGACGAGGTATCGACGTTGAAGTTCTTCGGACATACCAGCAACAGCGTGTCACCAGCCTGCAGCACGACATTTCGCGGCGCCTCGTTGATGCGCTCACCGCGTCGGGACACTGCTGCCAGTATCACATTGTGGTCTTTCTCAAACGTACTGCCACCGATGGTGGTTCCTATCAGACTGCTACCGAAGTCAACGTATGCCGTACGCAATGTGCTGCTATTGTCAACCTCGTTGATGGAAAAGACATGGTGGTCGGCACTCACCAACTGATGGCTATTCGCCAATTCAATCAGTTCGTCTATCTGACCGGCATAGACCAGATGGTCGCCTCCCATAACAGGCTCGTTCTCCGAGACAAGCGTTGGGGGCTCGTCGAAGTGGCGCATCTCTATCAGGCTACCGCCTTTGACATCGAAGAGACCTGCCTGTGCCAGCGTCTGTCCGATATAAGGATTGTCTGATGGCACCAGCAGTTCCACCGTGTAGTCGCCCGTCGATTCGAAAGCACTCTCAGGAGCCTTGCGGTCGGGCAGCAGCCGCCGCATGGCAATGACCGACAACACACCGACGACCAGACAGAACAGACCGGGGATGGTGGTGGTCAGAATGTTCATGGCTTCGCCCGTCTTCTCTTCATAGAGACCGCCGATTATCAGGTTCGGAGGCGTACCAATCAGCGTACAGACACCACCCATGCCCGAGGCATAGCTCAGAGGTATGAGCAGTTTCGAGGGCGACACGCCCAGCTTCTTGGACCACATCTTGACAATATTGACGAAGAGCGACACCACGGTCGTATTACTAAGGAACGAACTGAGCGCAGCCACAGGCAGCATCAGTCGCGTCACTGCCTTCGCATAGCTGTTGGGCGTGCCGAGCAAATACTTCACAATATATTGCAGCACACCAGTATGCGTCAGACCTGCAACAACAACGAAGAGCACGCCGACGGTGATGACCGACGTGCTGCTGAAACCTGAGAAGGCTTCCTTCGCATCAAGCACACCCGTGACATAGAGCACACCGATGGCTCCGAGGAAGACCATGTCGCTACGCCACTTGGTAAACAGTAGGATAGTAAACATGCCCAGCACCGTCACAATGGTAATCCAAGCATCAAGGCCAAAGCCCAAAAACATAAATGTTTCCATATTTACAATTCCTTAGAGGGTGCAAATATAACAAATTAATTCTACATAATATACAAAACAGGGAAAAACTGCATATTTTTTTGAATTAACATGACGTGATAATACGAATTCAGCAACAAAACATGCAGTTTTTCACGTTTTGAGACTCTTTTTTCCTACCGTAGGACTGTTATTTCCAAAAGATTGCCTAATTTTGCAAGCGAATTCAAATCGATAATGCACATGAATATAACACTTGTCTTCACAGTTGCGTTAGCCGCCGCCTTCATTGTAGTGGTGCTGGCACTTGTCATCATCATTATATACCAGCGCTGGCGTATTGGCGACCAGAACGTTTTCATCGAACGCTTCATCCGACAGAATGAGGAGCTGCGCCAAAAGATGCGAAAAGCAGGAATTCTTTAATAAACAACAAAGTATAATCATTTAACACTAAAAACAATGAAAAAGATTTTATCCGCCGTCCTTTTCTGCGCAATAACCATGTCAATGTTGACATCGTGCGCTATTGAGGACAATCCCGCTCCTGTCACAGACTACAAGCCATTCCCCTACGACAGCGAGATTGACAATTCAGTACGTCCGGGCAACGACTTCTACAGGTATGCACTCGGACAGTGGTTTAACAGCAGTACCCCCTCACCGTCTTTGTTCAAGCAGATTAATAGTGAAATGCAACAATTGTACAAAAACATGCTAAACACCAGCACCGACCCCGTCATGCTGACGCTGCGCAATCAGGCCGACCAGACGTTGAACGACGACAGCAAGAACAAGGCGCTGCTCAGCGAACGTCTGCGGATGCTGGAGCAGGTGACAACAGCTGATCAGCTGTTCAGTGCTTTTGTTAACCTGCAGTCGTTAGGCTATAGCCCCCTGTTCCGTCTGATTCCATATTGTAATGATGGCAGGAAGGGTGTCAATGTTGTTACCTCAGGCGCTATGACAGAAGAGGTGACCAGTTATGCTGCTCGAAAGGATAAAAATTCGCTGGATAGTGTCGTTACCGCCTATTGCTCGCATCTCGGTGCCTTGGGCTTCTCTCAGGAGCGTATCGCCCAGATTACAGGGCATGCCATTGAAATCGAAAATCTCGAAATGCAAGCCTTTGAATATGCTTTGGAGTTGGCGCGCCATCCTCAGCCTATCACTGTCACACGTCGCGCCTCATCCAATGACGGACAGAAGGAAGAAGCAGTCTTAAAAATGATGGGTTTCACCGATCAAGAGCTGAAAAACGAGGTCTTGGGCATGGGCAGTGAGGGTATTGGCTCACTAATGCTTAACTTTGCTGACGTTGCCCAGTCTCCGTCGTATTTAGAAGCCTTCCGCGACTACATGATCTACAATGTGTTAGCGCAGGACCTGCCTTTCGTCCCCAGCATCAGCAAGCAAGCTAACCGCACGGACATGTTGAGCCATGCTCTGCAGTACAACAAGTATTATAAGTATCGCCTGCTGACTGAGATCTATGGCAAAGACAACATCAGCAAGCAGCAGTGTCAGGACATCATGGAGCAGATGCGTAGGAACTTCATCCGTCGCATCGACAATCTTGACTGGATGAGTGCTTCCACTAAGGTTGAAGCACGCAAGAAGGCCGAGGCTATGCTGTTCTTTATCGGCTATCCCGACCAGTGGAACGACAAGCTGACACCTGTGGTTGAAGGCGATGTCCTGTTGGCTACCGTCACGCAACTGCGTCAGAATGCCGTACAGACCATTAGTAGCCTACGTGGCAAGAATGCCGCTGAATTAGGCTGGGACCTTTGGGCCAGCATGTCACAGTTCACCACCGACAATGCCTTCTATATGCCTACAGCCAACACGCTGGTCATTCTGCCTGCATGGATTTGTAAGCCTCGTTTCGACAACGACCTGAGTGAGGCTGCGGTCTATGCCGTCACTACCACCTTCGGTCACGAGTTCTGTCACGGCTTTGATGCCAGTGGTGCAAATTTTGACGAAAACGGCAATTATCGCGATTGGTGGGCTCCTGCCGATAAGGCTGCCTTCCAAGCCAAGCAGCAGATTATGATTGACCTCTACAACCAACTGGAAGTCTATCCGGGACTCATGGCCAACGGAAAGTATACGCTCGAAGAAAACATGGCCGACTACGGTGGTCAGGAACTGGCTCTGGAGTGTTACAAGCAGCGACTCACCGAACAAGGTTTCAAGGGTACACAGTTTGACGAGCAGATCAAGAAGTTCTTCCTCTCCTTCGCACATATATGGAAAGGTGAAGAAGAACTTGACCAATCACTATTGGAGTATTATTATCACAATGACAACCACTCAGCCAACCACAACCGTGTGAACGGCATGATGCGCCTGCAGGACGACTGGTATCGACTCTACGACGTGAAGCCCACCGACAAGCTCTATCTTGCCCCTGAAGACCGCGTAAAGATATGGTAGTGAATAGCGTCATCCAGTTTACTCTTGGTTATAAGTTTGCGTTATAATTATAACGATTTCATCGGAATTTCCAAGCCTGGCAATTTCTGCCAGGCTTATTTTTCCCATTTCGATACTAAACTCACACGAGTCCGATGTGAGTTTTTTTCGTGTCGTTTTTACTCTTTTAACGTATAGAATGTGTTGAGTTACAGATTAATTGAGTATCTTTGCATCCAAAAGCATGTGTGAATGAAGCAGAGGTTATACATTTTTCTACTATGCGCCGTGCTGACCATGACGGCTGCTTGCACTCATTGTAGCGATACGAAGCACGATGAGAAGGCAGATGCTGCACAGCAACGGTATGACGAGGCCTATCATGCAAAAGACATGAATCGCGCCCTGGCCATCATCGACAGCATGGAGACGGCGAACATCATCAGCACGCCAAGGGCCGACTACCTGCGCGGACGCGTCTACGACCAAGGGTGGCAGATGAAGATAGCGGAGCATTTCTACAAGAAGTCCTACGAAGGCTATGTCCCTACTCCTTCCCAGGACTGGTTCACCTATACCGATGCCGGGTACCGCTGGGCATTCCTGCGCTATCGTCGAGGCGACACTGAGGGCGCAATGAACGTCGTCACAGGCTTGCTGCACTTGGCAAAGGGAAACGAGGCATTCCCCAAAACAGTCGAGTCTGCCTTGCTGATGCTCATGGCTGATGTCCAATTACAGCTGCACGAATACGACGAAGCAAAGCTCACGGGACAGAAAGTCTACGAGGCAGAACTACAAAACACCAATCATCAGAACCGTAAAGGTTGGGATATGGCCTGGGTATGTATGAGTATATCCGATATTTACCATGAGACAGGAGACATTGAAGGAGCCATGACGTGGCTTGACCGTTGCGCACAAGGAATTGCCCTCGCCAAGCAAGAGCATCATGACTCGCTGGTGATTGAGGAATGGAAAGGCCATATTGCACTCCAGCGGGCATTGTTCCTACAAGAATCGGGCCATGCAGCCGAGGCCGCCGCCACTTATGCTGCCATTCCCCGCAGCCGCCTGATGGAACCTAATGGCTACACCACGGCGGCGAAATACCTGATGGCAGCTGGTCGCTACGACGAGGCGGCCTATTGGTATGAACAGATTGACAGCACTTATTTGGCTACCGACAGCGCTAAGATGACCTTCGACAACATCGCCACCCGTCTCTCTCCCCGCTACATGGCCTACCGCAAGGCTGGGCGCAACGCCGACGCACTGGTCTTTGCCGACAGTGTCAGCGCTGCCATTGACTCTGCCCTCATCTGGCAAAAAAAGAATGAAGCAGCCGAACTGGCGGTCATATACCAGACCCATGAGAAGGAACTGGAACTGAACGATGCCAAAAGCGAAACCCGCATCCATCGAGTACTGCTTGTCGCTGCCCTCCTCCTCATTCTACTTATTGGCTACCTCTTCTGGCGCACACATCAATATAACAAGACACTCCTTGAGAAAAATCGCCGACTGGTGGCTGAGATAGAGCAGCGCGAACGCGAGGAACAGCAGGCCATTGAGCAGTTGAAGGCAGAGCCGGAGGCGAGCCTCACTGCCGAGCAACAGCTCTTCCGCCGCATCTGCGACCTCATGGACGGCCCGGACCATATCTATACCGACACAGACCTGGACCGCAACCGACTGGCCCAACTCCTCGGCACCAATGAGCACTATGTGACCGATGCCATTACCACCTGTACCAATGGTAAAAACCTGAGTGGATTCCTCAACGAGTACCGTCTGCGCTACGCTGCCCGTCTGCTGGGCACCACGAAGGAGCCCGTAGCACTGATTGCCGAACTATCCGGCTTCTCGCGCAGCTCGTTCTTCCGCATCTTCAGCGATGCCTATGGCATGTCGCCATCAGACTATCGCAAAGTCGCGAGTAAGTGAGAGAAAAGTTGAGTTTATTCGAACTCTTCCGAACGTGAGCGACTTCGACCGTAGGTCAAAGTCGCGAGTAAGTGAGAGATAACAAAAATCGCCCATTTCAACGAAAAAAGTAAGCCTGGCAATTTCTGTCAGGCTTACTTTTTCACGTTTTGGGACTCTTTTTTCCCACCGTGGGACTGTTGTTTTTCGGGATAGATGTAATTTTGTCGTCGAAATCAAATAGTAAAAAACAACATGTCTGGAATATCTATCTTATAAATAATAACAATTTAAAAACGAAAAATGAAAAAAGAGTTTATGGCGGCTGTGGCCTTCTACTGCATGACAATGATTATGCCAATGCTGACGTCATGCAGCATTGAAGACAATCCCGCACCAACGCCGGTAGTATCTACCACCCCCTTTGGCGACTTGCTCCGTCAGGTGGGAAATGTGACCAGTGTCGAAGCTTTCACACCTAAGACTAATGATGTCGGCTTTACCGAGTGCTATCAGGTCTTCTTCAATCAGCCAGTCGATCATGAGAATCCCTCGGCAGGCACGATGAGGCAGAAGGCATTTCTCTTCTTTAAGGGCTTCGACCGTCCTACCGTGATGTACACCTGTGGATACGACCTTCCTGACAATTGGAAAAACTATACCCATCTCGACATTGCGGCCAATATGGATGCCAACCTTATCATCGTCGAGCACCGCTACTTTGGCGACTCGAAGAATCTGAGCGACACGCGCTGGGACTATCTCACCATTGAGCAGGCTGCTGCCGACCACCATGCTATCTTCGAACCACTGAAGAAGATTCTGCCCAAGGAGTGGATCAGCACCGGCACCAGCAAGGACGGCATGACGTCGCTCTTCTACCGCTACTTCTACCCCAACGACATGACAGTGACCACCGTGTTTTGCTCACCCTTTATGACTTCGCTCTACTATATGCCAGTAGGCACCTACATGCAAGAGGAGTCAGGCAGCGATGCCGAGCGCGAGAACATGCACGCCATTTACTTCAAATTGCTGGACGGTGTGTTGGCCAACGAGAACACGTTCTACGACACTTACGTCCAGAAGTGCAAGGAATACAATGCCCAGCTACAGGCACTCCACCCAGAGCATACAGACCCCTGGTTTAACAGCAGTTTGGACCACTATATAGGACTTTTGCCTGAGTTCTTCTTTGGCCAGTTCTCCTATAATACGGCCAAGGAGCGTGCTCTGAACATCCCATCGGCTGATGCTGAAGCGGAAGTGATTCTTGACTACATCTATTTCCGTGATATTCTGACACAAAACGGTCTTTGGAAGTATGACTCACCATTAGCCCCGGCTGCTGAGGAAGAGGACTACTACTGGATGGCCGACTCTTACTACCCCTACTCCATTCAAACCGCTAAGCAGTTGGGACAATACTGTCATGACTTCTCGCGCTACGAAAGTCTGATAGGCAAAGTGGATTTCGGCCCAAATCCTTCCAACCTCTTCGAACAAGACTTATGGCTCTATGACATCTACGACAATTCGAAAATCAAGGACATCCGCGAGAACTTCCTACCTACGACCGACAGACCCATCATGTTCTACTATGCACAGGGCGACCCCTGGACGGGTGCACGTCCCGACAAGATCAATGAAAGCAATACGATGATGCTCATTGGCGGGCTCGGTGTCCACAATCAGGACCTCAACAATCCTGAGCACTTCAGCCAAGACGACAAGCTGCAAATCATGGATTTTCTGGCCCGTTACGTTGACTACGAGAATGCGACGACCAATGCCCGCAGACGTTCGGCTGCCAACCTGCCTACCGTTTCTATCGAGCCAGACCGCTTTATCCTTCGCAAACATTAACTCTTTTATATAACGTACAAGTATGAAAAAGAATATATTCGTATTAGCACTTTTCTGTTTCTTATCAATGATGGCTAACGCCGAGGTTGCAAAGTATTGCATGAGTTACGAGGATTTTGTTGCCGACAATTGGAAGTCACTCGACGAGTTGACTGCCGGACGCACCAAGCAGGTTTGTCAGATCAAGAGCGGCGACCACGGCGTGTTTTATTTCAAGACTGGCGACAAGCAGAGCGACAAGGTTCTGAAGAAGGAGGCTTTCGCCGTGATGTATGGTCAGCAGCTGTTCGTGAACTGCCGCAACCTCAGAAATGGCAATGTCAGCCTGGAGACTTCAAAATATGTTCAGGCTGTACGCTACGACAAGGATAAGCTTTGCATCTTGGCTTTCAAGACCGACGGTGTGACGGCAGTAGCTGCTTTCGGAACCGCTGCAGCAGGTCTTTTTGCCGGCAATACCAGCTCGAGACTCGGTTTCACCAGTACTTCAATAGCCTTAGGTATAGCCAACGAGAGTCTGAGCAACCTGAAGTGCTACCTCGTTGACGGCACAGTCAATCAGGAAGGCAAGACTAAGATTACCCGCATCAACGATGAATTCATGGCAGAACTGCTGGCCGACGATGCCCCTCTACTGGAAAGATATCATGCCATCAAGGCCAAGCACAACCGCCAATCGGCAGCCAACATCCTGCCCATCTTGATGGAGAAGGGACTTGTTAAATCAGTGTCAAACTAATCAATAAATTCTATAATAATGAAAAAGATTCTGATGGCAACAGCAGCTTTAATGCTGATGATGACAATGCCGATGTTGACATCGTGCACTATCGAAGACAACCCCGCACCGACTACAGACTATGGACAGTGGAACGTACCCGAAACTGACATGGACACCAGTGTGCGTCCTGGTGATGATTTCTATATGTACTGTAACGGTGGCTACTGGAACAGCACAGTGATTGACGAGTCATCGTTCGATTTCAAGTCAATCATGGCACAAGAGATTCCGACCATGATAGGAGAGCGTCTGTCAGCACTCCCCTTCCCGAACTATGAAAAGCTGTTGGCAGACGCTGCCCAAGCTGATTCCGCCGAAATCATGGACAAGATTAACGCCGCTCTGGTGAGAATTAACACTGTAACCACTTGTGAAGAGGCGTGGAAACTTTGGGGAGAACTGATCAATGAAGGCTATGCAACTTCATTCGGTGTTAATTTGGTGTCAAGAAACGGACATATCAACGTAACGTTTTGGCCGAAAACTACTGACTATGCTCCCATCAAAAACACGATTGACAAGAAAAGCTTGGAATGGCAATTGATTAGCAATCCTGACTTGCTGGCCAACGTACATCCTCTAAAAGGTGGTGGCTCCAGACGCGCATACGACCACGATAAATGGCCGATGCTGACAACCATCTTTACTGAGCTCAGCTTCAATCTCGATGATGCCTGCAGTATTGACATGAATCCCAATCTTAATCCAGAATATATAGAAGACGCCCTAGCAGAGATGCTTGCTTTGCAATCTGATCTTGACCAGTTGAAACAAACCATGGCTATGGGAGTTGCCAGAGACACAGCATTGGTTCGTTCCAAGACGCGTATGGAGATGGTTAAGAACTGTGCGAATAGCTTGCTGAAGTACGAGAAGTCGTACATTTTCACCAATGCATACATCACGCCCGAAATGAAGCAACGCACGATGGACTATTGCATTCAGTTGCGCCAGACCTTCAATCAGCGCATTGCTGCCAACGAATGGATGAGCGACGCCTCTAAGCAATTGGCAAAAGAGAAACTCAACGCCATGACATTCAACATCGGCAGTCCTGACGAGTGGTTCTCTGAAGGATTTGCTGACATTAGCAACGAGAAGACACTCCTCGACGACATTATGGCACTACGCCGCACCAATCTGGCCTTATGTAGGAAAATTGCAGGCATGGAGACCCCAAGAGCAAGTTTCCATTCACTCATGACCACATATGACCTTACCGTCATGAACGCATTCTATTCCCCGAACTTTAATGCCATGAACATCTATCCAGCCTGGATGTTGCCTCCTCTCCTTGACTCGCAGCAGAACGACGCCCATAACTATGCTACCATGATGGTCTTCGGACACGAAATCACCCACGGATTCGACACCCAAGGTGCAAAATTCAACAAGTTAGGCGACCGCGAAGACATTTGGGCCAGCGATGCCGACCGTCAGGAGTTCCAGAATCGTGCTCAGCAGCTTATCGACTGCTACAGCAACTTTGAGATAATGCCTTGGGCGTTACCAAATGTTAAGAATGACGGTGCTTATACCATTGCCGAGAATATTGCCGACCTGGGCGGTGTCTTGCTGGCCTACGACACCTATGTGCGTCATCTTACTGAGAGCGGATTCAAAGGCGAGCAGTTCGAGTTACAGCGTAAACGGTTCTTCTTGGCAATCGCAAAACTCTGGCAGTCCAAGTATACAGCCAAGTACGCCCTCTTGCGTACCACCGGTGAAGGCATAGAAACGGCTAATTACAAAGACACTCATTCTTTGTCAAGAGAGCGCATCAACGGTACGGTCACAAATATTGACGTCTGGTACGACCTCTTCGACGTGAAAGCCGGCGACAAGCTCTATCGTGCGCCCGAGGATCGCATAAGGATTTGGTAATAAAAACAAAAAACGACCTTACACTGAAAAAAGTAAGCCTGACAGGAATTGCCAGGCTTACTTTTTTCGATGAAATGGGGGATTTTGGTTACTCTCTCATCTCCAATTACATAGCCCACAGCTCTGTACAAGTACTGTTGAACTAATGGCGGTCAGAATCGTGATGATGACCTGAATCACCGCCTTCCATGTTTCCTTTCTCATAATTCCTTCTTTTTTCAATTTG